>NZ_JBHYMQ010000051.1:0-48457 GCF_042742985.1 Streptomyces sp. NPDC058864 | reverse complement strand
GGCAACCCCCGGGGGCGCCGCCCCCGCGCCCCCGGTTGTGGCCCCCCCGCGTGCGGCCCTGGGGGGGGCCTGGGGGGGGGGGGGGGTGGCGCGGGGCGGGGCCGCCCACCACCGCGACGTCCTTGTGGTGGCCGGCGAAGGCGTCTTCCCCGCCCAGGAAAGCAACCGCCCGGTGGGCCGCCGTGGCCAGGTCGTCGCTGAGCCCGGCGGAGAGTTCGTCGACCCGGTCGTGGTCGATGTACCGCTGCTCACGCAAGGACGTCAGGTGGCCTTGAGCGCGGCGGAGTTCGGTGAGGTGCCCGATCCAGGCGTCGGCGCTGTCCAGGGTCTCGCCACGCCCGCGGCGCACGAGCGCGGCGATGCGGGTGACCGCCTGGTCCAGGGCGTCGGCGGCCTGAGCGGTCAGGGCCGTGATCGCCGCGAACTCTTCCAGGATCTGTTCGGCAGTGCCCCGGACCTCGGCCAGTGGCTCGTGCAGTTCCCCGAGGCCGTGCTCAGTGAGCCAGTGGTGGCGATCGGCCGTCCGCACGCACGCCGCGGCGACGGCCTCGTACACGGCGGCGTTCGGGGTCATCTCCTCCGCCATGCGGGCGACCGAGAGGCAGTCGGCTATGCCGCGCACCAGATCGGCGTTGCCGACGCGGTCCAGCGGTCCGGTACCGCTCGGCCGGCCGAGGGCGTACGTGTCCGTGGTGTAGGGGGTGTCCCATACCTGCACCGGGTGGACGCGGGCCGGTTCGGTGGAGTCGGCGCGCAGCAACACCAGGGTGCCGTCGTCGAGGAGCGCGTACCCGTGACAGGACAGCGGGCTGCCGACCTCCTTCCGGATGACGTTGTACGGGAGGAGCACGGTGCGGCCCTCGGCGGGAGCGTGGAAGACGTACAGCACGTCCTCGCCGTTCGGTGACCGGACGACCCGATCGAACTCCAGGCCCTCGGTCGGAATGTCGAAGGTCCGCACCGCGCCGGTGGCCAGGCAGTAGCCGCCCGGGAAGATCACCCCTTGCTCGTCGGGCAGGGTGAGGCAGGCCTGCCCGAGACCGTCCAGCCGGATCACCTGGTGCGTTCGGGTGTTCGTGGCCAGGTACCGGGCGGCGTTCTCGTTGTACGGGCGGACTCGCAGCAGGATCAGCGCTCCGGCGCGGGCATGGGCGATGTCGGCGTCGGCCAGCGCCTGCAGCGGCTCGTCGACCGGCTCGGAGTACACCTCAACGCCGGTGCCGCTGTCGTTCTGTGTCCTGACCGTGAGTGTGCCGCCCACCGTGGACACGAAGACCTCGCCCTCGATCGACACGTGTGGGTGACGGCCCAGGACGTGGTCGTCGCGGGTGGTCTCCCGCCACGCGATGTCGTACGCGGGCGGCACGACGTGGTCGCGCTCGCCGCGGGCGTCGAGGTACGAGGCCGTGCCGTCGGCGGACACCTGCCAGCGCAGGACACGGATGTCGGTGAGGGCCGGACCGGTCCGGAACACCGCGAGCAGCCGGGTGCCGAGGACCCGTAGCCGGAGCAGGCGGGCGTCGCGGTAGTAGCGGTACAACTCCGCCAAATCCTGCCGGACACGTGGGTTATCCAGCAGCCCGGAAACGGTGTCGGTGCCTACGGCCTCGAAGTCGCCCAGGTCGTGAAGCGAGAACACGTCCCCGACGGAGCCGCCGCTTCCTGGTGCGTCGTGACCGAGCAGCAGTCGTCCGCCCACAGTCGCGATGTCGCGCGGGACACACGCGCCCGCAGTGCACAGGCGCCCGCTGCGGGCCAGCCGTAGCCCCCCGGATCCGAAGGTCTCCACCCGGCGGGCGTTCAGTGCCTGAGTCCTGTCGGACAGTTGGCGCGCGGCGGCGGTGAGCCGGGTGCGCAGTACCTCGTACGTCCCGGCTTCCAGTCCGCCGTGCTGCTGCTCGGTGACCATCGTGTACGTGCCCCTCCGTTCTCCTCGGCCGGCTGTCAGGCGTGGGCCGTGCCGTTGAGGCCGGCGACCGGGGTCTGGTCGAGTCCGAGCTCTCGTGCCGTGTCGAGCAGTTGCCGGAACTGCCCGCTCTGGGTGCCTCCCGCGCTGATCAGGCGCATGAGCAGGGCGGAGACCGTCAGGTCGCGGACCCCCGCGGCGTCCACGGAGCCCAGCACGCGAGCCAGGTCGTCGGCGATGTTGGACTCGCCGTCCAGCCAGGGACGGGCCAGCGCCTGGACGGTGTCGGAGTGCCCGACGAAGGCGTCCACGCTCCTGCCGAACGAGACGGACTTCACCAGCCGGTCGAAGAACACGCTGTCCCCGCCGACGATGTCGATCTTGGCCTTCTCCAGTCCCGCGCCGACCAGCGCCGCCTGCGCCTCGGCGATCTGCCGCTGGACGTCCAGTCCCGCCAGGCGGATGTCCTTCTCCGCGGCCAGCCGCAGCCGGTACTCCTCGTGCCCGCGCGACGCCTCGTCCAGGGCGGCCATCGCGGCCGCCTTCTCGGTGAGGCCGGCGGCCTCCGCCTTCAGCTTCTCCCCGATCTCGGTCGCGGCGGCGTGCGCCTTCTCGACGGCCACGGCGGCCTCGGCCCGTCCGGTCTTCTCGATCGCCTCGGCGTCCTTCTCGCGGACCTGCACCGCTGCCAGGCCCTCCGCGGCGGCCTCCGCCTGCACGCCCTCGGCGAGCCGGACCTTGGCCTGGGCGTCGAGCTCGGCCGCCTGCCTGCGGGCTTCGGCCAGCGTCAGCGTCTCGCGGGCCTTGTGG
Source organism: Streptomyces sp. NPDC058864 (assembly GCF_042742985.1). Classification (NCBI taxonomy): domain Bacteria; kingdom Bacillati; phylum Actinomycetota; class Actinomycetes; order Kitasatosporales; family Streptomycetaceae; genus Streptomyces; species Streptomyces sp. NPDC058864. The sequence continues at coordinate 45,741 of NZ_JBHYMQ010000051.1, read as the reverse complement.
TGGGCCGCCGCCTCGGCCGCCTCCGCCGCCTTGATGTCCTTGACCAGCTTCTCCTGGGCCTCGGCCTCGGCGTGGATGACGACGGACTGGCGGGCGCGCTCGGCCTCCTCGACCGTGCGCAACCGCTTGATGCTCTCCTCCTGCTCGGCGACGGTGCGGTCGACGGCCACGCGCTCGCGGATGACCTCGGCGATCTCCCGCTTCTCGCCCTCGACCTCCTTGTCCTTCGCAATGCGGGTCAGCTCGGTCTCGCGTTCGCGCGCGATGACCTCCAGCAGCCGGTCCTTCTCGATCCGCTCGTTCTCCACGGCGATCACCCGCTCGCGGTTCTTCTGCGCGACGGCGACCTCGCGGGCCTGGTTCTCGCGCTGGATGCCCAGTTGCTCCTCGGTGCGCAGGAAGGCGCCCTGGGCGTTGAGCCGCTGCTCCTCCTGAACCTGCGCGGTGGTCGCCTCCTCCTTGGCGCGCAGGGTCTCGACCTCACGCCGCTGCCGGATCTCGGCCTCGGCCTGGCGGCGCTCCAGCTCCAGGATGGTCTCGCGGGCGTCGACGTTCTGGCGCGTGATCTCCTTCTCCTCCGTGCGCTGGAACTCGTTGGTCCGCACGTGCTCGATCGCCGTCAGCTCGGTGATCTTCCGGATGCCCTGGGCGTCCAGGATGTTGGCGGCATCCAGCTGGGTCATCGGGGTCTGCTCGAGGAAGTCGATGGCCGCGTCGTCGAGGTGGTAGCCGTTCAGGTCGGTGCCGATGACCGAGATGATCCGGTCCCGAAACTCCTCACGCTTGGTGTAGAGGTCGACGAAGTCCAACTGCTTGCCGACCGTCTTCAGCGCCTCGGAGAACTTGGCGGCGAAGAACTGCTGGATCGTCTCCTGGCTGCTGGCCCGTTCCGTGCCGATGGACTGGGCCACCTTGATGACGTCCTCGACAGTCTTGTTGACCCGTACGAAGAAGTTGATGTGGATGTCGGCGCGGATGTTGTCTCGGCAGATCAGACCCTCGCGGCCGGTACGGCGGATCTCCACGGTCTTCACCGAGATGTCCATGACCTCGGCCTTGTGCAGTACGGGCAGCACCACGGCCCCGGTGAAGGTGACGTCGACCTTCTTGGCCTTGGAGATGATCAGGGCCTTGCTCTGCTCGACCTTGCGGAAGAGCCGGCTGACGATCAGGAGCATGCCCAGAACGATGAGCAGGACGACGGCGACGAGCACGCCGATCCCGATGGTGATGGCATCCATCAGCGATCCTCGGTGAAGAGATACGGAAAGTGAGAAGACGGGTGGGACGGCGGGCTCAGAGGGCCGGACGGCGATCCGGGTCGAGCGCGGCGTCGTACGGCGCGACCAGGAAGTACTCCCGGACGGCGTCGTAGTCGAAGATCAGGGCGGTGCTGCCGCCGATCAGGCCCTCGTCGGGTCCGGCGGTGCGTACCTGGAGGACAGCGGTCGATCCGTCGTCGGCGGTGACCTCGGCCTGCCCGAACCCGGCGGTGACGCGGCCGGTACGGACGACACAGATCTTGCCGACGAAGTCGGCGCGCGACGGCGCGCGTTCTCGGGGCACCAGCCGGCGCAGCGGCATGAGCAGCGCGCGCGTGCCGGCCCAGGAGCACACCAGCGCTCCCGCCAGAACGGCGGTGCCGGTCAGCGGCCCGCCGCCGGTCAGGACCCGGCCGGCCAGCGCCGTGAACCACGCGATGGTGATCAGCAGCGACAGCGTGACGGTGAGCGGGACCCCGCCGAGCCCGAGGCCTGCGAGGAAGCCGGCGAAGCCCCCCGTGTGCTCGTGTCCGTCGTGTCCGTCGTGGTGGGCGTCGACGCCCTCTCCCCCGTGTCCCCCGTGCCCCCCACCGAGGGCGTCGACGTCAAAGCCACCGAGCAGGACACTCCCCCAGTACCCGATGACCACCACGAGCGCGAAGCTGAACAGGGCCGTGGGGTAACCGAGCGCGGCATCGACGAACTCGCGCATCCCCCTGCCCTCCCCTGCTTCGTGCAGTGGCTCCGTTGTCGGTGCCATGACGATGGTGGCAGGACGGGTGACCGGTGCACATTGCCGGTTCCCGGCAATCTTTACGCTTCGTTGACGGCCTGTTGACGGCGCGACCCGCGGGTCAGAGGGGCTGGTCGGGCCGCCTCCGTAGCGGCCATCCACCTCAGCAGCCTTTGGTGCCCACAGGTGCCCTCGCCGAGATCAGGGCACGAAAGGATCGGCGTCGCGGGGGCCCATTACTGACCCCTGCGTCTGATGATGGTCCCTCGTGCAGGGACGAAACGCACGCGCGATTCCTTGCGCCGTACTGTTCAGGTGAAGTGAATTCGTGTCAGCCGACGCTTTGGAACAGGAATGACACCATCGCTCTGGTCTATTTCCGGCTTGGGTGAGGGGCGCCTTGAGCCCTGATTGCGTCTACCTGCTCGGTGCGCCTCCGTGATCGCGGGCGTAGGTCTGAAAGATCTCGCGGGTGGTGCCGGCAGTGTGGAGGAAGCGTTGCTCCAAGATTGCTGCGAGATCGTCGAGGGCAGCCGTGAGGATGTTGGCGGTGAGATGGACGTCAGCACGGTGGGCGGCACACCCGCGCTGGGCAAGTTCAATCGCATACTCTGCGTGGACGGCTAGGGATGTGGTGTCCTGACCGTCGTGGAAGTAGTAGGACTCGGCGTACTGCAGGAGGTCTACGCCGATCCGAGCGACCTCAGTTGCCAGCCCCGCGAGGAGGATGGCGCCGCTGTCGGTGTCCAGCTGCTCGCTGGTGGGGTCGGTGGTTCGAATATGGGAGATTCTCAGCGCGAGAGCCCGCCGTCGTGCCAGAGCTGGGTAGATACCCAGGATCCAGGAGACCGTAGCGGTCAGCAGAGCGAACCCCACCAGAGCTTCCAGGGGCCCGACGATGCGTAGCCATCCTGCTGTCGGTGCAATGTCGCCCAGGCCCAACGTCGCCAAGGTGACCAGGGAGATGTATACAGCGTCCACAAAGCTGGCGTGTTCGGCGGGTTCCAGGCCAGTTGCGTAGGAGAAGGCCTCTGGTAGGTGTGGCCAGTAGATCAGCGTCCACCCCAGGGTTACCCCGCCGGCCCACATCGCCACTACGGTCACTATGCCGAGCGGTCCTGCGAGCCCTGCCTGCCGCCGGCGTGTACTGAGCCGTGAAGAGAGCCTCCATAGGATCGTCATGACGAACCGGCTCAGACCTCCGTGACGAGTGGGGTGCCACAAGGTGTGGAACACATCTCTCAGGATGATTCCGACGGTTCCCGCGCCGACCAGCGTGATCAGCCATTTCATGTGACCTCCCGACGTTGCGGGTGCAGCGGGAGTCGGCGAGCACAGCGACTCCACCGCCGGTGACGGCGCCGTCTCGACTACCTGTCCGGGCAGCCCTACCTGGGGGATATTGTCGCTGGTCGATATCCTTCATGAAGGCAATTACACCGTCGCATCCGGTGCCTTCTGCGGTGTACCTCCCCCCCCCCGAGGTGCTTCCCATGGCTTGGCGCAGCCGCGGGCGACGGCCAAGCCGAGGTCAACACCGTTACCTCGGGGCCTCGCAGCGGCACTGCCAAGCCCTTCTTTCCCTCCGCCGCAGCGCCCTGGTCAATGAGGCCGAGGCGGACTCCCGGCGTCCCCGACTGACCGGTGAAGGTGAGAAGGCGCCCCCGTCCGGGACCGGTCCGGATCGCCCCGCGGGGGCCGGGGGGCACGCAGCGGCACCCGGCCCTCAGGTCCTCCTCAGGAAAGGCTCAGGGTTCCACCAAGCGACGGGGTGGCGGCCAGCCCGATGATCGAGCTGTCCCGGAGACCGGGACGGGGGACCGGGCTACCCGAGATGCCGATCTGTGCTGCCGGGCGTTGCGGCGTGGGTTCGCTCGGCACACCTGTCGCTGTGTCGCGGGCCGCGCTACTTCGCTCCGACGAACCGTTCGGTGTCCCCGCCATGGAGACCACGGAGGGTCCCGGTCACCGCAGCGAACTGAGAAGAGAAGAGGAGATCCAGTGATCTACAAGAGCAGGCATCCGGACGTCGACATCGTCGATCGCCCCGTCCATGAATGGGTGCTCGGTGATGCGGCCCGGCGCGGAACGAAGCCCGCCATGGTGGACGTGTCCAGTGGACGCACGCTCACCTACGGCGAGTTGGCCGAGCTGGTCCGCGGGCTGGCGGCGGGCCTTGCCGCCGAGGGCATCGGCAAGGGTGACGTGGTCGCGTTGCACTCGCCGAACACGGTCCTGTTCCCCGTGGTCTTCTACGCCACCACGACAGCGGGCGGGACGCTGACCACGTTGTCACCGCTGGCCACACCGGCCGAGATCGCCAAACAGCTGATCGACGCCGAGGCGCGGTTGATGGTGAGCCTGTCGGCACTGATCGAGACTGCCCGGGCCGCCGTAGGGCTGGTCAGGAGGATGACCGGCCGGAACATCGAGATCCTGGTCTGTGACCGGGTCGATGGTCACCGTTCCGTAGTGGAGTTGCTGGGCGACGGCGACGTACCGGCCTTCGAGCTCGACCCGGCCGCCGACGTGGCCGTGCTGCCCTATTCGAGTGGCACGACGGGTGTGCCCAAGGGCGTGATGCTGACCCACCGCAATCTGTGCACCAACCTGGCGCAGCTGAGTGCCCTGCATCAGGTCGGCGAGGACGACCACGTCATCGCGATCCTTCCCTTCTTCCACATCTTCGGGCTGACGGCGCTGATCAACAGCGCGCTGCTGCGTGGCGCGACGGTGTACGTACACGCCCGATTCGATCTCGACGCGTTCCTGACCAGCCTGGAGCGCGACCGCATCACGCACGCCTACGTCGCCCCGCCAGTCATGCTCGCGCTGGCCAAGCACCCCGCGGTCGGGAGCCTGGACCTGTCGCATCTGCGGCGCATCATCTGCGCGGCGGCACCGCTCGACGCCGGACTGCAGGCGGCGGTGGCCGATCGGCTGGGGGTGGAGGTCGGGCAGGCCTACGGCATGACCGAGCTGTCTCCCGCGTCCCACATCCATGCCGACGGCAACCGGGACGAGCCCGTAGCGTGCGTGGGGCACCTGCTCCCGTCGACACAGGCACGCCTGGTCGATCCCGATACCGGGCGGGACGTGGCGGAAGGGGCGCCCGGCGAGGTGTGGATCCGCGGGCCACAGGTCATGAAGGGCTACTTCGGTCGCCCGGAGGACACCGACGCGACGGTCGACGCCGACGGCTGGCTGCACACCGGCGACATCGGCCGGGTCGACGAGAACGGGAACTGGTTCATCGTCGACCGGGTCAAGGAACTCATCAAGTACAAGGGCTACCAGGTGGCCCCGGCCGAGCTCGAAGCCATCCTGGTGCAGCATCCTGGTATCGCCGACGCGGCCGTGATCGGTGTGAACGACGAAGAGGGCAACGAGATACCCAAGGCGTTCGTGGTGCCCGTCACCGGGGTGCCGGTATCTGCCGCCGACGTGATCGCCCACGTCGAGGGTCAGGTCGCCCCGTACAAGAGGATCCGCCGGATCGAGTTCATCGAGGCGGTGCCAAAGGCACCCTCAGGCAAGATCCTCCGGCGCCTGCTTCGGGATCGGGAGCCGGCCCGCCCCTGAGCGGCCGCCGTGCGCGTCGGACCGGTGCTGGGGACGTGGGGTTGAGCGCTCAAGTCGCCTGCATTTGAAGCGTGTTGTAAAGTTTTTGTGTGGGCGGCGCGGTTTATCTCTTCGGTCAGTACACGCTGGACGCGGACCGCCGGCGACTCAGCCATGGCGGGCAGGCGGTCGACACCGAGCCCCAAGCCCTCGAACTCCTGTGCCATCTGGTCGAGCACCGCGACCGCGTCGTAACCGAAGAAGAGCTGCGCGACCGGGTGGGGCACGGGCATGCGGTCAGCGAGGCCACACTCGTCGGCTGGCTCCGGGCGGCTCGTCTCGCGATCGGTGACAGTGACACACGACCGCAGCTGATTCGTGCCGTGCACCCGCACGGCTATCGGTTCGTCGTTCATGCGACGGTGCATTCCACCACGCCCACGGTTCCCGGCGTCCCTGCAGTGGCGGAGGCGGACCACGAGGTCATCCGCTTCTGCCGGTCCGTGGACGGCACACGCATCGCCTACGCGGTCACCGGCGAGGGTCCACCTCTGGTGAAGACCGCCAATTGGCTGACACACCTTGACCTCGACCGGACCACTCCGATGTGGGCGCACTGGTTCGACGGTCTTACCCGCGGCCGGCAGCTCATCCGCTACGACGAGCGAGGCTGCGGGCTCTCCGAGTGGTCGGTGCCCAGCTTCTCCCTTGACGACCTGGTCGCCGACCTCCACTCCGTGGTCGACGCCGTCGGCCTCGACCGCTTTCCTCTGCTCGGGGTGTCACAGGGCGGTGCGGTGGCGGTCGCCTACGCCGCGCGCCACCCCGAGCGGGTCAGTCATCTGATCCTCACCTCCGCCTATGCCCGGGGACAGCAGATCCGTGCGGGCACCGACAGCGAGCGCGATGCGGCCGAGGTCGACCTCAACCTCGCTCGTGCAGGCTGGCGGTCGCGAGAGAACAGTTTCCTTCGCTACTTCGCCTCGCAGTTCCTCGCCGACGCCACTCGCGAGGAATGGGACGCGTTCGCCGACTACCAGCGGCAGACGACCTCGCCCGCCAATGGTCTGCGCTTCCTGGAGGAATTCACCCGCATCGATGTCTCGGGCATCGCAGGCGACGTGACCTGCCCCACGCTGATCATCCATTCCCGTGATGACGCGCGGGTCCCCGTCGCACAGGCCCTGGAACTGGCCACGCTCATCCCCGACAGCCGGCTCGTCCTGCTCGACAGCCGCAACCATCTATACACCGCCGCCGACCCGGCCTGGCCCACTTTCCTTACCCACCTATACAACTTTCTCTCCGAGCGGACGTGAAGGGCCCTCTGGGTCTCTGGCCTGCTGGCCGGGCACGGGCATGAACGTGCCCGCCCCCGGAACGCGGTGGTGCCGCCGCGGTGAGGTTTTCTTCACCGCGGCGGCACCAGAGGAGCCGGATCTCGGGCCAGGGACCCGTCAGGTGGAGGTCAGTGCTGGATCTTCGTGACGTCGACCTCGGCCAGGGCCTTGAGGTGGAGGCCCAGGTCTTGCAGAGCCGGCGATGACCATCTTCACGGACGATGGTCTTACCGGTCCGATGGCCCCGGCCCGCGCGGAACGGTTCTGGAAGAACGCCGAAATCGCGCGTGACGCGAGCGATTTTCGCGCGGGCCGGGGAGGCTTCGACGGCACCCCCGTGGGGTCAGCCGATGACGATGTCGCAGTCAGCCCTGCCGCGGGCCGCGATGTCGGCGAAGTCCGCCTGGATGGCGGGGTCGTATGCCGCCGAGCTGATGGTGCGGGTCTTCTTGCCGGGCACGGCCTTCTTCCCGGTCGAGTGCGAGACGCGCGCCGCGTCCCACGTCAGGTCACAGGTCCAGTGGAAGGTGCGGACGAGCAGGTGGGAGTTGTGCCCGCTCCCGGTGACGGACCAGTTGCCGTCCGCCTTCACCACGAAGGTGACGCTGCCGCTGACGTCCCGGCTGCTGTCGCTCGTGGCGAACGTGATCGACTGGCCGTCCGCGGCGACGATCTTGGTGGTGTCGTTGGCGTGCGCGGGAAGCGTTCCCAGCAGCAGGGAGCCCAGGCCGGCCCCCGTCGCGATCAGCAGCGCCAGCCCCCGACGAGTCCGGGCCGTGCCGGACGTCCTGGTGTTGTTGAGCCGCATTTTCAGTCCTTCTCTCTCGCGTATGTCGCGTGTCTGAGGTGAGTGCCGGGTTGGGTGTGATTCCCCCATGACTGCTCCTCGGCCCGGCACTCCCCAATCATTGGGCTCAGTGGCAGGTCAAGGCTTGGCGGAGGTCTGAGGCTTGCCTGAGGACGGGCTGAGGGTGTGCTGAGGGCGTTTTCCTCAGCACTGGCGGGGTTGGTGAGACGTGTGTGAAAACGACGTCCGATGAGCTGGATGCGAAACTGGGTGTGCGAGGCCGCGGGGATGCTTCCCCACACGCCGCAGGCCGCACGTCGCGACACCGAGCATCGGCGACATCGGACCCTGGATATCGCCGCGTCTGATCGCTTGTGGACCTTCCCTCGAGACGGTCTGATCGCTCATCCTCACCGTCAGCCCGAACCGGCGATATAGGCTGCGCGGCGCATGGTGCTGCAGGCTCGCCCACATGTCGGCGCGGGCCCGCTGTGGAATCAGTCTGAGCAAGCCCGAAGGCAGTCACGGCACGACGTGTGAGTCTCCGTCAGCTTGGAGGAGATTGTGGTCCCCGGCTCTGGGGCCATGCGGCTCACTCGCTCAGGAAAGCGTCGATGTGCGCCAGGAACTCATCCCAGGCTGGCTCGGACGCCGTGAGCAGGTGATTGCGGCTGTCGAGCAGGACCAGCCGGCTGCCGGGAATGAGAGCGGCCAGCTCGTTGGCCTGCGAGACCGGCACCCGTTCGTCGTCGCGGGAATGGAGGATCAGCGTCGGACAGGCCACCCCGTGGGCTATGTCGGACACATCGATCCGGGCGAACTCCTCCAGGAAGCGGATTCCGTTGGCCGGGGAGGTCGTCTGCCGCTGGAACGCGGTGAACTTGTCCCAGTCGTCCGGTGTGCCCTCGGGCAGGAACTGGGAGGCGAAGACCTGCAGGAACCGGGGGTCCTGATGGGTCCATCCCACCCGGGCCACGTCCAGGTCGAGGGCCGCCTCGGCGGCCTCGGTCTCGGTTCGGGCCCGGACCTGGCGTCCACGGGAGTAGGCTCCGGCGAGGATCAGGCGGCTGACCCGCTCCGGATGACGTACGGCGTACGCCACCGCCACCGCACCGCCCTGGGAAACCCCGATCAGCGGGAACCTGTCGACGCCCGCCGCTTCGACCACGGTCTCCAGGTCGTGGACCCAGTCCTCGAACGTGAAACTGGGGACCACCCAGTCGGAGAGGCCGCACCCGCGCTCGTCGTAGCGGATCAGCCGGCGGTTACGGGCGAGGCCGCCCAGCCAGTGCGACCACACCGGAGTCGTCCACTCCAGGTCGAGATGAGACATCCAATTGGCAGCCTTGAGCAGGGGCGGGCCCGAACCGATGGCGGCATACGCGATGCGCGTGCCGTCACCGGCCCGGCAGAACCGGATGGTCTGACGCCCGGCGCCGGTCGGTCCGCCGACTGTTGCCGCTTCGGTGCCGATTCTCTGGTCGCGGCCTGCGGGAGAGGTATCGCCGACGGCTGTCACCGGAGCCACGAACTGACAGCCCCGCCGGTGCACGGTACGGATCAGCTCCTGACGGCTGCCGGTGTCACCCACGGCCCGACGCGCGGTCCGCAGTGCCGTCGTGAGCGCGGCCTCGCTGACGAAGCGGTCACCCCACACTTCGTCGAGCAGCTCCTCCTTGGGAACCACCCGGTCCCGGTGCTCCACCAGGTGGCACAGCAGGTCCAGAACCCGGGGCTCGACGTGAACCGGCTTGCCGGCACGTCGGAGCTGGTGCCGAGCCACGTCCAGCTCGAACTCCCCGAAGTGATACTTGTCCCCCTGCACCTTTGCAGCGTACAACTCCCCCTTGTGGACGTACACATGCCCGATGGTGGCTTGATTCGGGGCCCTCGTGCCAGGACGCACCCGATCTGGACGTACCAATGAACCGAAGCCGGACCATCGACCGTCTGCTGTTCTGGGTGTGCTCGGCAGGTACGGCCTTTCCTCTGACTGCGATTCCGACCGCTCTGATCGGCCAGCCCCAACAATGGTTCCTCGCGGGGACACACGTCATGCAAGCGGCATTCCTTGCCGGTGGAGCGAGGCACTTTGCGAACAAACAACGCAAACAGCGCGAAGGTGCATGGCAACCGCCTGACTCCGTGGGGCCGACCTGAGCGGTCAAAGTGAGGTGACCGATTCACGGGGGATTGCCTGGACGCCCGTGTGGAGCAGGTTTCGGCGTGCAAGAGAGAGGGCCCCGGGGTACCTGCCAGTATTCCGGGGCCTTCGTTTGTCGCTTCTCCGTACGGTTCAACGACCAGACCCCATCATGGTCACGCGCTTGGGTGTCGAAACTGCGACATTGCTGCCGGTGACTGGGCGGTGGTCAAGTAGGGCCGGTGAGGACGTGGCTGGGCTGTACTTACAGGGACGCGGGTCATGCCAGGAAGCCAACGATGTAACGGGTGACATGGGCGGTGTGCCGTCCGCGTGTCGTGCCGGGGGAGGCCTGCGGTCCCCGGGAGCCGCGGAGACTGACTCCATGCCTGGGAAATCCTTCTCGCGGCCAGACTCTGCTGGCCCGAGCGAGCCGGAGCAGATCGGGGCCATGGCGACCCTCACAGTTCTCGCGGGCGCTGTCGACGCGATCAGCTTTCTCACCTTGGGCCATGTCTTCACCGCGCTGGCCACGGGCAATCTGCTGTTCTTGTCTTTCGCCCTCACTGGCAACGGTCACGTGCCCGCGGCCCGGCCCGCCGTCGCGATCGCCGCTTTCACGCTCGGGGCGGTGACCGGATCGCTGTTCACACGACGGCTCCTCGTGCACGGTCGGCGCTGGTTCCCCGCGGCGCTGGCCGCCGAATCCGTCCTGCTCGCGGCAGCCGGCACTCTGGCCTTGTGGCGGCACGGCACCGGCTCCCTCAACGACGACCCGGACTATCTGGTCATCGCTGTCGTGGGTCTGGCCATGGGCATGCGCGCGGACGCCGTCCTGCGCGCCCGCATCCCGGGTATGCCGACCCTGCTCGTCCAGATGTCGCTGATCCGGCTGCTGCACGACTTCACGTCAGGCGACGACGGCATGATTGCGGGCAGTGACCGCCAGATGGCCCGGCTCCGGCTCACGGCGACGATCGTCGGAATTTTTGCCGGAGGTCTCCTCGGCGCGCTGATGGTGCCGTGGGGAACCGGCCGTGCGCTACTGACCGTCGCTGTGGGCGTTGCGGTCGTTGCGTGCGTCAACATGCTGCTGCCCCGCTGCCGCCAGCGAGGCTCGGCAACGTAGCGCTCCGCAGTACGGCGGGGTGGTCGCAGTCCACCCCGCCGTGCATGGTCGCAGAGGCAATCGGTGCAGCGGCAGAGTCGAGCTTCCTGCTCGACTCTGCCGCTGCCACCGAGTGGCGCGGCACCGTGACCTCATGCCGGCAAGGGCACCAATCCTTGTCACGAAGCACTGCGGGCGTTCACGGCGGCGGGCTCGGAACCTCGAGCCCCTCCTGCCCCGTCGGCGTGCCCGCGGTGACAGCGCAGCCGGGAACGATGCCCAGCGACGTCAGGACGGAGTGAACCTGCGCGGCGTGGGCGGGAAAGCCCGTCCCAGGACTCAGCGCCAGGTCTGTGACGCTCCGCCGCAGTTCGGAGAGTCCATCGAGCACGTCGTAGGAGACGGAGCGGCAGCTGGAAGAGGTATTGGTCGGCCCCGTCATCGATCGGTCCCCTCTCGTTCCAGCGGCCGTCCGACCAGGGGTGAGTGAAGGCACCCACACCTACTCACCTCTCATGTTTCGAGACTGTCCCGTCGTGCTCAGCTCAACGGCGTGAAGTCGCGGGCGCCGATGTACTCCGGGCGCCGCGCTGGGGCCGCGAAGGGTTCCGTGGCCGCGTTCTCCACGCTGTTGTAGACGATGAAGACGTTGCTGCGCGCATAGGGTGTGATGTTGTCCCCGCTGCCGTGCATGCAGTTGCAGTCGAACCAGACTGCCGACCCGGCCGGGCCGGTGAACAACTCGATGCCGCGCCGCCTCGCCATGCCGGTCAGGGCCTCGTGGGAGGGGGTGCCGGCCACCTGCATCTGGAGCGACCGGCGGAAATTGTCGGGCGGCGTGGCGCCGGCGCAGCCCAGGAACTGATGGTGCGAACCCGGCATGATCATCAGTCCGCCGTTGCACACGAGGTTGTCGGTCAGGGCGATGGAGACCGACACGGCGCGCATGCGCGGCAGTCCGTCCTCGGCGTGCCAGGTTTCGAAGTCCGAGTGCCAGTAGAAGCCGGTCGCCCCGAAGCCGGGCTTGAGGTTGATCCGGCTCTGGTGGACGTAGACATCGGATCCCAGGATCTGGCGCGCTCGGTCGGCCAGCCGGGGGTCCCGCACGAGTTGCGCGAAGGTCTCGCTGATCTTGTGGACCTCGAAGAGCGAGCGCATCTCGTCGGATGCGGGTTCGACGATCGCCCGGGGATCGGCTCGAACGGCCGGATCGGATCGGAGCCGTTCGAGCTCGGAACGGTAGACGTCGATCTCCCGCGCGGTGATCTGGGCGTCGACGGTGAGGAAGCCGTCGCGCTCGTAGCCGCGCAACTCCGTCGCCTCGATGGGGCCGGGACCCTCCGACCACACGACCGGATCAAGGCGCGGCGTGAGAACTTCCGACATACCGCGGGTGGGATAGGCATCGGTGTGCGTCATCGGGACAGTCATGCTCGGTTCACACCCCTTCGGTCTCGGTGATCAGTGGATAGGCACCGGTGGAGTCGTGTACTTCCCGCCCGGTGACCGGGGGGTTGAACACGCAGACGAACCGCAGGTCGGTGGCAGGCCGCACGGTGTGCCGCTCGTGACCGTCGAGCAGGTACAGGGTGCCTGGTGAGAGGCGGTGTGTCATGCCTGTCTCGTGGTCGGTCACCGCGCCCGTGCCGTCGATGCACAGCACGGCCTCCACGTGGTTCGCGTACTGCATGGTGGTCTCGGTACCCGCGTACATCACCGTCTCGTGGAGTGAGAAGCCGGCACCGTCTCCGGCGAGGACGATGCGCCTGCTGCGCCATGTGCCGCCCTCGGCGGAGACGTCCCGGTCGGTTCCTTCGAGTTCGTGCAAGGTCCGGACGATCACTGTCGTTGTCTCCTCTGTTGCTGTCAGCAGGTTTCGTCGACGGCCTGCGCGAGCAGACCGAGGCCCTGGGCGAGCTCCTCGCGGGAGATGGTCAGCGCGGGCAGCAGCTTGACGACCTCGCTCTCCGGACCGGAGGTCTCCACCAGCAGGCCGAGCTCGAAGGCTCGGGCGCACACCTTCGCGGCTCTGGACCGGTCGGGGAACTCCAGCCCCCACACGAGCCCCCGCCCGCGGTGCACCGCGCCCTCGTGCCGTGAGCAGATCGCCCCGAGCGCCGCCCGCGCGACCTCGCCGTGGGCCCGTGTCTGCCGTGCCAGCACGTCGTCGGACCAGTAGGACCGCAGGGCGGCCGCAGCCGTGACGAAAGCGGGATTGTTGCCCCGGAAGGTTCCGTTGTGCTCGCCCGGTTCCCACACGTCGAGTTCCGGCCGTAGCAGTACCAGGGACATGGGCAGGCCGTACCCGCTGATCGACTTGGAAAGCGTCACGATGTCGGGGACGACGCCTGCTTCTTCGAAGGAGAAGAAGGTGCCGGTGCGGCCGCAGCCCATCTGGATATCGTCCACGATCAGCAGCATGTCGTGGCGCCGGCACAGGTCGGCCAGGGCCCGAAGCCACTCCGGTCGCGCCACGTTCACCCCTCCTTCCCCCTGGACCGTCTCCACGATCACGGCAGCCGGTTCATTGAGACCGGACCCGCGGTCCGCGAGGAGCCGTTCGAACCACAGGAAGTCGGGGACCGAGCCGTCGAAGTAGTTGTCGTACGGCATCGGGGTTCCGTGTACCAGCGGGATGCCCGCGCCGGCCCGCTTGAAGGCGTTGCCCGTGACGGCCAACGACCCCAACGACATGCCGTGGAAGGCGTTGGTGAACGAGACGACCGCCTCTCGTCCCTTGACCTTGCGTGCGACCTTCAGCGCGGCCTCGACGGCGTTGGTCCCGGTGGGCCCCGGGAACATCACCTTGTGGTCCATGGAGCGCGGTTGCAGGACCAGATCGCGGAAGGTTTCCAGGAATTCGCGTTTCGCGACCGTGCTCATGTCGAGGGCGTGGGTGATGCCGTCGCGTCCGAGGTACTCGAGCAGGGCGTCCTTGAGTCCCGCGTTGTTGTGGCCGTAGTTCAGTGCCCCCGCCCCCGAGAAGAAGTCCAGGTACCAACGGCCTTCCTCGTCGCGGATGCGGCTGCCTTGCGCCAGGTCGAAGATGGTGGGCCAGTCACGGCAGTAGCTGCGTACTTCGGATTCCACGGCTTCGAAGACGGATGTGGTCGGTGCGGCGGGAAGAGCCACCGGTTACCTCCTGGCCAGAGTGGGAGCGAACGGCCCGATGCGGTAGAGCAACTCCGTATCGTGTGCATCGGGGAAGACAACGGTGTCGAAGAGGACCTCGCGGGTGACCGGGGCTTCGTGCCGCCCGGCGAAGGAAACGAAGAGCTGCGCGGAAGCGGTGTTCCCCGGGGTGATGGTCGCCTCCAGATGCGACACCCCGGCCGAGCCGGTATGTGATACGAGCGTGTCCAGCATGGCGGCTGCAACGCCGCGGCCGCGAAGCTCGGTATCCACGGCTATCTGCCAGACCACAAGGGTGTTGGGGAGTCCCGGTCGTATGTAGCCGGTGACGAATCCGCAGAGCTCACCGTCCGGACCCTTGGCGACCAGGGATGTCTCGGCGAAGTCGCGGCACCACAACAGGTAGCTGTAGGACGAGTTCAGATCAAGCGCCCCGCTTCGCCGGGCCAGTCGCCACATCCCGGCACCGTCCTGGATCTTGGGCCGTTTGAAGGTCACTCCGGCGTGGGGGGTCACTGCGACGGCAGAGCCCGTATCCATCACAGAACCGCCCTGATGAACTCGCGCGTGCGTTGCTGTCGCGGATCGTTGAACAATTGTTCGGGAGGTCCGGATTCGATGACGCGTCCGCCGTCGAACATCATGACCCGGTGCGAGATGTCCCGGGCGAAACCCATCTCGTGGGTCACGCAGAGCATGGTGATGCCGGTCTGGGCGATGTCCCGCAGCACGTCGAGGACGCCGGCGACCAGTTCGGGGTCAAGTGATGAGGTCACCTCGTCGAGGAGGAGCACCTCCGGCCGCATGGCCAGGGCGCGGGCGATGGCCACCCGCTGCTGTTGTCCGCCGGACAGCGTTGTCGGGTGTGCGTCGGCCTTGTCGCGTAGTCCGACGAGGTCGAGGAGTTCTCGGGCGAGTTCGACGGCTTCGTCCCGGTCCATGCCCAGCACGTGCACGGGCGCCTCGGTGAGGTTCGCGAGCACGCTCATGTTGGGGAACAGATTGAACTGCTGGAAGACCATTCCGATCCGCCTGCGGAGCTGCCGCAAGTGGCTCTCGCTGGCCGGCACCAGGTGTCCGCGCGCTCCGGACATGTGCGAGTACGGTTGCCCGTCCAGGTAGATGACTCCCTCGCTGACGCGTTCGAGTGTCATCAGCAACCGCAAGATGGTCGTCTTGCCCGATCCACTTGGCCCGATCAAGGTCACGCGTTCACCGCGCCGGACCCCGAAGTCCAGTTGGTTCAGAACGGTGTGCTCGCCGAACCGCTTCACCACGCCGTCAAACGTGATCCGGTCGATGCCGTCGCCGACAATGGGCTCGGTTAGGGTCACTACCAGCGGCAGGGATTCAGTAGGGCCTGGCAAGACGTTCCTCCAGTTTGCGCACGGCGACCGAGGTCGGATAGCTCGCGACCAGGAAGATCGCGGCGGTGAGCGTCAACGTCTCGAGATAGGCGAAGTGCTCGGAACCGAACTCGTTGGCCTGGTGGACCATTTCGGCGACGCCGATCACGCTGAGGAAGGGCGTCTCCTTGAACATCGAGATCACGTAGTTGCCCAGTGCGGGAATCACGTTGCGCACTGCTTGCGGCAGGACGACGGCCCACCAGATGCGGTGCCGTGGCATGGACAGTGCCACGCAGGCCTCCCACTGCCCCTTGGGCACGGCGTCGATGCCGGCCCGATAGACCTCGGAGGTATAGGCGGCATAGTGGATGCCGAGTACGGCGACGCCGATCGTCATCACGGGCAGGTGCGGAAGGAGCACCCAGGCGGCGAACAGCTGGATCATCACAGGTGTCGACCGTACGAACTCGACCACGGTTCGAACCGGCAGGCGAATCCATGCTCGAGTGCGGTGCGCCATCGCGACGACCAATCCCAATGCGATGGCAACGAGTGAGCCCAGCACCGTGACGACGAGAGTGAGCTGGAATCCGTGCAGCAGGATCGGTAGTGAGTCGGCGGCGTTGTCCCAGTCCCACATCACGCAGCCCCTTTCGGTTGGGCCGCGTTCGGCGTGGTGGCCGTGCCTCGCAGTCGGGTCGTGCGTCCGGTGCGCTGACCCAGTCGAGCCTTCCCGGCCTTCTCCAGGGCGTTCATGGCGAGGGTGAGGATGTATGCGAGTACGAAATACAGGACGAGCAAGGTCAGGTAGGCGTCTTTGGTGTCACCTGTGGCGGAGCGCAACTGCTGGATCCGGAATGTGATGTCGGCAACCGTGATCAGGGAGACCAGAGGAGTGGACTTCAGCAGTTGGATCAGCAGGTTGTTGAAGGGCGGGATCATCTGCGGCCACGCCTGCGGCAGTACCACCAGGCGCATCCGTTGCAGCGTGGTCATGTTGAGCGCGATCGCGGCTTCCCGCTGTCCCTGGGGAACGGCCGCCAGGGCGCCCCTGACGACTTCGGACCCGTATGCGCCGAAGTTGAGACCGAGCGCCACCACGGCGCAGGCCAGAGGTACGAGCTGGTAGCCCAGGATCGGCAGGGCGTAGAAGATCCAGAAGAGCTGGACGAAGAGCGACGTGCCGCGGAAGAACTCGACGACGAGACGCGACAGGCCGCGGACCGGTCTCCAGGGTGCTCGCGATCCGAAGCCCAGGACGAAGGAGAGGACCAGCGCGAGCAGGGCCCCGAGCACAGTCACTTCCACAGTGACCGCAAGGCTGTCCAGTACTCCGGGCCACGATCGGAAGAACTCGGTGAAGAAGTCACCCATGGCGGTCCGCCGTCAGCTCTTGCAGAGCGCGGCCGTCGTGAGGTCGGCGGGTGGGATCTCGGACTTGCCGAAGCCGTACTTGCCGACGAGGCCGACATACCGGTCGGGGTCGGAGGTGATCTTCTTCAGCTCGGTGTTGAAGGCGTCGCGCAGAGCGGTGTCCTTCGACCGGAACACCGCGCCGCCAGGGCTGTACTGCTGCTCTCCCTTGACCACGGGAACGAAGGGCTGCAGTACCTCGACGGGCGCGCCCTCGTTGGTCTTGGCGAGCCAGTTGAGGGAGATTCCCGTCAGGGCGAAGGCGTCGACCCGGCCCGCTACCAGGGCGTCCAGCCCGTCCTGCTGACTCTGGACCGAGATCACCTTGGCGCGCTCCACGCCGGCTGCCAGGGCGTAGTCCTTCTCCACGGCAGCGGTCAGCACCGCCACCCTGGCGGCGGCCGAAGCGCAGGATCCCAGGTCTGCGAGCTTCTTCGGGTTCCCCTTGCGGACCATCAACGCCGTCGGAGAGATGAACTCCGGCTCGGAGAAGATGGCGTTCTCGCAGCGCTCCGGAGTGATCGCCATCCCCGCACTGACCACGTCGAACCGGTTGGCGTTGAGACTCGGAATCAGAGCCCCGAAGTCGACGACGCTGGCTCTCAGCTCCCGTACGCCGAGCGCGGTGAAGATCTCCTTGTGCAGCGTGGGAGCCTCGCCGGCCAACCGCCCGGCGTCCTTGAAACCGTACGGTGCCTCATTGGCGAAGCCGATGCGTACGTATCCCTGCTTCCGGATCGCGGCAAGCAAGTCGTCCGAGCTGTCCGTCGCACTGCAGCCCATCAACAGGCCGGGGACCGCAACGGTTCCACCGGCAGCTGCGACGCCGGTCAGGAACGTCCTACGAGACAGGCTATGGCTGGGTGACACGAAGAAGAACTCCCTGAGTCGCGCGATGTGAGGCATGGCGCGCCGGATCCCGGGCAGGCGCGAGGCAATGGTCCGGCGGCCGACCTCCCGACAGATTTAGACTATGCAAACTTTGCACAGTCGAACCATTTGCATGGGATGCCGTTACCGAATCGCAGCCAGATGAGTGGTCATGGCGGTCGGCAGCGACCTGACAGGGCTCTGCCGGAGGGCGGCGGCCTCGGCGTCGACCCCCGACGGGGATTCAGCGACGACGTGGCGTCCGGCCCTGCGCGGCCCCATGCTGGGCGGCGCCGCGCATGCCCAGCCTCCGGAGTCCTCCTTCACTCGGAGGGCGGACTCGGATGGCACGGATGCTTTCAAGCGGCCAGGCTTGCGGAGTAGATGTGCGCTTGGGAACGCGGCGGGAGCTCGTGTGGCTGGCGTTGATGACGGCGGCGTCCAGACGCCGGGCAGCGAGGGGCGGGCCCGTCGGCTTCTTCCCGCTGTGCTCCTCGGCTTGGGCTTCGCGGTGGACCGCTTGGGCGCGCCTGAACTCAGCGGCGTGGCCTTCTATCTGGTCGCCCCGCTCATGGCGGCGGTACTGCTGTCTTTTGGAGCCGCCGCCTTGACGGGCCTTGCGGCCGTCGTTCTGGATCTCGTGTCGCTGTCGCGGCACGGAGAGAGCGTGGTCAGCGAGCCGCCGTCGGTGGCGGCTGTGGCGGTGCTGGCTGTCCTCATCAACCGGTTCCTGAAAGGGCGCATTGCCAGGCGAGCGTCTATTCGAGGAGGTCTCGGATCTGCCGCCTTGACGGGCCCCTTTGAGGGCTCGGGACCGTTCGACTCCCCGGCAGACCGTGGGGTCCTGGAACGGGGTGCCGACGCGAGGGGCCGCTTCCGTTTGGTCCGGACCACGCCTTACGGGCTCCGTTGCATCGTGGGTGAGGTTCGGTGCGAGCAGGTGCGTCCAGGAGGGGATGCGGCCGCGCTGCTTGCTGAATTCCGTGCCGCTGCCGATGAGGAACCGACTCTGGCCGAGGTCGTGGGGCGCATGGATCAGGCCCTGCGTCAACAGGCATCGCGGTGTTCTGTCACCGCCTTGCTCTTCGAAGTTCCCGTAACCATTCGCGGCCGGATGGATCGTTGAGCCGTTCACGGGCGTATGGCGGAGCGACGGCTGTGACCGCTCCGGCCGCGTCCTTCCAGCAAGTACGTCCCGGCGGCGGGTGTACCGGAGCGAGTCAGGTTCCGTCGCGAGGTTGTGAGGCGCGTAGGACGGCACCAATGATTAGACTATGCAATGTTTGTATAGTCCCATTGGCTGAGAGGGATGCCATGCCTCACAGGTCCAGAAAGGCTCCGACCGCGACGGGTCTTCGGCGCAGTTTGCTAAGGGCACCGATTCGGCTGTACCGATGGCGCCTGGGATGGCTGCTCGGTGGCCGAATGCTGCTCCTCACGCACGTGGGGCGCAGCACCGGTGTGCCCCGGCAGGTCGTCCTCGAGGTCGCGGGCCGGGACCCGGACACCGGCGCCTACCACGTCGCGTCCGGCTTCGGTGAAGCCTCCCAGTGGTTCCGCAACATCCGGCGCACGCCTTGGGTGACCATCCAGGTCGGGGTCCGCACCATGCCGGCGGTTGCCCGGTTGGTGCCCCCGGAGGAGTCAGGCCGATTGATGGCCGCGTATGCGTCGCGGCACCCTCGTCTCGCGCGGCGGCTGATGCGCCTGTGCGGTCTGGAGACGGACGGCAGCGCCGAGGACTACTACCTGATAGGTCGGGACCACATCCCGTTTGTCGCCGTGACTCCCAGTACTGCTTGATGGGTGATCCAGCCGACGGGCCTGCCGCTTCCGTGTTCCAGTACGGGCAGGCCTGTGCCGTCGGAGGTGATCAATGCGTGCAAGGCCGCGGACAGAGGTGTCCTGTCCGTGACTGCCTGCGGCATCTCCGTCAGATCCCTCACGGTGGCAGCGCTCTGGCTGACGTCTGTCCGCGCCACGGCGAGCGCCTCGGCCACGGCGCGGGCCGTGACGACTCCGTGGTACTGACCATCACAGTCGGTGACAGGCAGGGCGCCGTGCCCCGACAGTGCCAAGGAGTCGGCGGCCTGCGAGAGCGGCATGTCAGTTGAGAGCGGCGTCGGCGGTGACTCCATGACGTGTCCGGCAGATACGGAGGCGAACGGGGAATCGCGGTGTGCCTGATCCAGGTCGATGCCCCGCCGCCGCAGTTTCAAGGTGTAGATGCTGTCGCGGGACAGGGCGCGGCTGGTGAGCGTGGCCACCACGATGGCCAGCATCATCGGCAGGATGATCGAGTATTCGCCGGTCAGCTCGAAGAGTACGACCACCGCGGTGATCGGAGCACGCGCTGCACCCGCGAACGCCGCTCCCATGCCGACGAGCCCGTAGGCGCCGGCGTGACCTCCTGTGGCAGGACTGAGGTGGTGGACCAGAATGCCGAAGGCGGTCCCGGTCATGGCGCCGATGAAGAGGCTCGGCGCGAAGACCCCTCCGGAGCCGCCGATGCCTATGGTGAGACTCGTGGCGAGAACCTTGCCCACGAGCAGGAGCAACACGAAGCCGATGACGTATCGGCCCTCGACGGCATTCTCCAGCGCCGGGTAGCCGACTCCGTACATCTCCGGCAGCGCCAGTAGCACTCCGCCGAGCAGCAGGCCCCCTGCCGCCGGGCGAAGCCATTCAGGCCCGCGCCAGGCCCAGTCGCAGGCGTCCTCGACCAGGTACAGGACGCGCGTGAAGCCGAGGCCGACCATGCCGGCAACTACTCCAAGGGCTGCGAACAGGAGATATTGGACGAGGTGGTCGACATGGAAGGCAGGCAGTGCGAGGAACGCCGCGTCTCCGAAGGCTGCCCGGCCGACGACGCTCGCGGTGACGCTGGAGATCACCACCACCCCGAACGACTCCACGGCGAAGTCGCGCAGGATCAGCTCCATCGCGAAGAACACGCCTGCCAGCGGTGCGTTGAAGGTTGCCGCGATGCCACCGGCGGCGCCGCAGGCCACCAGCATGCGCATCCGGTTCTCCGGGACTCTTAGGACACCACCGAGGGTGGAACCCAGCGCCGATCCGATCTGCACGATCGGGCCCTCCCGGCCGACCGAACCACCCGAGCCCATGCAAAGGGCCGACGCGAGGGCCTTGACCACGGACACTTGCGGCGCGATGCGTCCGCCCCGCAGTGCGACGGCATACATCACCTCCGGCACCCCGTGGCCGCGGGCTTCCTTCGCGAACCGCTGCACCAGCGGTCCGTACAGCAGCCCACCGACCACTGGTGCGAGCAGGACGAACCAAGGTCCCAGCCAGGGGAGGTTCGGGTGCGCCGCACGGCCTGCCGCCGAGTAGTCCTGATGCCCGCTGAACAGCCGCGTGAACGCCTGAATGAGCCACCGGAAGGCGATCGCCCCCAGGCCGGCCCCCAGCCCGACGATCAGGCCCAGTGCGACCACGCCCCACTGAGCCTCGCTGCGCCTGCTTCCGCCCCGAATCCTTTGCATGATGCAAAGGTAGCAGCGTGTGCGCCTAGAATTCGACAGTGCAAAGTTTGTATAGAGCAACACTCGGAGCGAGCAACGTCCACCGGGGTTGCCAATGAGGGGGGAGTTGCTGGTTCAGCTGATCGCCTCGGGATGGCTGATTTCGAACGTACGTGCCAGCATGGTCTTCGGCAGGTCGTTCCTACTGGCTAGTGCAATTTGGGTCACCTGCGCGGCGCTGACCCTCTTGGCCGCTGCCTCCGGCGGGTCCACGTGCAGCTGGGTGGTCGTGGGCGCCGCTGTGGCGATGACGTCGACGGCCGCCGCTGCCCGCCGACGGTTCCGGCCGGGACGATCCGGTACCGACATGAGACCTTCCGACGAGTCTTCCGAGTGCCAATGAAAGGCCTCAGGGGTGAACAGTGTGAGGAGCTGCGGAGTTCATGTCTGGTGGCTCTGTTCGCAGGACGGGGTGTGCCCGAGCCGTCTGCGTTGACATGAGCAGGCGGACTACCAGCCGATGTGCAATGGCGCTCCCTCAGCCACGGATGGCTCGCCGCCGGCCTCGGTGAAGGCCTGCAGGGCACGAATCAGATGGCGCCGTTGGCCGGCCGGCATTGCCTCGACGATGCGAGCGATCTCGGACCTGCGGCGTTCGGTCGCCTCGCGCACGGTCCGCCGCCCCGTGTCGGTGAGGGAGATGACACTTGTTCGCCGATCTGTCGGCAGATATCCACGCGTCACCATGTGCACCGCCTCAAGGCGGTCAAGCATGCGCATAGCGGTCGAGGGCTGCACGCCCAGTTCGGTGGCGAGCTGGGACAGGCTCAGTGCCCCGCGGGTGTCGAGGACCACCAGCATGCGGAACTGCGGAAGCGTCAGGGCGTCCTCAACGGCGGCGAGCGAGCGGGCGGACACCGCGACAAGCAGGCGGGAAGCGGTCAGCAGAGCGCTGACCATCGCCTCAGCGTCGGATTCGGAAGCGGGGGTACGGGCGGCCATAACGTCATTTCTACCGCTCGGCTCGCTGGGCATGGCGTACACCCCTGCCCGAAACGCATGCGCGGTGGACGGTGCCTGGGCGATATCGAGATGGACCGGCGATCAGGTCGGGTCCGTCAGTTCACCCGTAAGGCCGATGAGAGCCGTGATGCGCTTGCCCACCGGCTCGCGGTGCGCATCGATGCTGCGGGAGACTGCGAGGATGATCTCCAGTCCGTGACGTCCCACCCGGCCCGGGTCGCTGCCCAATGCCGCCGGGAGGCCGGGGTCGGTGTCCCACACGGTAACCGCGAGTACCCCCTTGTCGACCTCCAGGTCGAGGAGAAGCCTGCCCGGAGCGTACTTGCACGCGTTGGTCACCAGTTCACTGACGACGAGTTGCGCCATGGCCAACGACGAAGGGGAAACCTGGACCGACTGCACCCGACTAAGGAAGGCCTGCGTGAATTTGCGGGCGTCACCGATGGACTGCGTCCTTCCGTCGTAGGCGGCGCTCTTCCTCAGGGGAAGGCGCTCTACTGCCTGCTCGTCCTCCAGGGCGAGGGAGTCCTGCGCTCTCATGAGGCCAGTCAATCCCCGAAGTGGTCTTCTTCTCCGGAAGCGGCAGGGGACTGCGCGGCGTGCCGTCAGGAAAGGGCGAAATAGCGCAGCCACAGGTACACCCCCGATGCTGCCACTGTGGCGGCGGTGACGATCAGGCCGTACTTGGTGAAGGTCCAGAAGCTGATGGGCTGGCGGTTGCGTTCGGCGATGCCGAGGACGACGACATTGGCGGATGCGCCGATCGCGGTGGCGTTTCCGCCCAGGTCGGCGCCCAGCGCCAAGGCCCACCACAGCACATGCTGACCGGTGGGGGCGCCGCCCAGGTGTTTGACGAGGTCCGCGGTGACGGGAGCCATGGTCGCCACGTACGGGATGTTGTCGACGACGCCCGACAACGCGGCGGAGCCGAAGAGCAGACCCAACGTCGCGCTCAGCTCACTACCCCCAAGGGCACCCGCCAGGGCGTCGGAGAGGTCGCTGATGACGCCGGTCTCG
Source organism: Streptomyces sp. NPDC058864 (assembly GCF_042742985.1). Taxonomy (NCBI): domain Bacteria; kingdom Bacillati; phylum Actinomycetota; class Actinomycetes; order Kitasatosporales; family Streptomycetaceae; genus Streptomyces; species Streptomyces sp. NPDC058864. The sequence goes on along the minus strand of NZ_JBHYMQ010000051.1, from coordinate 22,518 downwards.
ATCAGCGAGCCGACCATGACGAAGAGGCCGGCGAAGAAGGCGAGGGTGGGCCACTCGACCTCTTTCAGTACGGCATTCGTCTCGACCCGGGAGACGAGTACCAGGACACCCGCGCCCAGCAGCGCCACCACGCTCGGCGCATAGTGCAGCAGTGGATGCAGGACGAAGCCGGCGATGACCAGGGCCAGAACCCCGAGCCCCTGTGCGAGGAGCCGGGGGTCGCGGATGGCCTCACGCTCCTCCAGTTCCATGATCTCGGCGGCCCGCTCTTCGTCGTAGACGAAGTGCCTGCGGAACATGAGGCGGCACAGCACCAGGAGGACGCCGGTCAGGACGACGGCGATGGGGGCCAGGTGGATGAGGAAGTCGTTGAAGGTCAGCCCGGCACGGCTGGCGATGATGATGTTCGGCGGGTCGCCGACGAGGGTGGCCGTGCCGCCGATGTTGGAGGCGAAGACCTCGGCGATCAGGAACGGCGCGGCCGGCAGGGCCAGGCGTTCGCACACCAGCAGCGTCACCGGGGCGACCAGCAGGACGGTGGTGACGTTGTCCAGGAGCGCCGAGGCGAGCGCGGTGATCACGACCAGCATGGCCATCACCCGGTAAGGCTTGCCCCGGGCTCGCTTCACCGACCAGATGGCCAGGTACTCGAAGACGCCCGTCTGCCGCAGTACACCGACGATCGCCATCATGCCCAGCAGCAGGAAGATGACGTCCCAGTCGACGCCCGCGTGCTCGCTGTAGAACGCGGTCTTGTCGTCGGTCGCCCCGATCAGCAGCATCAACGCGGCACCGCCCAGGGCGGCGGCCGTACGGTGGACACGTTCGCTGATGATCAGGACGTACGTTCCGGCGAACACCGCGATCGCCGCCCAGCTGTGCCAATTGCTCATGTCACCCCGAGGAGTCGTTCCAGCAGATGGGCCGCGGTGATCACTCCGAGCAGCCGGGCACCCGTCTTGTCCTTGTTCACCACTGCCACCAGCGGGCTGCGCTCCCTGGCCATCAGGGCGGCGACCTCCAGCGCGGTGTCGTCCGGGTCGCACACCGGCGGGATCTGCCGTTCCTTGGGCAGGGCGTCACGGACGGGCCGGCCGGACAGCGCCCGGCACAGCCGGTCGGCGTGCCTCTCGTCCACCACGGCCGCCAGCGTCGGGTCCTCGATCACGTAGTCGGGGACCAGCAGCTTCACCAGACGCGAGGCGGGCAGGATGGCGTGCGGGGTGCCGTCCTCCTTGAGCACCAGCACCCCTGGCAGATGGCGGTCGGCCAGGAGCCGTGCCGCGTCCAAGGTGTCGCTGTCCAGACTCACCGACGGGTACTCCACCGCCAGGTCACGTGCGCGCATGGCCGGTCTCCTCCTTCCGGGCCGCGGGCAGCGGCTTCCGGTCATCGTCCTCGGCCACATCATCGTCCGGAATGCCCACGAGGTCTTCGACGTCGAACATCCGGGCGATCGGTACGTCGGTGCTGCTGTGCGCGATGATCGAGAAGGCGATGCACACCGCGATGAGCGTGTAGGCCTTCTGGCCCTCGGGGATGCCGGACTGCAGGACCAGGAGTCCGTAGACGACGGAGGCGAAGCCCTTCGGGCCGAACCAGGCGGCGGTCAGCTTCTCCCGCCTGTCGATGGTCCGGTTGCCGAGCAGGGACACGAGCAGGGACGCGGGACGGATCAGCACGATCGCCAGCACCGCCGCGCCGTATCCGCCGAGCGAAAGGTCACCGAACAGACCGGGCGTCAGGAGAGCTCCGAAAACGAGCAGGGCCGCGAACTTGGCCAACTCGGCCAGCGACTCGCCGAGCGGCTCGAACGCTTCCCTGCTCTCGGGGGAGACGGAGGCGAACACCGCACCGGCCGAGAACGCCGCCAGGTAAGGGTTGGCATGGGTCAGATGGCAGGCCGCGTACAAGATGACGCCGACGGCAAGGGGCAACAGCGGCTGGAGCTTGGGTTCCGCGCCCAGGAGCCGGAAGCGGACCAGCCACGCGACGACCAGAGGCAGTGTGATCCCCAGTGCCAGACCGCCGATGAGTTCGATTCCGATCTTGCCCAGGTCCGCCTCGGCCGACGCCGCGGTCGGCCCCGCGGCCGCGATCAGCACGAGCACCACGGGAAGGGCCAGGCCGTCGTTCACGCCGCTTTCGACGTTGAGCAACTGGCGCAGCCGCGCCGGCACCTCCTTGCGACCCACGATGGCCGACGCGAAAACCGGGTCCGTGGGTGCCAGCACCGCGCCCACCAGGAACGACGTCGTCCAGTCCAGACCGGCGAGGAAGTGCGTGACCAGCGCCATGCCGAGCAGCGCCAGCGGCATCCCGATTCCCAGCGCGCGTGCCGGGTTGCGCCAGGCCCCGCGCAGCGCCGGGAACGAGACGTGCATCCCGTCGGTGAACAGCACGGCGAACAAGGCCAGGTCAGCAGTCACCGCCACGATCCCGCTGTCCGGGGTGATGTGGATCACTCCGAGGAAGCCGTCACTGACGAGAGCTCCGCCGAGCAGGAAGAGGAGGGAGGTCGATAGCACCGAGCGCGCCGCGAGACCGGACAGCAACACGGCGACCAACAGCGCGGCCCCGAACACCAGCACGAGTACCACGAAAAACCGCCCCCGATCGACGAAGAGAAAGATCCCCTGTTCGCCGACCAGACTTCCCGGCACACCGCAGGGCACCTTACCCGATTCATACGTTCCTCATACGAGACTTTGATGTCGACTTCGACACGGTGACCCAGATGACAAGCTCGAATGTCGCAGATGCCCTGGTCGCCTCGTTTGCTCTGTGCAAAAGTGGTTGACCGGGCATGTTGGTCAGAAGGCGTCACGGAATCCGGAGAGGGAAATCTTGGCCGAGCAGCAGAGGCACCCTGTCAACCTACTGACGGTGCTCCCGTTCGCCATGATGGCCTTCGTCGCCACCGTGGACGTCCTGGCCGGGCCGGGCGTCGGCTTCTTGCCGTTGCTCTCCCTAGGCCCGGCATTCGCCAGCCTGACCGGGACGCCACGCCGCACCGCGGCCATCGGCGCTCTGGCCCTCTCGCTCTGTGTCTTCCTCGGCTTCTACAACGAGCTGTTCCACGTACGCCGCGGTTACACGGCCCTGCTCTCGGTTGCGGGGGTCTCCGTCGCCGCCCTCGCGGCTACGGCCGACCGCCGGCGCAGGGAGGCCGAACTCGACACGGTCCGCTCCGTCGCGGAGGCCGCCCAGCGGGTGCTGCTGCGTCCCGTGCCGCTGGTCGCCGGCAACCTGCGGATCGCCGTCTCCTACACCTCAGCTGCCGCCGAAGCCCGCATCGGCGGCGACCTGTACGAGGTCGTCGCAGCGGACGGCGCGGTGCGCATCATCGTGGGTGATGTCCAGGGCAAAGGGCTGGAGGCCGTTGAGACCGCCGCCATCGTCCTGGGGGCCTTCCGCGAGGCCGCACACGACGAACCTGATCTGGTGTCCGTGAGTTCGCGGCTCGAGCGGGCCCTGAACCGAAGGCTGTCCGGTGAGGAATTCGTTACCGCCGTCCTCGTCGAGGTCAAGGCCGATCGTAAGGTCACCCTCCTCAACTACGGCCACCCCGCCCCGCTGATCCTCCGTGCGGACGGCATATTCTGTTTGGCCGAGCCGCCCAGGAGTGCCCCGCCACTGGGCCTTGCCGAGATCGGTCCCATCGGTCCCCTCCCCTACCGAGTCCCACTCGCTCCAGGTGACCAGATGCTTCTCTACACGGACGGCGTCACCGAGGCCCGCGATCGTGACCGGCGCTTCTACCCGCTCGGTGAACGCTCCCACCTGCTGAAGGACGCCGATCCCGACGCCGCCCTCGAAGCCCTGCGCAAGGATCTCGAGCAGCACACCGGTGGTCCGCTTCACGACGACGCCGCCATGCTTCTGATCCGCTACCGGGGGTCGGCGTAAGGGTCGAGCGCCCGAGCGTTGCACAGGCGAAATTTTGCACTGTAACAACATGGCCTCCGTTCCATCGCGGAAACCGCAGAAGCCCTCGGAATCCCGGTCTCCCCGGCAGCGTGCGCGTTAGCGTCGCGAATGCGCGTACGAATCACGAACAGGAGGCGCCATGTTGCCCAACCGGTTCACGGCCGGAACCGCTCTGGTGGCGGGAGCGCTGGTCTGCACGATCGCCGCCATCGCTTACCCGGCGATGTCCGGCATCGATGCCGCGTCGTCGTCACCGGAGGCCAACGCGTTCTCCACGCAGTACGGGCCCATGACCCCCCTAGACCGGGAGTTCGTCGTGAAGGTACGTCTGGCCGGGCTGTGGGAGTTCCCCGCCGGGCAGATGGCCCTTCAGAAGGGCACCACGCAGGCGGTGAAGACGGCCGGTGAGCACCTCATCGACGGCCACACCGCCCTGGACAGCACCGCCCGTACCGTGGCCACCCAGTTGGGGATAGTCCTGCCCAATCAGCCGACACCACAGCAGCAGGGCTTCCTGGGGACCCTTTCGAGCGCCAACGGACCTGGTTTCGACACCACGTTCGCCAACCTCCTGCGGCTGACGCACGGACAGATCTTCAACACCATCGCCAAGGTCCGCTCCACCACGATGAACAGCCTCGTCCGGCAGTTGGCCGATCAGGCGAACGACACCGTCCTGGACCACATCACCGTCATGGAGCAGACCGGACTGGTCGACTTCCCCCAGGTCGTGTCCCAGACGACCGCGAGCCCGACCATCAACCCGGGCGACGCGGTCGCGCCGTCGCCCGTTCCGGGGGAGCCCACCCTGATCGTCAACCCCACGGCTGTCCCGTCGCTGCCGCCTGCGGTCTCCGCACCGCCAACGTGACCCGCGGAGCGGGGGTCACGGAAGAGGCATGAACGGGCCAGCCGAGAGGAAGGCCCGGATCCTCTCTGCCACGGTGGACCAGTCGTGTCCGCACCAGATGAAGTGGCTGTCAGCCTGGCTCTCGACAAGTTCAGCGCGGGCGATGGCGGCGGTCAGGGACTGGGCGTGCGCGAACGGTACGGCGCCGTCCTTGCGGGTGGCGACCACGAGCGTGGGCTGACGGACTGCGGAGGTGACGTCCGGGACGGGCCGCAAGTCGTTGAGGAAACCACTACCTGATCGCATCCGGGAGAACAGGGAGACCAACGTCGAACGGTCCTCGGGACGCAGAGCGGCGACCACGTCTCGGACCGGCACCGTGGACAACCCACCCAGCAAGAGCCCCAGGCACGTCTCCGGCGCGAGACGCATGAGCCCACGGATCGCAGCCCACGTCGCGTGCTCCGTGGCGGGGGCGAATACCGCGTGTGCGCCAACGCGGGTGAGCCGGTCAGGCCAGGCAAGCCATCCGACCGCGCTTTGCAGGATCAACCGCTGCACCAGGTCGGGATGGCGTGCGGACATCGTTACCGCGCTGGGTCCTCCCCCGGATATCCCTACCACAGCCACGATCTCGGTAATGCCGAGATGCTCGCACAGCGCCCGGATGACGTCGGTGAACCCGCTGACCGAAGTGCCGGTTGACAGCGGTGTATGACCGTAGCCCGGCCGAGACGGCGCCAGCACCGTGTAGCCGGATTCGGCGAAGACTTCCTCTCCCAACGCCAAACCTGCCCGCATGTGTCCGCCGTGCAATACCAGCACGGCGGGACCCTTTCGTTGCTCCAGCCTGTACTCGACCAGGCCCTGGTCCAGGCGAGCGACCGATGTGGACCGCTCTGCCTCGGTCATGGTGACCACCTTCTTGTGCTCTGGTCTGGTCGTCGTCTCATCTGTCGGCCGCGGCAGCCCGAAGTGCAGGCTTCTGCCTTTGTCAGACGTGTTGCCATGGCAGGTACCCCACTGGAAGCACGAAGCTCATGACCACTCCGACTGTTGCGGTCGTGACTGCGCTCACGTGGACGAGCCAATGTCCGTAGTTTCCGAAAAGGAGGCATCGTACGAGGCCCCCCAGCCCGCCCAGGGCGGCGATGATGCCGAGCTCGACGGCCAGGCCGATGTTGAATATCTGCACCACGCCCAGGACGCCGAGGCCCACAGCAAGGGGGGCGCCTCCAGCCCAGTCACGCATGGTTCCTCCCGTCGTCCATCGGCGGTCCTGCGTGCGGTGATGCCGTTGAGCAGTTCGGCGAGGTCGACTCCCATGGTGGAGCTGAGCTGTTCCATGCCCTGCGCCACGTTGTCCGGGACCGTACGGGACAGCCGGCGGGCGCCGTCCGTCGAGATCACGGTCGTCTGGTCCACGGTGCCCATCGGCTCGGACGCCTTGGCGACGACCTGGGGCAACACCCCCACCCAGGCGACGAACACCGTCCCGAGCCCGGTGCTGCCCAGGACGATCGCGCCGGTGAAGCCGAGCATCGACACGAAGCCGGCGATCACCGGCAGCGACAACAGCCCGTCCAGGCCGCCGAGCCCGTCCAGCACGCGGTCGAAGACGAACGCCACCGCCAGCACCACCAGACCGGCGGTGCCGAGACCGAGAAACCACCCCATCCTCCCCCCACCCCCCAGCACGCCGATCGCCCGAAGGCACCGCGATGGTGCCATGAAGCACACCACCGGGACATTGCCGCGTTCCGGCAATTCTTACGCGCGCTTTACGACCTGTTGGTGGCACCCGTCGTTATGGAGGCTGCTCGGGCGGCCCAGAAGCCGGGCGTTCCCGATCACCGGCATTCGCGGCACAGCGCGTCGGGAGACTCGGGAGAGCGCGTGCACCCATCAACGAAAGGCTTCATCCCAGGGGTACCGCGACGGTGCCTCCCTGGGGTCCAATGGTGGTAGACAAGCCCTTCGCACCCGTACCGGTCAGAAGAGGCGCGCAAATGGATCCATGGTTGATCTGGTTGATCATCGCAGCCGTGTTGGCTGTGTCGGAGATCTTCACGCTCACTGCAGCGCTCGGAATGCTCAGTGCGGCCGCCTTGGTCACGGCAGGGTCCGCCGCGGTCGGGCTGCCGCTGCCCTTCCAGTTTCTTGTGTTCGCCATTGTCGCCACTGTCGCCGTACTGTTCGTGCGCCCTATTGCGCTGCGTCACGTGCTCCAGGCGCAATCCGAGCGTTTTGGCATTGATGCACTGGTCGGCAAGGCCGCCTATGTCGTCTCCGAGGTGTCGGGGCGGGCTGGCACGGTCCGCATCGATGGTGAGGAATGGACGGCACGCGCGTACGACGACACGCTGGTGATTCCTCCAGGAGCGACCGTTGACGTCATAGAGATCAGTGGTGCCACCGCAATCGTCTACCCCAGGGACTGAAACCATGGAGACCTCGGCGTTCTTGATCGCCGGCCTGATCATCGCCCTGTTCGCGGTTCTCACCGTGGTGCGGGCCGTCCGTATCGTGCCCCAGGCGCGTGCGCGCAATGTGGAGCGTCTCGGCCGATACCACCGGACCCTGCAACCCGGTCTCAACCTTGTGATCCCTTACATAGATCGCGTTCATCCGGTGATCGACCTTCGAGAGCAGGTCGTCTCCTTCAAACCGCAGCCGGTCATCACCGAGGACAACCTGGTTGTCGAGATCGACACCGTCCTGTACTTCCAGGTCACCGACCCAAGAGCGGCCTTCTACGAGATCGCGAACTTCCTCCAGGCGGTCGAACAGCTCACCGTCACCACCTTGCGCAACGTGGTGGGGTCCATGGACCTGGAGAAGACCCTCACCTCACGTGACACCATCAACAGCCAGTTGCGGGGGGTGCTGGACGAGGCGACTGGTAAGTGGGGGCTGAGGGTCAACCGGGTGGAGATCAAGGCCATCGACCCTCCTCAGTCCATCAAGGACGCGATGCAGAAGCAGATGCGGGCCGAGCGGGACAAACGGGCCGCGATCCTCGGGGCCGAAGGGCAACGCCAATCGCAGATTCTCACCGCCGAAGGCGACAAGCAGGCCGCCGTTCTGCGCGCGGAGGGTAACCGTACGGCTGCGATCCTCCAAGCCGAGGGCCAGTCCCGTGCCATCGACGAAGTGTTCCAGGCCGTGCATCGCAATGATCCAGATCCCAAACTGCTGGCCTGGCAGTATCTCCAGGTGCTGCCCCAACTTGCGCAGGGCTCGGGCAGCACTTTCTGGGTGATCCCCAGCGAGGTGACCTCCGCGCTCCAGGGCGTCTCCCGCGCCTTCAGCGAGGTGCTCCCGCCCTCGCCGGCCACCCGCGACAAACCCTCGGACGACATGGCTGCTCAGGCCGCCAACGACACGGTACAAGCCGCAGAAGCTGCTGCCGCGGCTCTTGCTGACGCGGCCAGGGCCGAGACGCCACCTCCGCCATCCACCCACCCCATCCCTCGCGCTGATGGCGTCAGCTCGTAAGCATCAGCCGCCTGATCACCAGGAAGTCGTAGGTATGAAGACTGCGGCAACCCCCGCCGCGATCGGTGGTGGAAGCCGATCAACTTGCGGTGGGATCCTGGCCGGTATGGCGATGTCTCGGACCACACCGCTGGATCATGGACAGCACTCTGACCATCTGCAGCGTCTTCTACGGCCTGACGGCGTCCCGCCCTAGCGGTTCTTCGGGCCAGCCAAGCAGCCGGGCGCCCATTGCCGCTGTCTGCAGGGTGTAGCGGTGCAAGGCGTCGTTCGGGTCGTAGCCGGTCAGCGTCTTGATGCGGTCCAGGCGGTAGGTGAGGGTGCGCACTCCCAGCCCCAGGCGCCGGGCCGCTTCGGCGTTGACGTAGCCGGCTTCTGCATGAATGGAGATGGTCTCGAGCAGAGGTCCTGCACCGCCGCGAGCTGTGGACAGGGGGCCCAGGACGCTCCGCACGAGGTCTGCCATCGCGGTCCGGTCACGCATCAGGACCGGGAAGACCAGCAGTTCCTCAGCGTGTAGAACCGGAGGGTGCAGCCGCAGCCGTTCGGCGACGTCCAGCGCTCCCAGCGCCTCCTCGTAGGATCGGACGATGCCACCCGCTCCGGCATGAGTGCGGCCCACGGCCACCCGTCGTGCCGCGTCGTATCCGGGGCCCGGATGCAGAGCGGCGTCCGCGAATGCGGCGCTCACCGCCCGGTCCGTGCTGGACGTGACGCACACCAGTCGGCCGTCCTTGGTGGTCAGGAGTATGTTTCGCTCTCCGAAGCGGGAGATCAGCTCCCGTTCGATGCGCCGGATCACGGGATGGCCGTCCTCGAATGCGTCCGCACCGCGACCCACCGCGACCATGTGCTCCTGTCCGAGCCGCAGGCCGAACCGCTCCGCGCGGTCCGCCAGCCGTCCCGGATCACTGCGCCCGTACAGCAGGTCGTCGATGAACTCCTGCCGCGCGGCTTCCTCCTGACGTACCTGAAGCCGCTGGGCCCGCTCATGTCCCTCGCCCAACGCGGCGATCGCCGCCTCCGCCGCCGACAACACCGCCTCACCCATCCAGACTTCCACCCCGGGCAGGGATCGCCAGGCGTCACGCGTCGCCGCCAGGTAACCGCCGACCAGGTCTCGCAAGCCAAGACCCGCGTCCGCACCGCGCTCGCCCAGGTCCCGCAGTCCGTCCAGCTCCGTCCGCCAGAGCCGTCGGCCAGTGCTCGACACCTCGGCCAGCATCTTCAGGTATGCGTCCAGGTACTCGGGCGGTATGCCCCTCGGATTCGACACGTGGACCTCCATCACTTTTTCACCGGCCGCCGTCAGCCGGCCGAACAGATATCGATGCCCTCGCGCTGCTCGGGCGGGTGCGGGCGGGGGCACTTCGGCGCCCGGCCATTCGAGTAGGTTCCAGATATGGGTGAACGACCGCCGCCGTGGCGCAGGTTGGCCTTCCTTGTGCTGGTTGTCCGGCCGGCTCTTTCTGCGCCGAGCTGGCGCTTGGCCAAGTAGCTGAATGGGGCCGCGCTGACATCCGCCCATGCTGCGCGGGGAACCCGGCGTCCCGCAGCTTTGTAATGCTTCACCTCTTACGCCAGTGCCGCTGCGCGGCGCTCAGGACCAGCCCGACAACCAAGAGCGGACAACCGACGGCGAGCAGGGGCAAGCCAGGTCCTGGCAGTACGTACAGCATCGCGCCGGCAAGAACGAGCACGGCCCCGAAAAGGGCCAGGACCGTGCCGGCGATCGGCATCTGTCGAGACCCCTCTCCGGGGGTGGGCGGCGAAGCGCCTTGCCGCCCGATCAGGAATGCGACAAGAAGGCTGATGAGAACAGCCCAGGCCGGTGCGGCCCAGCCTGTGTCGGGCCATGCGAGCGACGTGGCGATGGCCCCAATCCCTATTCCGGCACCCTGCGCCCGCCGGTCGTGGATGAACGCCCAGTAATGCCGGGCGGTGCCGGGATGGCGCAGCTCGTCCAAGCCGGTCCGAACGATCAGGGCGGCGATGACCACGGCGGGTGCGATCGGGGTGGCTTCCATGATGACCCTCAGTCGGAGGTGTCGGGAGGCGTGTGCGCGAAGCCCTCATTGTGGTGATCAGCGGTATCGAGGTCCTCTTCCTCGCACAGGCGGCGGTAGACACGGTTGCGCCGTGCGAGCAGCACCGCGGCAACGGCCGCCGCCGTGGCGGAGCCGACCAGGACAGCGGCCTTGACGTGCTCGACGGCGTCAGGATCTGTGAAGGCGAGTTCCCCGATGAGCAGCGAGACGGTGAAGCCGATGCCCGCCAGGACGGACAACGCCACGACATCCGCCCAGGCGAGGCCCGGGTTGAGCCGGGCGCGGGTGAAGCGGACTGCGAGATATGTGGCCGCGAAGACGCCGAGGGTCTTGCCGACGGCCAGTCCCAGCAGGACACCCAGGGGCTCGGGGCGGGAGAAGACCTGCCCCAGAGCGGAGCCCGAGATGCTCACACCTGCGGCGAACAGTGCGAACAGAGGAACGGCGACGCCCGCTGATACGGGTCGCAGCGCGTGTTCGGTGCGCTCGCCCGGTGACGCCTTCTCCGCCGGACGGTCGTCGGAGGCGTCGTCACGGTGGATGCGCAGGATGAGCCCCATCGCCACGCCGGCCACGGTGGCGTGAACCCCGCTGTTGTACATCAGCGCCCAGATCGTGATTCCGAGAGGCACGTACCACCACCAGCCGCGCACCCTCAGCCGTTGCAGTCCCCAGAAGGCGGCCAGTCCGGCTGCGGCCGCGCCGAGTGCGAGGAAGTTCAGGTCGTGGCTGAAGAAGACGGCGATGACGAGGATCGCGCCCAGGTCGTCGACGACGGCCAGTGTGAGCAGAAACGCGCGCAACGCTGATGGCAGGTGGGTGCTGATCACGGCCAGGACGGCGAGGGCGAAGGCGATGTCGGTGGCCATCGGCACCGCCCAGCCGGCCTTGCTGCCACCACTCGCGGCTACGGTTGCCACGTAGATCCCGGCGGGTACGGCCATGCCGCAGATCGCGGCCACGATGGGCAGGACGGCCGTGGCGGGATTGCGCAGTTCACCGACGGCCAGTTCCCGCTTCAACTCGATACCGGCGACGAGGAAGAAGATCGCCAGCAGGCCGTCGGCGGTCCAGTGTTGCACCGACAGGTGCAAGCCGAGCGCGGGTATCCCGAAATGGAAGTCTCGGACTGTCTCATAGATGCCGGTGAGCGGGCTGTTCGCCCAGACCAGCGCCACCGCGGCGGCACCGAGCAGGAGCAGACCCCCCACCGTCTCCGTCCGTAGAGCCTGGGCGAGTACGGCGCGCTCAGGCCTGGACAGCACTCCGAAGAGCAAGGGGCGGGAACGGGTGGTGACGGGCATCGGGACCGGCCTCCGGCTGTTCGACAGACGGGCACAGCCCGTTTGGACGCCGACCAGACTTCCCGGCACACCCCGCATCGTCTTGACGCGTTCTTTACACCCTAACGGCCGACTGGGCGCGGGGGCGACCGGGTCAAGAAAGCCGCCCCCGTGGGTGTGGCGGTCAGATGCCGGGAGTGGGGGTCTGATGTCCGCGGTGTCGCAGCAGTCGGGCGAGTCCGTGGCGGGTGGCCGCGAGGACGACGCGGTCATCGGGCTGGAGGACGTAGCCGGGATGCAGGTCCCAGGCCAGTTCCGGTTCACGGGTGTCGAGATCGTGGTCGATGGCGGCGGCCAGGTCCGGGCGCCGGTCGGACGGTGCGGCGAGGTCGAGAGCGAGCACCCGCCATTCACCGGGGTGGAAGGCGTCGCGGATGGTGCGCCCCTCAAGCTCGGCGTGCCCGCGTACTTCAACGGCGGCGAAGAGGAGCACCTGACGTTCTACCGGTATGGCGCCGAGGATCTGGCGGCCCATCATGGCGCCGGCGAACGCCGGCGCCGCCAGCGTGGAAACGCTGCGGCTGCGGGTCGTCGCTTCGGGATAGGAGTCGCGCAGCGCCCGGTAGACAGTGGTGGCGAAGTCGTCGTCGAACAGCCGCATCACCACGCGCAGCGCGGGGGCAGCCTCCCGGGCGTACAGCGCGGCTTCGAGATTGGTGGTGTCGTCGCTCGTGAGGGCCATCAGAGCACGGCCGGCGCCGACGCGGGCCGTCTCCAGTACACCTTCCTGGGTGGCGTCCCCGATGACGACCGGCACGCGGCGCGCACGGGCCGTGCCCACGCCGCGCGCCTCGGGGTCCCGTTCGACGCAGACCACGTCGATGTCGAGCGCACACAGCCGGTCGAGGACCCGGCTGCCGACCTTGCCCAGGCCGATCAGGACGACGTGTCCGGACAGGCCCCGGGGCGGCAGCCGCAGAGCGGAGGCGGTGCGGAAGCTTCCCAGTGTCTCCAGCACGATGGCGAAGAGCACCGGCAACAGCGCCATGCCGGCGAGTCCGGACAGCAACTGGAGAATCTGACGTCCTGGGCGCTCGTCCACCGCCGGGTCGTTGATGTTGAGGACGTCCAGCAGCGACAGGTACGCCGCGTGAAGCGGAGAGCCCCCTATGACACGCCAGGTCAGGGCGGCGAAGACCACTTGCAGGACGATGAGACCGGCGGCGGCGTACCTCAGTCGCGGGGAGAACAGCTCCCGCAGTGGCGGTGCGCCCTGGCGGCGCCGCCGGGCCGTGGGCTGGCCCTGGCTCCGGGTGATGGCTTCCAGCACCACGCGGCCGTGCGAGCCGGCCGCGGTCTGGACGGTCCGGTCGTCGGGCAGCAGCCGCGCGCCGCCGGGACCGGGGCCGTCGGCCTCGCCACCCGGATCGGCGTGGGAGTCGGACAGCACGGCCAGGGTGCACAGCGCCGGTGCGTGGCGAAGGCCGTCGTTCTCGCTGTTCAAGGGCCGCTCGGCGGCGCGCAGGAGTAGTCCGTCTGCTTGGACGACCTTGCTGCTCCCGACCACGGCCGCCGCCACCAGCGCCGGGGCGGCGGTGTCCGCGTCGGACAGGACGGTGGTCGACGCGTCGATTTCGTAGGGCCGCAGTTGGGGAGAACGGCTTGCGGCGGCCCGTTCGAGCAGGTCCTCCAGATGGCGGCCCAGCTTGCGGTTGTACATGCGGATGACGAGACGGATGTCGGGATTCATGCGCCGGGCCCGTAAGGCGGCGTGGATGTTCGTCTGGTCGTCGCCGTACGCCAGCGCCAGGGCAACCGCGCCCTCCACTCCCGCCTCGCGCAGGGCCGTGTCGCTCGGTTCCATCGCCTCCAGGACGCGCACGCCGTGTCGCCGCGTGAGCTCGGCGATCTGCGGTCCGTGGTTGTGGCGCAACGACGGCAGGACCACGGTGACGTGCTCGCCGTAGACGGCGGACAGTTCGTAGGCGAGCCGGTGCGCGAGCGCGTCGTCACCGCAGATGACCATGTGGCCTGGTGGCGGTGGATGCTGGGCTTGGCTGGGAAGGCTGTGCACGCCCGTAGCTTCCCTGATGCGTGACAAGGAATCCCCCCGTTTCCCTTTCTCGGCCGGTACTCGGTTGTTCGCCTGCCTGTGTCAGGTGGACTCGGCCCGGGCCTCGACGTCCTCCACTCCTGACGGGCGGCCGGCATGGGCCCAGCGCATGTAGAGGGCCCCGGCGATGGCGAGGGTGGCGGCAAGGGAGAGCACCGGCCATCCGCGCAGCAGGTTGACCAGGAGGGTGAACGCGACGGCTGCGGCCGCCACGGCATTGACCGCTGCCAGTGCCCCCTTGCGCTCGCCGTGTGCGAACCGGGCCATGGCCAGCAGGCCCACCAGGAAGCTGACGAAGACGGACACCGCGTAGAACAGCACCAACTCCTGTTCCTGCCCGGCCGCCGCAACAATGATCAACGCGGCGGCGGCGAGGTAGACCACGACGGAGCAGTACGGAGTGTGGTGCCGGTTGACCCGCCCAAGCACCGGCGGTAGAACACCGGGGCGCCCGGGTGTGCCCGCGAGTGCCTTGAGGAGTCCGGGCCCTGCCTGGAAGGAGGAGCTGGCAGCCGCCAGGAGGAGCAGGGAGCTGGTCAGCTGGAAGGCTCCGTAGAGCCAGCCGGGTCCGGCGGCGGCGCGGGCGATGTCCGCGATCTGGGTCGAGTCCGCGCCGGGCAGCCCGATGTTAAGGCGGACAGCCAGGGCGGTGAGGGCAAGGGTCAGACCGGCGACGACTACCAGCAGCAACGCCAGGGTGCCCCGGCCGAAGCGCCGGCGGTGCGTGTCGCCGAGCTGGCCGAGTTGCGCGATCGCGGTGGAAGGCGCTTCGACGCCGGTGGCCAGAGCCATGGCCACCGGGAAGGCCAGCACCACGGCGAGAACCGCGGAGTGGCCGGGATCGGCCGTCGCCGACACCGTGCCCACGCTGTGCGGGCCGGTGAACCCCAGGGCCACCACGGTCACCGAAACCACGAGGAACAGAACGGTCATGGTTGCGAAGACCAAGCGCCCGCCGTGCCCGAACCAGGTCAGTCCCGCGACGATCAGCAGCAGAAGCAAGGCCAGCGGAATGCGCACCGGAGCCAGCCCCGGAAACAGCGCGATCACCGCACTGGCGGCGGCCGCGATGGAGATGCCGATGGTCAGCACGAAGTCGACCACCAGCGCCCCGATCGGCAGGAACGTCCAGCGGGGGCCGAAAGCCCGGGCGGCTGCCGCGGCGGCGCCTCCGCCCTTCGGGAAGCGCCGCACCAATTGCCAGTAGTTGGCCGTGATCACCACGACCAGGCCCACCACCAGTGACATGGTCGGCAGCAAGAGCGCCAGATCCCCGTGCAGGGCATGCAGCGCGGCTTCGATCGCGTAGGCGACGGAGGAGACCGGGTCCGCGATCACCGCGAAGGAGAACGCGAAGAAGAGCACGAACCGGCGCGTCCGGGGACCGGCAGCGTCTCCGTTGCGGGAGAGGGCGGGGACGGTTGTCCGTGAGGCGGCCATCGAAGGCCTTTCGTGACGGCGAAGACGACAACGACTTATCTCGCCGACCAGGCTTCCCGGCACACCGGGCACCAACGGTACGTCAGAGTCGCAACAAAGAGGCGTTAAGGAACCGTCAAGACGAAGAGACCTGGGCTGACGTGCCCGGTTACGGCAACGAACCGGTTCTCCCGCTGCAGCGGTCGCTCATTCTCCACCGCCGGACACCGTGCGTTTACTACGGGGCATGAACATGACGTCGGTGGCGTGGCCATGCCTGGCCTGGATCGCACCGCTTCTGCTGAGAACGGTGGCGGTGTCGGTCCTGGGACAGCACTGGTCGCGGAAGGCAACCGCAGGGCAGCCGATTCAGGTCTGGTGCCGCATGGAGGGCGACGCGCCGTTTTACCCGTGGCGCTTCGTACGGGGGCGCCTTGCCTGGGACGGGTCGGGTGGCCTGGTGTTCCGTCCTTATGGGCGCGCCCCGATCCCGCTCGGCGGCAAGGGAGCCGTGCTGTCGGTGACCGGCCCTCGTCGTTCACGGCGGTGGTCGCTCGCCCGGACCCGGATCGTGTACGCGCCCGCTCCCGGGGCGTGGCCCGTCCGTCTCGACGTCACGACCGCCTACGCGCCTGTCCTTCTCGCCGTACTCCGTACTGCCGATGTCTCTTCGTCACCGCGGAGACCTGCCGGAAGACCAGTGTGGCGGTGGCTGTCGGCCGGCGCCTTGGTTCCTCTGGTCGTCGCCGTCGGCCTGCTTGGCACCGCCGGCTACATGTACGGGCTGGGGCAGACGGTCCGGGCATCGGTGTCTGCCAACGAGTACGGCCGATGTGCGGTGACCTGGGCAGACCCCTGGGAACGTGTGCCCCGGCATGCCAGGGTCGAGTGTGGCACCGAGCGCGTCGGCTCTTCACTCGAGGTGACGGCCCTTCCCTGGCCCCTGCGCGGACGGGCCGTCGACCGCACCTTCACCCCGTGGCTATGGGGTTTCCCCATCGTCCTGTTCTTGACGATGGGGCTGGTGACGGCCCTCGGCACGTTGATTCGGGAGGCAAGGAGCTGGCGACCGCCCCGGGGAGGCGGTCCTGGCCGCGGAGCGGCCTTAACGGGCTTTTCCGCACTCCACTGAGGTTTCTGAGATCTGCCGCGGTAGCCACGTGGACCGCGACCCAGGTTCTCGCTAAGCCGTGGTCACCGCACGGACTGGGCGCGCTGCTGCTGTTCCGGTTCTACCGATCGGTGGTAGGAACACACACCGTGACGCCCCTACCGCGCAGCCCACAGGCGGCAGGGGCGTCCCTCATTTCCAGGGCAGTCCCACGGGCGTGTGGAGGTACGTCTTGTGGGACCACATATCCATCATGCACTGGTATCCGGGGCACCGCGCCCTGACCTGCGGGCTGCTGTGAGACGGGCCCCTCCTTTCGCACGGAAGCGGCCAGCCTCTGGGCCGAAGCGCGAGGGGGTGGCTCCTTTCTGCTGCATGCTCCCGCGGGCCTGCCGGGGCATGTCGACTTCGTGCCGCGCTACCGCGGATCCATCGGTGCCGCCCGTGGACCGTCGGGGTCGGCGGGGTCAGCCGCACTCCGTCCGCGGGCGTCACGAAGTGGTCATCGGGTAGGCATCTATCGAGCGGGCCCGGGAGCGGTCCGAGGGCGGCAGTGCGGCCGCGGGCAGCCCAGCTGGGGATACGGGTAGCAGGGCCCTACTGCGGTGGCGTCGGCGTTCCTCTCGCGGACAGGAGATCAGCATGAACGTAAATTCTGCTCCTGAAGGCAAAGCGCCGGTGCCTCGGTCGCGATCGGGGCTCGCCGGGCACCGTTCAGAGCGCACCGGGACAGAGACTCCCACAGCCCCCAGTTCCCTTGGTTTGAGACTGGTCCTGGCAGCCATGTTTGCGCCGCTGCTTCTTATCGGAACGGTGCTCTTTGCGCTACTTGCGGCGAGTGCCGAGGCCGAGGGCTCTCCCGGGCGGGGCGGGTACGCGGGGCTGGCTCTGCTGTGCGCAGTCCTCGCTGCGGGTGCCCTGCTCGACGTGATGGTGATCCACGCCCGACGTCGGGAACGTGGCGCCGGACTTGGCTGAGCGGCCGGCCGAGATCGGTGGTCACCGGCCGCGCGGTGCCGGGGCGGCTCGGAGAGGAGGTGAGACCGTGACACGTCCCATTACCGCTGCCAGCGGGCTGGAGCAACTGGAGAGCTCCTTCGCGGGGGTAGTACAGGCAACCGGCGCGTCCGTCGGCTTGCTCTACCTGATTCTTCCCGGTGGGCGGGTGCAGCAGCTGGCACTGATTTCCGGGGCTTCCCGTCGGCTGGCCGCCCCCTGGACACGGGTGGCACTCGATGCCTCCACACCGGTGACGGATGCCATCCGCGAGCGGCACATGGTGTGGTTGGGCAGCCAGCAGGACATGGCGTGCCAGTACCCCAATGTCGGGCTGGTGGTGCCTTACGACTTCATGCTGGCCGCCGCTCCCATCACCCATGGCACGACCGCCTGGGGAGGGATCGCGCTGCTGTGGCCCCAGTGGCACCGGCCGCAGCTCAGTCGCCGCGAGGAGGACGCGATCAGCGCTTTCTGCAGCCACACCGGCCTCCTGCTCAAGCAGGCTGCCGACCGCGGCGAACCCGTATTGCCCCGCAGCGAGCCGCAGTTGCTGAGCCCGCTGCGCCGATTCGACCGAGGGGAGGCCGCGGCCCTGGCCGCCGCCGAGTTCGCGGAACGCCTGCCGATCGGTTGCTGCGCACTGGACCTGGACGGACGGGTCACTTATGTCAACGCTGCGGCGGCCGACCTGCTCGGCTCCGGCGTCGCCGATCTGGAGGGCAGCAGGCTGTGGGAGGCGCTGTCATGGCTGGACCATCCTGTCTATGAGGATCGTTACCGGGCTGCGGTCATAGGCCGCCGACCGACCTCGTTCACCGCCCTGCGTCCGCCGGACCACTGGCTGTCCTTCCAGCTGTACCCGGACGCCTGCGGGATCAGCGTCCACATCACTTCCGCACAGGTCGAGCCGGCGACCGACCGTTGTGACCGGGAGCCCCGGGCAGAGGAGGCCAGGGCGGCGGAGCAGTACCAGTTGATGCACCTGGCGGCGACTCTGACACAGGCCGCCGGCACTCAGGACGTCGTTGATCTGGTCACCGACCAGCTGGTGCCCGCCTTCGGACCTCAGGGCCTGGCCCTGATGACGACGGAGGAGGGGCGGTTGCGCATCATCGGGCACCGTGGGTACAGCACCGACTTCCTGAACCGCTACGACGGCGCCCCCTTGACAGCCGTCACGCCACCCGGACAGGCCCTCATCAGCGGCGTTCCGAGCTTCTTCGCCAGCTTTGCGGACTTCCAGCGCGCTTACCCCGAAGCCGTCCGCTACCGGTCCCGCGACGCCTGGGCCTTCCTGCCGCTGATCACCTCCGGACATCCCGTCGGAGCCCTCGTGCTGTCCTACGACCATCCCCGACCCTTCCCTTCGACGGAACGCGCCGTCCTTACTGCCCTGGCCGGACTCATCGCCCAGGCCCTGGACCGCGCCCGCCTTTATGACACCCAGCACGAACTCGCCCACAGCCTCCAGACCGGACTGCTCCCCCGGAGCCTGCCGCGTGTCCCGGGTCTGGAGGTGGCCGCCCGGTACAGGCAAGCCGGCCGCGGTATGGAGGTCGGCGGGGACTTCTACGACCTCATCCACTGCGACACCGCCTCCTGTGCGGCCGCGGTGATCGGTGACGTCCAGGGCCACAGCGTGCGCGCGGCGGCCCTGATGGGCCAGGTCCGTGCCGCCGTCCACTCCCACGCCACAGCGGGCCCGCGCCCCCACGAAGTCCTGGCCTGCGCCAACCGCCTGCTGATCGACCTCGACCCCGGCTTGTTCACAAGTTGCCTCTACGCCCACCTCGACCTGCCCCGGCACCGCGCCCACCTGGCCACCGCCGGCCATCCCCCACCGCTGATCCGCCACCCCGATGGGCGCACCGATGTCCTCCGGCTCCCGCCGGGCCTGCTCCTGGGCATCCAGCCGCACACCGACTACGCCACCGTAGAGATCCCGTTGCCCTCCGGTACCATGCTCGGCCTCTACACCGACGGCCTTGTCGAATCCCCAGGAACCGACATCGACGAGACCATTACCGAGTTCGCCCGTCAGCTCGCCCAAGCTCCGGAGCAGAGCGTCGATGCCCTCGCCGACACCCTCATCCACCACGCCGGCCGCACCACGCCTGGCACCGACGACATGGCCCTGCTTCTGATCCGCGCAACCTGAGGTACGACGTCGACGAGATCGCAATGCACATGCGGACTCGACCGTTCGGGGCTGATCGACCGGAGTATCGGCCTCAAGATGTGGCGGCCCCTGATTCGGGGGATCGTTGGAGATCGTGAGCCACGACGACACGGACGACCTTGTCCCACCAGCAAGCCCGCACATGGTCGAGGCCGTACTGCAGGGGCCGGCACATGAGGTCGCGCTTATCAGGCAATGGATTGAGTTCCGCTCGGTTGAGGTCCGCAGCTCAATAGTGGACCTGCCGGACGGCACCGTCCGTTGCCGGATGTACGTCATCGCGGAGAGGGAGTAACGCGGCTGTTCCACCCGGTGACGGTCACGCTCCAGCTCTTCCTCACCCCGGAGTTCGTGAACCTGCTGCGTCAGAGGTGGGCCATGACCCGGGCCGCAGCCTTGTCGCTGGCGTGCCCCTCCAGGGCGGCCCACTCGGCGACGTCGAAGGGCCAGCGGGTGTCGGCGTAGGCGATGACGACGTGGCGGCCGTCCTGTCGAATGGTGTGCTGGTGGTCGCCTGGCACGGTCCCGGCGGCCACGACGGCGGCGGCCGAGGAGGCGTTGCGGCACTTGAGGCGGGTCTGGGGCATGATCAGCGCTCCTGCGTTCGCTGGCCGATTGGCGAGGGTGCTATGCGGGAGCCTAATGCGGAGGGCGATCGACCTCTTCCGGCAGGGCGCATTTGGCGCAAAACGGCTGTCGTTGACCCAGAGCTGTGAAGTGCCCCGGCTAGCACACTGCCGGGTATGCGTCCTTCTCATCCCACCGACCCTGCGGTGCCTGATGCGGGCCCGGCCGTTTGCGTGGGCCTGGTAGCGCTCTCACGTGCCTCCCGCGATGTCAGAGCTGTGGGCCCGGACACTATGACGCCTCCTTGACCGAACTCCTGGTAGGCGCACTCACTCGAATGCACCTTCCGGCTTGAAGTTCGTGCGACGTGGCGCGATGCTGCGCGTGCGCGTCCGAGAGCCTCGACCTGCTCCGTAAGCTTCGGGCCTGGGAAGGCCCCCACCGGATCCACCGGTGTGGGGCTCTTCGTCTGGGCCAAGATGCGCTGTGCCTCCACCGGGGCATGCTGAGAGTGCGGCCCCGCCCACGCCCGTCGCCCCGACCCAGGCGGGGTCGCTCATCAGCCGGGTTCGTCCTGACCCCCGATCTTTCGCACGGCCGGTTCCTCAGGGTGGCGAGGCGACGGTCCCGTCTCATCCTGGGCCGAGTCGCGCTCTCCGCGGAAGAATCTCTTTCCGCGCCTGTCGCGTGCTGCACCCCGCCGCCAGGCGAGGTCTGCATCTGATGTGCGGCGATGCAGAAGGCAGCACAGGGGCGGCTGAGACAGCCCCGCCGCCCGCGGGGTCAAGCGTGGACGTATCGATGCAGTGTTCCTCATGGGTGTCCTACAGCCCCTTCCTGTTCGCGTGCGGTCTGCGTACGCCATGATGGACGTGGCCCAAGCAGACCCCATCCTTCGAACATCCTGGGGCCGCGAGTAGAAGGACATCTCGATGGCTGACCTAGACATCACTACTGACCAGTACGACCTTCTGACTCTCTGCGCCCTGCGGGTCGGGGAGGCGTCCGTCGACTGGAGCCTGCTCGCTCGAAACGCCCAGGCTCCCGACGACATAGCTGCCCTGTTCGGAGGCCAGGTGCGTGAGGACTCCCGCACAGCCCGGAAGAACTTGCCGCTGCTGCAGGAGGCGCTTGCCGATCTTGGTCCTGCCCGCAGCAGGGTTGACGCGGAGCTGGCAGCGGCTTGCAAGGTGGGTGCCCGCCTGGTCACCGTTCTCGATGCCGACTATCCGGCCAATCTGCGGATGGTCCCCAATCTCCCGCCGTTCCTCTTCTACCTTGGGGAGCTCGAGCAGCGCGACGCGCGGTCCATTGCAGTTGTCGGCACACGCAATGCCTCAGTGGAGGGCCTGAAGCGCTCGGCGAGAATGGCTCGCGAGCTAGTGGATCACGACGTCGTCATCGCCAGCGGACTTGCCAAGGGCGTCGACGCAGCGGCTCACGAGGCGACTCTCGATGCCGGCGGCCGGACGTTCGCCGTCATGGGCACTGGCATCGCCGCCCCCGTCTATCCGGCCGAGAACCGTCCACTGGCCAAGCGGATCCTTGATGAGGGCGGTGCCTTGATCAGCCAGTTCTGGCCGAACAGCGGCCCCGCTCGCTGGACTTTCCCCCGTCGCAACGTCGTCACCTCAGGAGCCACCTTGGGTAGCGTTGTCATCGAGGCGTCCAGCACCTCTGGCGCCAAAATGCAGGCCCGCCTTGCCGCCGAACACGGCAAGCTGGTTTTCCTGATCAAGTCCCTCGCGGACACTCAGCCATGGGCCGCAAAGATGATCGTAGAGCGGCGAGCCATCCAGGTCACACAGTCCAGCGACATCACCGACAGGCTCGGCACCGCGGCCAGCGTCCAGCGAGCCAGTCAGCAGCGCCAGCAGCTCGCCCTGGCTGGCCTGTGACCACGAGCCTTCCAGAGCCGGCGGGCTTCCCGAACTGTCCGGCGTGCGCCTTCGTACTCACGGGAGCGGCCCGCCTTTGCTCGGACTGCGCCGGCCAGACCCTCCAGCCTGTCTCGGCCTCCCATTGCCCCGTGTGTTCTCAGACGGTTTTGGCAGGCCAGGTCTGCGCCAATCGACTGTGCGCCCTGCCCGTGGAACAGCGTGGGTTTTCCCGTGTGGACGCGGTTGCCATGTACTCGGGAGCCCTCCGTGACAAGATCCATCGCCTGAAGTACGGCGGTGCCCACGGCTGGGCGATCGTTTTCGGACGGCTCCTGGTCGGTTGGATGGAGACCCACCCGGAACTCATGCACGACATCGACTACGTCGTGGGCAATCCCACGCATGCCGATCGAATACCACTGCAGCACATAGAAGCGATCATGGACGCCGCGTACAACGAGGACGTCGCCCACGCCTTCCCGCTCAGCCCACCCGGCGCCCATCTTCTGATCAAGACGTCCGAGACCGCTCAATCGGCCAAGCGTTCGGGTCTGTCCAACGAACGGTGTAACTCGGGTGGTGTGAGTTAGCGGCGGCCGAGGGAGAGTCGGCCGTCGAAGGCGATGTCGAAGGCTTGCAGG
>NZ_JBHYMQ010000050.1:0-64095 GCF_042742985.1 Streptomyces sp. NPDC058864 | reverse complement strand
GGGTGCGGCTCCGCGGTCGCGGCGGGGGTTGGTGGGGGGTGGGGTGGGTGGAGGTCGGTGCTGCCGGTGTTCGGCTGTCCCCCCGTCTCGCTCCCTTCGGTCGCGGAGCGGCCGGCTGCGGAACGGGAGGGTGGGGGCGGGCCTTCGCGGCGGTGTGCGAGTGGGTGAGTGGCGGGGTGCAGGCGCCGGAGCGGGTGGCCTTTCCGGTGCCGTGGGTCTCGTTGCCGTCCGCGGGTATGGACGACTGGTTGCCACGCCCGCCGCAACCCGCGTCTGCGGCTGATTCGAGGTGCTGGTGAGGGGTGGGCGGGACATCGGGCTCGCTTTCGCCGATATGGACAGCGAAACAGAGCCCGATCTTTGAGCCGGGGCACATCGGACCCGCTTTCGCCGTCGGCGGAACAGAGCCCGATCTCGGAAACCGACCCGCCGAACCCGTGTCCTGTCGGGGAGTCACCCGCAGACGCAGGTCACGGCGGGCGCGCCACCCACGAACGGTGGGCGTGGAAGCGGCCATCCATACCCGCGGACGGCAACGAGACCCGCGCCCCACGAACAACCAGCCCTGCTCCGGCGCCTGAACCCCAGCCGCACACCCACCCGCACACCGCCGCGAAACCCCGAGCCCCCACCCTCCCATCCGCAGCCGGCCGCTCTGCGACCGAAGGGAGCGAGACGGCGGGACACCCGACCACGGCCCCACCACCACAACCCCCACCCCCACCCCCACCCCCACCACGAACATCACCCCACCGAGGGGCCGTACTTCCCGTCCGCAGCCGGATCGAGGGCCAGCCGGTAACCCCGCTTGACCACCGTCTGGATGAGCTTCGGCACCCCCAGCGCCGCCCGCAACCGCGCCATCCCCGTCTCGACGGCGTGCTCGTCGCGCCCCGCCCCCGGCAGCACCCGGAGCAGGTCGGCCCGGGAGACGACCCACCCGGGGCGCCGGGCGAGGGCGCGGAGCAGGGACATCCCGGCCGGCGGGACGGCGCGCAGCTCCCCGTCGACGACGACCGCGTGACCGCGGATCTCCAGGCGCCGTCCGGCGACGGGCAGGGGACGGACCCGCCCGGGGAGCTCCGCCGCGAGCAGCTGGACGAGCGGCCCGAGACGGAAGCGTTCGGGCTGGGCGGTGGGGACGTCGTGGGCTTCGAGGGGAAGCGCCGTGACGGGGCCCACGCAGGCCGGGAGGATGTTGTGGCGCAGGGCGTCGAGGAGCTCGCCGCGCAGGCCCCGGCGTTCGGCCCGGTCGAGGAGGGAGGCCGCCGCGGGGGCACTGGTGAACGTGACCGCGTCGAGCCCGCGCGCCACGGCCGCGTCGATGAGCCGGTCGACCGGGCCGAGGTCCTCCGGCGGCATCCAGCGGTAGACGGGGACGCCGACGACCTCCGCGCCGGCCGCGCGCAGGGCCTCGATGAAGCCGGGCAGCGGCTCCCCGTGCAGCTGGACGACGACGCGCCGGCCGGCGACGCCCTCGTCCAGGAGCCGGTCGAGCACCTCCGCCATGGACTCGGACGCCGGGGACCAGGACTCCCTGAGCCCGGCCGCGCGGATCGCACCGCGCACCTTGGGGCCGCGGGCGAGCAGTTCGACGTGGCGCAGCCGTTCGAGCAGGGCCTCGCCGAGCCCCCAGCCGTCGGCGGCCTCGATCCAGCCGCGGAAGCCGATCGCCGTGGTGGCGACCACGACGTCGGGGCCGCGGTCGAGCAGCCGCTTGGTCGCCGCGAGCAGTTCGGTGTCGTCCGGCAGCGGGACGATCCGCAGCGCGGGCGCCCGCAGGACGACGGCTCCGCGCCGCTCGAGCAGGGCGCAGAGTTCGTCGGCGCGGCGGGCCGCGGTGACGCCGACCGTGAAGCCCGCGAGCGGGAGGACGTCTGCGTGTCGCACTTGCATGGCTCTGCCTCGCTCCGCCGGAGGTACACGTGCAACGGAGGCCCGGGACCGTCCCGGGTCCCGGAGTCGTGCGCCCCGTTCGGCGCATCGTCCCAACTCCCGGTGACGGTCTCGGTTCACCCGCATTTCCCCGTTGTTACGCGGTTCGCCGGGGCTACACCTCCGCGTAGGAGAGCCGCGGCTCCGGCTCCGCCCCGGCACCGGGCCCGGCGGCCGGGGCGGGCGCGGGCGCGGGCCTGCGCAGGTATACGGCCCAGGTGACCGCGAAGCAGACCGCGTAGACGGCCAGGAAGGTGACGAAGGCGGGGGTGCCGGTGCCCCGGGTGAGGAAGGACTGCCGGAAGGCGAGGTTGATGCCGAGGCCGCCGAGCGCGCCGACGGCGCCGATCAGGCCCATCGCGGCGCCGGACAGCCGGCGTCCGTAGGCGGCCGCGGCCTCGCCGGTCAGGCCCTTGGCGGCGGCCTTCGCGGCGTAGATGCCCGGGATCATCTTGTACGTGGAGCCGTTGCCGAGGCCGGTCAGCAGGAAGAGGGCCACGAAGGCGACGGTGAACAGCGCCAGGGACTTCTGTGCCGAGGCCAGGACGATCACGGCGGTGGCGGCGGCCATCGCCAGGAAGTTCCACAGGGTGATCCGCGCGCCGCCGTAGGCGTCGGCGAGCCGGCCGCCGACCGGCCGCACCAGCGAGCCGAGCAGCGGGCCGATGAAGGTGATGGACGCGGCCTGCAGCGGGGTACGGGCGAACTGGTTCTGCAGGACGAGCCCGAAGGCGAAGCTGTAGCCGATGAACGACCCGAAGGTGCCGATGTAGAGGACGGACATGATCCAGGTGTGGCCGTCCTTCGCCGCCTCGACGGCCGCGCCGGTGTCGTTCCGTACGGGCGCCAGGTTGTCCATGAACAGGGCCGCGAGCGTGGCGGCGATCACGATGAGCGGGATGTAGACGGCGAGCAGCAGCCGCGGGTGCCCGGCGCCGGCCGTACCGATGACCAGCAGGCCGACCAGCTGGACGACGGGCACGCCGATGTTGCCGCCGCCCGCGTTCAGGCCGAGCGCCCAGCCCTTCCTGCGGAGCGGGAAGAAGGAGTTGATGTTGGTCATGGAGGAGGCGAAGTTGCCGCCGCCGACCCCGGTCAGCGCGGCGACGGCGAGGAAGGTGCCGTAGGAGGTGCCGGGCTCCATGACGACGGCGGCGGCGATCGTCGGCAGCAGCAGCATGAGCGCGCTGAGGACGGTCCAGTTGCGGCCGCCGAAGCGCGCGACGGCGAAGGTGTACGGGACGCGGACCACCGAGCCGACCGCCGTGGCCATGGCGACCAGGAAGAACTTCCCGGCGGGGTCGATGCCGTACTCCGGGCCCATGAAGAGCACCATGACCGACCACAGCGTCCAGACCGAGAAGCCGACGTGCTCGGACAGCACGGAGAAGAGCAGGTTCCGGTGGGCGACCCGGCGGCCGCCGGCCTCCCAGGCCGCCTCGTCCTCCGGGTCCCACCGCTCGATCCAGCGGCCGCCCTTGCGTGCTGTGGTGCTCGCGGCAGTCATGACGCCTCCAGGCCCTGATGTCGCTCGTCGGGTGATGCCCACGACGGTAGGAACGGCGCGTTTCCGCCCGATGGCCCGAGGTGACCGCCACGCAACCTTGCTCTCACCCGGTGCGCGGGCCCCCTGTGAGCGCCGGGGGCGCCATGACGCGGGCGTCCGGCTCCGGCAGCCAGGCGCCGTCCGCCGGCGCGGTGAGCCAGCCGGCCTCGCCGGCGAGCCGCCGCGCGGCGGAGAGCAGGGCGTCCAGTCCCGGGTGGCGCAGTCCGCGGCGCCACACCATGGAGACCGGGGCGAGCGGTACCGGGCCGGTGAGCGGACGCAGGACGAAGCCGGGCAGGTCGATGAACTCGGTGCTGGCCAGCACCGGCCAGCGGTGCTTGCGGACCAGGCGGACGAACTCCTCCGGGCCGTCGATGGCGGGGAAGGGCGCGGCGACGGAGATGCCCCGGCCCCGGAAGAGGCGCCGGGCGAGGTCCGTCCACTCGGCGGTGTCCGGGTTCCCGGCGGCGGCGTAGAGGGACTCCCCGGCGAGTTCGTCGAGCGGCACCTCGGCGAGCGGGGCCAGCCGGTGGCCGGCGGGGAGCAGGACGGCCATCCGCTCGTAGCGGACCGGCCGGTGCTCCAGCCGGTCCAGTACCTCGGGGGCCAGGCCCGCCGCGCGGCCGAAGGAGACGTCGAGGCGGCCCGCGAGGATCCCGGCGGCTGCGCCGGTGAGACCGCTGTGGAAGCGCGCGGTCAGTTCGAGTTCGGGCGCGGCGGCGCGGGCGGCGGTCAGCACCCGGTGGCCGGTGCCCACCGGCGCGCCGATGTCGACGAGCAGCGGGCGGCCGGCGGGCTCGAAGGCGGCGGCCAGTTCGTCGTGGGCGGCGAGCACGCGCCGGGCGTGCGGCAGCAGCCGCTCCCCCTCGGCGGTCAGCCGGACCGATCGGGTCGTGCGGACGAACAGCTCGGCCCGCAGTTCGCGCTCCAGGCGCCGGACGTCCCTGCTCAGTGCCTGCTGCGCGACGTGCAGGCGGGCGGCGGCCCGGGTGAAGTGCGACTCCTCCGCGACGGCGGTGAAGGCCCGCAGCAGGCGCGGGTCGATCGGGTGCGGCATCCGCCCATTGAACACGTCCGCGATTCACAACCGGAACGCGTCAATGGATGCTGATCAGGTGTTGGACCGCGCCGGGGGCACCCCGGGAGGGTGATCGCATGACCGCGCTCGCCTTCGCCGCCCCCTACCGGCGGCTCTTCTCCCTGCCCGGCACCCGGGCCTTCACCACCGGGAACCTCCTGGCCCGGCTCCCGATGGGGATGTTCGGGGTCAGCGCGGTCGTCATGATCGCCACGGGGTACGGCTCGTACGCGCTGGCCGGGGCGGTCACCGCCACCGGGCTCGCCGCGACGGCGGTGGTGGCCCCCTGGACCGCCCGGCTCGTCGACCGGCTCGGCCAGGCCCGGGTGGCCGTGCCGGCGGCGGGACTCGCGGCACTGGGCTCGCTCGCGCTGGTGGTGTGCGTACGGCTGCACGCCCCGGCCTGGACGCTGTTCGCCGCGTACACCGCCACCGCGACGACCCCGAACACCGGCGGCATGGCGCGGGCGCGCTGGGCGCACCTGTACCGGGACGACGAGCGGGCCCGGCACGTCGCCAACTCCTTCGAGCAGGCGGCGGACGAGATCTGCTTCATGCTCGGCCCGGTCCTCGCGGCGTTCCTGTGCACCGCGCTGTTCCCCGAGGCCGGCACGCTGACGGGGGCGCTGCTGCTCTTCGGCGGCATCCTGCTCTTCGCCGCGCAGCGCGGCACCGAACCGCCGCCGGTGCCGCGGGCGGGTGCCGGACCGGGGGCGGGTGCCGGGCGGGCCGCGGTACCGGCCGTGCTGCTGACGTTCCTGGCGACGGGGGCCGTCTTCGGCGCCCTGGAGGTCACCACGATCGCCTTCGCCGACGCCCAGGGGCACCGCGGCGCCGCCGGGGCGGTGCTCGCCCTCCAGGCGGCGGGTTCGTGCGCGGCGGGCCTGCTGTACGGGCTGCGCCGGCCCCGTGGCGGCGCGGGAGGCCGCTTCGTCGCGAGCGTCGTCCTGATGGCCGTCCTCATGCTCGGCCCGCTGCCCGCGGCGGCCCTCGGCGGCCTGTGGCTGCTGGCCCCGGCACTATTGCTGGCGGGCATGGCCACCGCACCCACGATGATCAACGGCATGGCCCTGATCCAGCGCCGGGTCCCGCCGGGCCGCCTCAACGAGGGGATGACGCTGGCCGTCACGGCCCTCCTCGGCGGTATCGCCGCGGGCTCCTTCGCCGCGGGGTCCGTCGTGGAGCAGCGGGGTGCGGTGCCCGCGTACGCCATACCGGCGGTCGCCGCGGCCACCGCCGCGCTGGTCGCGGCGCTCTCCCTGCGGACGGCCCGGCGCCGGGCCTGACACCACCGGTCGTGCCGGAAACGACGGAAGGCGATGCCTCCCGCGCAGTGCGCGGCAGGCATCGCCTTCCGTTGGGTCAGTGGAGATGGCGGGAATCGAACCCGCGTCCTGTGGTGCGGAACCAGGGCTTCTCCGAGCGCAGTCCGCTGTGCTTTTCTCGGCCCCGGCAGTCACGCGGACAAGCCGCCGACGGGCCCAGCCACTGTTTGATTTCCCACCGAGCCCCGTGGCCGGACTCAGTGGTTTAGTCCCCTAGCTGATGCCAGGATCCGGGTCGGGAACAGCCCCGGGCTGACACTCCGCGGAGTCTTCGCTAGCTGCTAATTAGGCAGCGAGCGCGAAGGCGGAGGAATCGCTCTTGTTATTGGCGATTATTGTTTTCGGCATATGGTTTACGAGATCATTGCCGCTTCCTCGGCTCGCTTCCCCTGCTTCGACATCCCCAGTCGAAACCGATCATCCCCATGTTGATTTTTCAAGCTGCTCACCGGGCGGTCACCGTCCGGTGGGACTGCTGCCATCGTACGTGACCAACGCGCACGGTGGCCAGCGCATTCCCGCGCGTGCGGCGCGGGCCGCGCTCACTGCCCGCGCTGCCGGCGGCGCGCCGCCGAGATGGCCCGGTCCGCCTCGCGGCGGTCCTGCTGCTCGCGCAGGGTCTGCCGCTTGTCGTACTCCTTCTTGCCCCTGGCCAGCGCGATCTCGACCTTCGCCCGGCCGTCCTTGAAGTACAGGGCGAGCGGCACGATGGTGTGGCCGGTCTCCTGCGACTTCTGGAAGAGCTTCTCGATCTCCGCACGGTGCAGCAGCAGCTTGCGCTTGCGCCGCGCCGAGTGGTTCGTCCACGTCCCCTGGGTGTACTCGGGGATGTGCACGTTGTGCAGCCACGCCTCGCCACCGTCGAGCTGGCCGAAGCCGTCGACCAGGGACGCGCGTCCCTGGCGCAGCGACTTCACCTCGGTGCCGGTGAGCACCAGGCCCGCCTCGTAGGTGTCGAGGATGTGGTAGTCGTGCCGCGCCTTCTTGTTCTGCGCGATCAGCTTGCGACCCGTTTCCTTTGCCATAGCGCGGCCATTCTCGCACCTCGGCCGGGTCGGGGGTACCGGTTTGCGCGCCGGTCAGCGGGTTGGCGCGCCCAGGCCGTCCAGCACCTCGAGGGCCTGGGCCTCGGCGTCCGCGCCGCCGGTGACCGCCAGGTCGGGTCCGACCCCGCGGCCGTCCACCCGGCGGCCCGCGGGCAGCCGGTAGTGGCCGACGGTGAGTTCCGCGACCGAGCCGTCCGACAGCCGGCTGGGCATCTGCACCGAGCCCTTGCCGAAGGTGCGGGAGCCCACGACGACGGCGCGGCCGCGGTCCTGGAGGGCGCCGGCGAGCAGTTCGGCCGCACTCATCGTGCCGCCGTCGACGAGCACGACGAGCGGGGTGTCGGTGTCACCGGCGTCGGCGGCGTAGAGCGCCTGCTGCCTGCCGTGGACGTCGTACGTGGCGACCAGGCCGCCGTCCAGGAGCGCGGAGGCGACACCGACGGCCTCGGTGACCAGGCCGCCGGAGTTTCCGCGCAGGTCCAGGAGTATGCCCTCGCGCCCCGGGCGGTCGGCCAGGGCACGGCGGACCTGCCCGGCGACGCCCTTGGTGAAGGCGTCCACCTTGACGACGGTGATGCCGCCGGGGACGTACCGGACGCGGACGGACTCCGTCGGCAGCAGGGCACGCCGCGGGGAGACCTCCCAGGAGCGAGTGCCGCGCCTCAGGCCCAGCACGACGGCCGTGCCGGCGGCGTCGGAACCGCGCAGCCGGGCGACCACCGCGGTGACGGGACGCCCGGTGACCTCGGTGCCGTCGATGCTCGTCAGCCGGTCACCGGCGTGCACACCGGCCCGGGCGGCGGGGCTGCCGGACTGGACCCGGTCGATCCCGATCCGGCCGTCCTCGGTGCGCCGCACCCACAGGCCGACCCCCACGTACCTGCCGTCCAGGGACTGCTGGAAGCCCTCGTACTCCTGAGCCGTGTAGAAGGAGGACCAGCGGTCGCCGCTCCGGCTGACCAGGGCCTCCGCGGCCTGCGGTCCGACCTTGCCCGCCGCGATCGCCTCGGCGATCTCGTCGGTGTTCGCGACCGGGCCGGCCGGGATGCGGGAGTGAGCCGGTGTCCGCCGCTCGCCGCCGAGGTCCCCGAAGGAGCCCGCCGCGGCGCCGGTCGCCAGGACCGCGCCGAAGACCAGCGTCAGCGCCGCGGCGCGGCGCAGCCGGCGTGGTCTCCCGGGCGGACAGTGGCTCAGCACGTCGGGCAGTCTAGGCGAGAAGCGGGCGCTGTACGGAAAGTTGGCCGTACAGCGCCCTTGGCGCGCGTCAGACCTTGAGGTATTTGCGCAGCGCGATCAGGGCCGCCAGCGCGGGCATCAGCATGCCCACCACCAGCACCAGCGGCAGCACCTGGGCCACCTCGCCCCAGCCGAGGAAGTTGATCAGCGGCACCTTGGTCTGCAGCGACAGGCCGTGGTCGATCAGGAAGTAGCGGCCGACGAGGAGCATCAGACACGCCAGGCCACCGCCGACCAGACCGGCGAACGCGGCCTCCATGATGAACGGCATCTGGATGTAGAAGCTGGACGCGCCGACCAGCCGCATGATCCCGGTCTCACGGCGCCGGCTGAAGGCCGACACGCGCACCGTGTTGACGATCAGCATCATCGCCACCGCGAGCATGAACGCCAGCACCACCAGCGCCGCGAGCGTCATGCCGTTGAGCAGCCCGAACAGGTTGTCCAGCAGAGCCTTCTGGTCCTGCACCTCCTGGACGCCGGGACGGCCCTGGAAGGCGCTCGCGACCACCTGGAACTTCGTCGGGTCCTTGAGCTTGACCCGGAACGACTCCTGCATCTGGTCCGGGGTGAGCGAGTCGGCCAGCGGGGAGTCGGAGAACTGCTCCTTGTAGTGCTTGTAGGCGTCCTCCGCGCTCTCGTGGAAGTACTTGTCCACCAGCGGCAGCGCCTTGAGCTGCTTCTCGACGTCCTGCTTCTGCTCCTCGGTGACGGCGCCCTTGGTGCAGTTGGGGTCGGTCTTGGCGTCGTTCTTGTTGCAGAGGAAGATCGAAACCTGGACCTTGTCGTACCAGTAGCCCTTCATCGAGTCGACCTGCTCGCGGGCGAGCCACGAGCCGCCGGCGAGCGCGAGCGAGAGGGCCACGGAGACGATGACCGCGAAGGTCATGGTGAGGTTGCGCCGGAGGCCGACGCCGATCTCCGAGAGCACGAACTGGGCGCGCATGTTGTCCTTTCAGAAGGCTGCGGTGTGCAGGGCGGGGCCCAGGCTCAGTGCTGGTAGCCGTAGACGCCGCGGGACTGGTCGCGGACCAGTCGCCCCTTCTCGAGCTCGATGACGCGCTTGCGCATCTGGTCGACGATGTTCTGGTCGTGGGTGGCCATCACCACGGTGGTGCCGGTCCGGTTGATGCGGTCCAGCAGCCGCATGATGCCCACGGAGGTCTGCGGGTCGAGGTTTCCCGTGGGCTCGTCCGCGATCAGCAGCATCGGGCGGTTGACGAACGCCCGGGCGATCGCCACGCGCTGCTGCTCACCGCCGGACAGCTCGCCCGGCATGCGGTCCTCCTTGCCGCCGAGGCCGACGAGGTCAAGCACCTCGGGGACCGT
Organism: Streptomyces sp. NPDC058864; assembly: GCF_042742985.1. Lineage (NCBI taxonomy): Bacteria > Bacillati > Actinomycetota > Actinomycetes > Kitasatosporales > Streptomycetaceae > Streptomyces > Streptomyces sp. NPDC058864. The sequence continues at coordinate 54,600 of NZ_JBHYMQ010000050.1, read as the reverse complement.
CTTGCGGATGGTGCCGCGCGGCTTGCCGATCACCTCGAGGGCGAACGCCACGTTCTCCGCGACCGTCTTGTTGGGCAGCAGTCGGAAGTCCTGGAAGACGGTGCCCAGTTGGCGGCGCATCTGCGGCACCTTCCAGTTGGACAGCCGCGCCAGGTCCTTGCCGAGCACGTGCACCATGCCGGTGTCGGTCCGCTCCTCGCGCAGGATCAGCCGCAGGAAGGTCGACTTCCCGGAGCCGGAGGAGCCCACCAGGAAGACGAACTCACCCTTCTCGATTTCCAGCGACACGTCCCGAAGTGCAGGACGGTTCTGCCGGGGGTAGGTCTTGGTGACGTTGTCGAATCGGATCACGGTCGCACTCCGGATACAGGGGATCGGAGGCGACCTTACGCGAACGGCCGCGGCCCGCGCAGTCCGCGGTCCGGGATGACGGGTTTATTCACAGACCACCGGGGGACAAAGCAGGCATTGGCCACATGCGTCACTCTTCGGAGTCGCAGGAATCGCGCGGGACGCGCCGAGCGTCCCGGAAACTGGCACAGTGGTCGGGGGGGCTCGGGAACGTACCGTCCCTGTCGCGCGTTGTTCATGGTGCGGCCGCCAGGCCGCCTGGGAGGAGGCGACCGCATGACAGTCGACCGACTGGTGTGCGCCAACTGCGCCGGCCCCGTCAGCGAGGGCCGCTGTGCGGTCTGCCGCGCCCACCGTGCCCGCATGCAGCAGGAGAACCCCTTCGCGGCCATCTCCCCGGCGGCCCTGATCGCCCTGCTGGTCGCCCTGCTCGCGGTGGCATGGGTGGTGCACGAGGCCGCGGTGTAGCGCGGCGCACACATACGGCGAACACAGGGGCCCGCGGCGCTCGGCGCTACGGGCCCCTGTGGCGTTCCCGGGCCCTCCCGGGACGCACGGAGGCCCGCACCGCATGTGGCGCATGCGGTGCGGGCCCCTGCAGGTGTTCTCGTCCGGGCCCGGCCTCAGACGGCCGCGTTGCGGCCGCCGCCGACCAGGCGCGGCATCAGGCGGAAGCCGACACCGCCCGCGATCATCGTGGCGGCACCGATCAGCAGGAACAGGGTCTCGCCGGCACCGGTCTCGGCCAGCTCCTCCTTGGTGTCACCCTGGGTGACGACCTCGCTGCTGCCGGCGTTGTCGGTGTTGGTGTTGTCGGCGCAGGTCACGCTGTCCCCGTCGAGGGTGCAGGTGGTGCCGTCGCCGTCGGAACCGCCGGTCTCCGAACCGCCGTTCCCGTTGCCACCGCCGTTCCCGTTCCCGCCGCTGTTGCCATTGCCGCCGCTGTTGCCGTTGCCACCGCTGCTGGTGGTCTCACCGGACGTCGTGGTCTCACCGGAAGCCGTGGTCTCGCCCGAGGCCGTCGTCTCACCGGAAGCCGTGGTCTCACCCGAGGCCGTCGTCTCACCAGAGGCGGTGGTCTCACCGGAAGCCGTGGTCTCACCAGAGGCCGTCGTCTCACCGGAAGCCGTGGTCTCACCCGAGGCCGTGGTCTCACCAGAGGCGGTGGTCTCACCCGAGGCCGTCGTCTCACCGGAAGCCGTGGTCTCACCCGAGGCCGTCGTCTCACCAGAGGCGGTGGTCTCGCCCGAGGCCGTCGTCTCACCGGTCGTCTCGCCCGAGGCCGTCGTCTCGCCCGTGGCGCCCTCGCTGACACCCAGCGTGGCACCCTCGGTGTCCTCGTCGCCGAGGTTGACGCTGACGCCGACCTCGGTCTCGCCGGCGCTCAGGCCGATGTCCAGGCCGACGGCCTGCGCGGCGCCGGCGGCCGTCAGCGAGGCGCCGGCCGCGATCACCGCGGCAGCGGCTATGCGGGCCACCCGCACTCGCGTGTTCTTCTTGCTCATCTGGCAACTACCCCCAGTAGCTTCTCGTCAATGGAGCAGCGTCACAGGGGGAGCGTCCTGCGGGGCGGTTCACGTTCAAGGCCGGGGCCTGAGCCACCGGCCGCGCTCGCCCCCGTTCGCTCGCGCCCCAGTCATACGCATGCCGCGCATCACGATTCCCAGATTTCACAGCGTCGTCAAGGGCGTTCCAAGCTCAATGCCGGAATTGGCTGACTATGACACCCACTTGCTTATGGGGCTGTGACCCAGAACGCACAACTGCCGCCCATCGGACGGCAGTTGTGAGGGTTCTGCGGAGACGGCGACGCGTCAGACGCGGGCGCTCTGCTCCTGCTGCTTGCGCCAGCGGATGCCCGCCTCGAGGAATCCGTCGATGTCGCCGTCGAGCACGCCCTGGGGGTTGCCGACCTCGAACTCCGTCCGCAGGTCCTTGACCATCTGGTACGGGTGGAGCACGTAGGAACGCATCTGGTTGCCCCAGGAGTTGCCGCCGTCGCCCTTGAGGGCGTCCATCTTGGCCTGCTCCTCCTGGCGGCGCCGCTCCAGCAGCTTGGCCTGCAGGACGTTCATCGCGCTCGCCTTGTTCTGGATCTGGGAGCGCTCGTTCTGGCAGGAGACCACGATGCCGGTCGGGATGTGCGTGATCCGGACCGCGGAGTCGGTGGTGTTGACGCCCTGGCCGCCGGGGCCGGAGGCGCGGTACACGTCGATGCGCAGCTCGGTCTCGTCGATCTCGACGTGGTCGCTCTGCTCGACGACCGGCAGCACCTCGACGCCCGCGAAGGAGGTCTGGCGCCGGCCCTGGTTGTCGAAGGGCGAGATGCGCACCAGCCGGTGGGTGCCCTGCTCGACCGAGAGGGTGCCGTAGGCGTACGGCGCCTTCACCACGAAGGTCGTGGACTTGATGCCGGCCTCTTCCGCGAACGAGGTCTCGTAGATCTCCGTCGGGTAGCCGTGCCGCTCGGACCAGCGCAGGTACATGCGCTGCAGCTGCTCCGCGAAGTCGGCGGCGTCGACGCCGCCCGCCTCGGCGCGGATGTTGACCAGCGCCTCACGGGCGTCGTACTCGCCGGACAGGAGGGTGCGGACCTCCATCTCGTCCAGCGCCTTGCGCACCGACTCCAGCTCGCTCTCGGCCTCGGCGCGGGTGTCCGCGTCGTCCTCGGCCTCGGCGAGCTCGAAGAGCACTCCGAGGTCGTCGATGCGGCCGCGCAGCCCCTCGGCCTTGCGGACCTCGGCCTGCAGGTGCGACAGCTTGCTGGTGATCTTCTGCGCCGCCTCCGGGTCGTCCCACAGCGACGGCGCCGCCGCCTGCTCCTCGAGCACGGCGATGTCGGCCCTCAGCTTGTCGAGGTCCAGAACGGCCTCGATCGAGGCCATGGTCGACGAGAGGGACTTGAGCTCTTCGGATACATCCAGGACTGCCACGTCCCCCAGGGTACCGGCACGCCGCGGATTGCCGCTCCGGTGAGCCGGAGCGGGCCCGCCGGCGGCCGGCGGACCCCGTGCCGCTCAGGCCGGGACGGGGGCCGAGGTGTGGGCGAGCGTGCCGTCGGCGCGCCGGAGATAGAGGGTCAGGGTGTCGTCCGCCGTGGTCAGGCCGGGGTGGGAGGGAGTGCTGGCGGACAGCGGCACCGGAGCCCACGTGCCGCCGTCGGAGACGGCGGCGGACAGGGCCCCGTCGTCGGCGGGAGCGAGGACGAAGAGCCGGCCGCCGGAGACGGCGGGTTCGGGGCGGCCCGTGGCGTCGAGGCCGGTGACGATCTCGGAGGGGCGCCAGGCGCCGTTCACGTACGGCAGGCGGAGCACCGCGCCGTCGGCCTTGCGGACGGCGAAGGCGTCGAGGGTGCCGGGCGCCGCCGAGACCAGGCCGGGGGCGGCGGTGACCCGGCCCGCGGTGGGGACCAGCGCCCAGGCGTTCCAGCGGCCGTCGACCCAGGAGGAGGTGACGAGGTCGCCGCCGGAGCAGCCGACGAGGTCGATCCGGCCGGGCGCGGAGGACGCGGCGGCGGGGGTCGTGGTGAACCGGGCGGGCTGGTCGACCTGGTACCAGTCGCCCCACGCGCCCCCGCTCAGCGTGCGGCGGTAGACCCTGTGGTCGGTACCGAGGGCGAAGACGTCCAGCTGCCCGGCGCGCGAGGAGACGACCGAGGGGTCGTCGGCGACGCTTATCCCGGTGAGCCGGTGCCAGGTGCCGGAGACCAGGTACCAGACGTTCTTGTCGCTGCCCCGGGTGAAGACGTACGTCGTCCCGGAGACGGAGATCGCGCGGGGGCCGCCGGCCGGGTGGACGTCGCGGTCCGGGAAGCGGGGCAGCGCCGTGTAGCCCGACCAGCGCAGCGCGGCCTCCTCGGCGGTGCCCGCCGGGGTGCTCACCGCGCCCTGCGGGGAGGCGGCGGCGCCGGTGGGGGCGGTCGGGGTGGTCGAGGCCTGCCCGGACGGCTTGTCCTCGCGGCTGGTGGAGCCGCCGTCGTCGTCGGAGCCGGAGGCCGCGATCGCCCAGCCGCCGAGGCCGACGACCAGCGCGGCGGCCGCCGCGGCGCCGATCTTGACGCGGCGGCGCTGGAGGGCGTCGGGGACGGCGCGGTGGCGGTGCCGGGCGCGCGGGCCGGGCACCGCGGCGGGCCCGCCGCCGGCCAGTTCCTCCGCGGTGGGCAGCTTGATGCTGGTGTGCGTGTCGCGTGTCGAGTCGGGGGCGGAGCCGCGGACCAGGGGCACGGCACCGCGTTGCTGTCCGGCCGGCGGGTCGTACGGTTCGGCGAGGGAACCGGGGTCCCGGTCGTACGCCTCCTCGCCGTGGTGGTCGCCGGGCGCGTCCACCTCCAGCGGGGGAAGCCCGGCGAGGGCGGGCAGCAGCTCGCGCAACCGGGTGCCGACCTCGGCCGCCCGCAGCCGGGACGCGGGGGCCTTGGCGAGGCACTGGGAGAGCAGCTGCCACAGCTCGTCGGGCAGGTCGGGCAGCGGCGCGACCGATTCGGTGACGTGCCGGCGCAGCACCGCGCCCGGGTGGCCGCCGCCGAACGGGGTGAAGCCGGCGAGCAGTTCGTACAGGACGGTGGCGAGGGCGTAGATGTCGACGGAGGCGCGCGGGGGCAGGCCCTCGATGATCTCCGGGGCCAGGTAGTCGGGGGTGCCGATGATGCGGGTGGCCCGGGTGCGGCGCGGGGAGTCGACCAGCCGCGCGATGCCGAAGTCGGTGAGGAGCGCCGGGGGCGCACCGCCCGGTCCGGGCGGTGCGGCCGAGTCCAGCAGGACGTTCTCCGGCTTGACGTCGCGATGGACGACGCCCGCGGCGTGGGCGGCGGCCAGGCCGTCTGCGACGTCCGCGGTGATGGAGACGGCCGCCTCGGGGCTGAGCCTCCGTTCGCGCTCCAGCCGGGAGCGCAGGTCCGTGCCGCGGACCAGGTCCATGACGAGCGCGAGGTCGCTGCCGTCGACCACCAGGTCGCGGATGCCGACGATATGGGGGTGGTGCAGCGCCAGCAGGGCCGTGCGCTCCTGGACGAAGCGGCCGACGAGGTCCTGGTCGGAGGCGAGGTCCTCGCGCAGCAGCTTGATGGCGACCGGGCCGTCGGGGCCCTCGCCCAGCCACACCGTGCCCGCGGAACCCCGCCCCAGCACCTGGTGCGCGGTGTACCGGCTGCCGATCTTCCGTCCCAAGGCTGCTCCGACTCCTCCGACGTGCCGTCGTGTTGGCGACAAAGCTACGCGGATGCGAGCCGGTTGGGGGAACCTGTCGGGGGTGAGTGCGGCTTCTCCGGGAGAAATCACCCTCCAGAAGTCGACAAATCACCAACACCGGCCCCACGGGGAGGTGACGGTGGGCCAGTCGACGCCGGCGCAGCGGCCGGCACGGCGCGGGCGGTGCCCGGCGCCGTGCCCGACGGGATGCGTCGTGGTGCTACTGGGTACCGCCGGAGGCGCCCGAGCCGCCCGAGGAGCCGCCGAGCTCCGAGACCCAGTCCCAGAAGTTCGCGACGCCGTCGCTGACGGTCCCCCACAGGCTCTTGCCGGTGTCCAGCCACTCCGGGACCGGGGTGAGGTACCAGACCAGCACGACGATGACGATCAGCACGATGATCATCGTGAAGCAGCCCTTGAGGCACCCCAGGCCCGGGATCTTCATGGGGTTGGCGCTGCGCTGCCGCGGCTCGCGGTGCGGGGCCGGCTCGGGCGCGGACGGACGCTGGGGCTCGTACCGCTGGTGCTGCGGCTGCTCGTAGCGCGGCGCGGGCTGCTGCGGCCGCGGCGCGTACTGCTGGGGCTGCTGCTGCGGCTGCTGCGGCTGCTGGGCGTACTGCTGAGGATGCGGCTGCGGCGCGTAGGCGGGCTGCGCCGGCTGCCGGTACTGGGGCTGCTGGGGCTGCTGCCGGTACCCCTGCGGGGGCTGCTGGGGCTGCTGGGGCTGCTGCGGGCCGGACTGCCGGCGCGGCCTGCGGCGCAGCGGGTCCTGCTCAGGGTCCAGGTACTGGATCTCGGTCTGCTCGGCGCGCGCACGGGCGCGGTTGAGCTGCGACTCCCACGGGTGGGGACCCTGCGGGGCACCGGGCTCCTGCGCCCCGCCCGGCACGGGCGGCATCACGCGGGTGCCGTCGCCGGGCCCGGCCGGCGCCGAGCCGCCCGGGATCACCCGGGTCGCGTCGGCCGCGCCGCCCGCGGAGGCGGGCAGCACGCTGGTGGCGGCATTGGGGTCGTACGCGTCGTACGCGCCGACGGGCGACCGGGTCGGCAGCACCTGCGTGGGGTCGGCGGTGCCCGGCGGGACGAGCGGGGTGTCCGGGACGGTGGCCGGGGCCGGGTCCGGCGCGAGCAGCGCGGCGACGCCGAGCGCCGCCTCGGACTGCGCCGGGGAGGAGTGCACGCCCACGCCCGCCGCGACCACGCGCAGGGCGCGCGCCAGGTTCTCCGCGCTGGGGCGCTCGCCGGGTTCCTTGCGCAGGCAGCGCTCGATGACCGTCCACAGCGGCTCGGGCACGGTGGAGGGCCGGCGGGGCTCCTCGCTCAGGTGCTGGTGAAGCACCTCGAGCGCGCTCTCGCCCCGGAAGGGCGGGCGGCCGGTGACCAGTTCGTACAGCAGGATGCCGGCGCCGTAGATGTCCACCGCCGAGGTCTGCGGACGGCCCTGGGCCGACTCCGGCGCTATGTAGGCGGGGGTGCCGACGAACTCGTGGGTGCGGGTGACGCCGGGTGAGTCCGCCAGCCGCGCGATGCCGAAGTCGGTCAGCATCGGGTGCATCTGCTGGGTGCCGTCGGGGCCCGCGACGGTGGCGAGCAGGACGTTGGCGGGCTTCAGGTCACGGTGGACCACGCCGTCGGCGTGGCTGGCCGCCAGCGCGTCGGCCACGGCGGCGGTCAGCAGGGCGGCGCCGACCGGCGAGAACGGGCCGTTCTCGCGCAGGTGGCGGTAGAGGTCGGGGCCCTCGACCAGGTCCATCACCAGGGCGAGCAGCTCACCCTCCACGACCAGGTCACGGACCCGGACGATGTGCGGGTGGCGCAGCCGCAGCAGGACCGAGCGCTCCCGCAGGAAGCGCATGACGATGTCGGGGTCGCTCGCCAGCTCCTCCTTGAGCACCTTGATCGCGACGGTCTCGCCGGTGTCCCGCACCTGGGACCGCCACACGGTGCCCGTGGCGCCGCGCCCGAGCGGCTCCACCAGTTCGTATTTGCTGCCTACCGGCCGCACGTTCGCGCTCCCTGGATCTTGGCCTGGTCCGTGGCCTGTTTCGCCCACTGTAGTGCCGCCACGTGGCAGCGGGGCTGCGTTCCGGTACGGGGCGGGTGTGGGGTTAGGACGCGGAGAACGGTCGTTTGGTTGCTTTTTCCGCCCAATGCTGACCATTCAAGATCGCAAAGGTGGGCACCGGCGGCGAGCTGTCGGCGGCGAGTGGGAGGATGCCTGTCGCGGATCGCGCATCCCCGGGCAGGCTGGGCCAGCCGGGCACGGGGAGGCCACCGGTCCGCTTCTGTACGTGTCGACGTCCCGGGCGGGGCGGGGTGGGGCCGGGGGCCCGCGCCGCGGTGATCCGGGCAGAAGGGACCGTGGACGGAGATGCAGATCCGGCTGACCGTTCTCGGGCCGCGCGGCGGCCGCGCGGCGCGCTCCTGCGACGTGCTCGTCACCGCGCCCGCGGGCACACCTCTCAGCGCCGTGGCGGGCGCCCTCGCGTCCGGTTCGGGCGGCTCGGGCCAGCCCGCGCGGGCCGGCAAGTCCACGCCACCGCTCTACGCGGGCACCGAGCGGCTGGACCCGGCGACGGCCGTCCTCGGGGTGCCGCCGCTGCTCGACGGCGCCGTCCTGTCGCTGCACGCCCCCGCCGACGGGCACGAGGGCGGCCGCCCCACGGCCGCCGCCCGGCTGCACGTCGTCGGCGGGCCCGACGCGGGTGGCGTCCACCTGCTGCAGGGCGGCCGCGTCCGGGTCGGCCGGTCCGCGGACGCCGACGTGCCGCTGGACGACCCCGACGTCTCACGCCTGCACTGCGTCGTCACGGTGGACGGCGAGGGCCGGGTCACCGTCGCCGACCTCGGCTCCACCAACGGCACCTCCCTCGACGGCGCTCCCGTGGGCGAGCGCGCGGTCCCGTTCCCCGCGGGTGCGCTGCTGCGGATCGGCGAGTCGACCCTCCGGCTGGAGCCGGCGCCGCCGGGCTCGACCGTCCCTCCGCCGCCCGCCTCCGTCCCGGCCATCCCCGACGCCGAGGGGCACCTCCAGGTGACCCTCCCCCCGACCTCCTGGCCGGACACCGGCCGCGTGGCGACCTGGAGTCCCGCCCGGCCCGCCGACGGCACCGCGGAGCGCCCCGGCGCGCGTGGAACGGCACCCGCCGACGGCCCCACGACCACCGGCACCGGGTCCGGGAACGTCGGCGCGGACGCCCCCGCCCCGCCGGCACCCGGGGAGGGCCCGGCGGAGGCCGCCGCGGGCACCCCGGCCCGCCGGGACACCCCGCAGCGCGGGCTCTCCGAGCAGACCCGCACCGACGCGCTGCCCCAGGGCCGCCGCGGCAGCGGACGGGCCGCGGAGGCCGGCAGCCGGATGGCCGGTGCGATAGGGGACTGGGCCAGGCGCCTGACCACCGGACGCGGCGCCCCGGGCGCCGACGGCCCCGAGGGCGGCGGGAGGACGTACGACCGGGCCGACGCCGCCGCGCTGCGCGAGCGCTGGCCCGATCCCGCCGCCGTCCTGCTCACCGCGCTCGGGCCGGGACCGCGGCTGTGGGAGCGCGCCCTCGGCCATCCCGACCTGCTCACGGTCCGGCTCGGCACCGCCGACCTGACCGCCGAGGACGGCTTCAGGACGCTGCCCGCCGTGCCGTTCACCGTCGACCTGCGCGACCCGCACACCCATGTGCTGGGCCTCGCCGGACCGCGCCCCCGGCTGTCCGGGCTGGCCCGGGCGGTGATCGCCCAGCTGTGCGCCCTGCATCCGCCCGGCGTGCTGGAGGTCGCCCTGATCAGCGCCGACCGCTCCCGTCCCGCCGAGCAGCGGGCCGAGGAGTGGGGGTGGCTGTACTGGCTGCCGCATCTGCGCCCGGCACACGGCCAGGACTGCCGGCTGCTCACGGCCTCCGACCGCGAGCAGGCCGAGGCCCGCGTCGCCGAGGTGGTCCGGCGCATCGAGGAGGGGCCGCTCGGCGCGGGCTGGGCGACCGCCTCCCCGGAGGAGGTCGCCGAGGCCGCGGCACGCCGTGAGGGCCCGTACACCCTGCTGGTGATCGACGGCGACCCTGGCTCCGCCTATCTGCGCGAGGCCGCCGACCGCATCGCGGCCGCCGGGCCGTCGGTCGGGGTGCACCTGCTGTGCCTGGCCGAGAGCCCGGAGCGGCTGGCCACCCGCTGCGGCGCCGTCGCCGTACTGGAGGGCGACGTCGCGACGACGCTGCGGATGGAGCCGCACGGCCCGGAGCACATGACGATGGAGGCGGTATCGGCGGCCTGGGCCGAGCGTTTCGCACGGGCCCTCGCCCCGCTGCGCGAGGGCGACTGCCCGCCGCGCCGTACGCGTTCCGCGCTGCCGCCCACGGCCCGGCTCCTGGACGAGCTGGACCTGGCGCTCGCCACCCCGGCGAAGATCGCCACCCGCTGGGCCGAACCGGCGCCCTCCGGCGGTGCCGCAGCCGCCGTACTGGGCGCCGGGCCGGACGGCCGGGTCCTGGTCGACCTGGTCGCCGAGGGGCCGCACCTGCTGGTCGGCGGCGCGGCGGGCTCCGGCAAGACCGAGCTGCTGCGTTCGGTGGCGGCCGCCCTGTCCGCCGGGGAGCGGCCGGACCGGCTCGCCCTCGTCCTCGTCGACGGCGCCGGGGCGGAGCGCGGCGAGGGGCTGCGCGCCTGCACCGACCTGCCGCACGTCTCCACCTACCTGTCCGCCTCCGACCCGGTGCGGATGCGCGAGTTCGCGCAGGCGCTCGCGGCGGAGCTGAAGCGCCGTGACGAGCTGCTGGACGGGGCCGACTTCGCGCAGTGGCACGAGCGCCGCCGGCTGCCCGTGGTGCCCCGGCAGGCCGAGCCGGGCCACGCCCCGGCCGGAGCCGCGGACCCGCAGGTGCGCGGCGCGGTGCGGGTGCGGACCCGCACCACCGAACCGCTGCCCCGGCTGGTCGTCGTGGTCGACGACTTCGACGTCCTGGTCGCGCCCGCGCTCGGCAGTCCCGGCCGGCCCGCCGCGGGCTCGGTGGTGCGCGCCCTGGAGAGTGTGGCGCGCGACGGCGAGCGGCTCGGCGTCCACCTGGTCGCCGCGACCGGCCGTCCCGAGCGCACCGCGGGCACCGACGCCGACGACGCCGCACGGCTGCGGATCGCGCTGCGCACGCAGGAACCGGAGTCGGCCGCGCTGCTGGTCGCCGTCGAGGAGCCGGCGACCGTCGACGACGCCCTGCCGGGCCGCGGTTACCTGCGCCGGCCGGACGGAGCCGTCACCGCCTTCCAGGCCGGCCGGGTCAGTGGCCGGATCCCGCGGACAGCGACCCTGCGGCCCACGGTGGTCCCGCTGGAGTGGGACCGCATGGGCGACCCGCCGACCCGCCGCCCGGTCCGCGAACTCGGCAACGGCCCCACCGACCTCGCCCTGCTGGCCAGCGCCCTGCAGCGGGCCGCGGAGTCCGCGGCGGCGGATCCGGTGCCGCCGCTGCTCTGAGCCGCCGCGGTCCCGCACGCCGCTCCGAACGGCCGGTCACATGACGGTCACGATCCAACCCCCGTGCGCTGAGGCGCTATTGCGGCGGTTATCAGACAAGGCGTAGGACTGAACGCGGAACAGCGGATGACGCGGGGACGGGACGCCCGGCGCAGCTGCCACGGCCATGCGGCGGGCTGCCACCGCGGCGCGGGTCCGCGCTGAGGGGATGGGCAGGCAGATGCGGACATCCAGCAGGCGCACGCGACGTACACGCCGGACGGTGATCGCCGCCGTGGCGGCGGCCCTGGCACTGACGGCCGCCGGGTGCGGCGGTGGCGACGACGACAAGGGCACGCCCGACGGCGGCGGGAGCAGTTCCGGCGCGAGCGGGAGCGTCCCGCTGCCGGACCTCAAGGGCCAGAAGCTCGAGGTCGCGGCGGTGTGGACCGGGCCCGAGCAGAAGAACTTCCAGAAGGTGCTGGACGAGTTCACCAAGCGCACCGGGGCCGAGGTCGGTTTCGTGCCCACCGGCGACAACGTCTCCACCTTCCTCGGAACGAAGATCGAGGGCGGCCAACCGCCGGACGTGGCCTTCCTCCCGCAGGTCGGTGTCCTGCGGCAGTTCGCGCAGAAGGGCTGGCTGAAGCCGCTCTCCTCCGACGTCCAGGCACAGCTCGACAAGAACTTCACCACCGGCTGGAAGGACCTCGGCGCGTACGAGGGCAAGCAGTACGGCGTGTACGCCAAGGCCGCCAACAAGTCGCTGGTCTGGTACAACACCGCGGCCTTCGAGAACGCGGGGATCTCCGAACCGCCCGGGACCTGGGACGACTTCCTGCAGACCGCCGAGACCCTCTTCGAGTCGGGCACTCCCCCGGTATCGGTCGGCGGCGCGGACGGCTGGACCCTCACCGACTGGTTCGAGAACGTCTACCTCTCCCAGGCCGGTCCGGAGAAGTACGACCAGCTGGCCGAGCACAAGATCAAATGGACCGACCCCTCGGTGAAGGACGCGCTCACCACCCTCGCCCAGCTCTTCGGCAAGAAGGACCTGATCGCCGGCGGGCAGAACGGCGCCCTCAAGACGGACTTCCCCAAGTCCGTGACGCAGACCTTCACCGGCAACCCGCCGAAGGCCGCCATGGTCTACGAGGGCGACTTCGTCGGCGCGTTCATCGGCGACAACACCAAGGCGAAGGTGGGCGAGAACGCCAAGGTCTTCCCCTTCCCCGCGGTGGGCTCGGGCAAGGCGCCGGTGGTCAGCGGCGGTGACGTCGCCGTGGCACTGAAGGACGGCAAGGGCGCGCAGGCGCTGCTGACCTTCCTCGCCTCCACCGACGCGGCGCAGGTGTGGGCCTCCTCGGGCGGCTTCGTCTCGCCGAACAAGTCGCTGGACCTGTCGGCCTACCCGAACGAGGTGTCCCGCTCCATCGCCCAGGGCCTGGTCGCGGCGGGCGACGACTTCCGCTTTGACATGTCCGACCAGGCCCCGGCGGCCTTCGGCGGGACCGCGGGCAAGGGCGAGTGGAAGGGCCTGCAGGACTTCCTGCGCAACCCCTCCGACGTCGCCGGCGCGCAGGCCAGGCTGGAAGCGGACGCCGCCAAGGCGTACGCCGGCTAGGCGGCCGCGATGGCGACGGCGGCCACGGCGAAGGGGCCGGCCGCTCCCGGCGGCGCGCCCTCCGCCCGGGGCAGGAGCGTCATGGGCACCCGGCGCTGGGTGGCGGGACTGTTCCTGCTGCCCGCGCTGGTGTTGCTGGGCGCGCTGGTGGTGTACCCGATCGGGTACACCACCTGGCGCAGCCTCTTCGACAAGGCGGGCTCGGATTTCGTGGGCCTGCACAACTACGCCTCGGTCTTCAGCGACGACAGCACGCTGACGGCGCTGCGCAACACGGCGGTCTGGGTGGTCGTGGCGCCGGTGCTGGCCACGGCGCTCGGGCTGGTCTTCGCGGTGCTGACCGAGCGGGTGAGCTGGGGCACCGCCTTCAAGCTGGTCGTCTTCATGCCGATGGCGATCTCGATGCTGGCGGCCGGGATCATCTTCCGTCTGGTGTACGAGCAGGACCCGGCCCGCGGCGCGGCCAACGCCGTCGTGGTCGGGGTCCACGACACCTTCGCCGCGTCGTCGGCGTACCCGGGGGCCCGGCCGCGGCCCAACGGCTCGCTGGCGGCCTCCGGCGGCGGCTCGTACACCACCCGGGACGCCGCCGGGGAGGGGACGGCGGTCGGGCTGCCGCTGATCGGCGTCCCCGCGGCGAAGCTGCCCGCGGGCACCGCGGACGCCCGGCAGGCCGCCACGGGGCCCGGGGTGACCGGCACCGTGTGGCTGGACTTCAAGCCGGGCGGGGGCGGCAGGCCGGGGGAGATCGACGCCGGTGAGAAGGCGCTGGAGGGCGTGAAGGTCGAGGCCGTGCGGGACGGACGGGTGGTGGCCTCCGCCACCTCCGGCGCGGACGGCACCTTCTCGCTGCCCGCCTCGGCGGACGGGGCCCGGCTGCGCCTGCCGGCGTCCAACTTCGCGGAGCCGTACAGCGGTGTCGACTGGCTCGGCCCCACCCTGGTGACGCCCGCCATCATCGGGGCGTACCTGTGGATGTGGGCGGGCTTCGCCATGGTGCTCATCGCGGCGGGCCTGGCCGGGGTGCCGCGGGAGCTGATGGAGGCGGCGCGCATCGACGGCGCCAACGAGTGGCAGGTCTTCCGCAGGATCACCGTGCCGCTGCTGGCCCCGGTGCTGGTCGTGGTCGTCGTGACGCTGATGATCAACGTGATGAAGATCTTCGACCTGGTCTACATCGTCGCGCCCGACACCTCCAAGGACGAGGCGAACGTGCTGGCCCTGCAGCTGTACCTGTCCTCCTTCGGGGCCGGCAACGACCAGGGCGTGGGCAGCGCGATCGGTGTGATCCTGCTGCTGCTGGTCGTCCCGGTCATGGTCTTCAACATCCGCCGACTGCGCAGGGAGGCCCGACGATGACGACCGTCGCAGGCACAGCGGAACCTGCGGGCCCGGCCGAGGCACCGGCCGGCGCGGCCGCGGCCAGGCAGTCCTTCGCCTCGCGGGTCGCGGCCCGTACCGGCGGCGGGGTGCTGAGGGTGTTCCTCGTGCTGGTCGCCCTGTTCTGGCTGATGCCGACCATAGGGCTGCTGATCTCCTCCTTCCGGGGACCGGTGGAGATCGCCGGCTCCGGCTGGTGGAAGGTGTTCACCGCGCCCTCGCAGCTGACCGTCACCAACTACCGTGAGCTGCTGGGCAACGACACCGTCACCTCCTCGCTGGTCAACACCGCGCTGATCACCGTGCCGGCCACCGTGCTGGTGGTGGTGATCGGGGCGCTGGCCGGCTACGCCTTCGCGTGGATGGAGTTCCCGGGCCGCGACTGGCTGTTCCTCGTGGTGGTGGGGCTGCTGGTGGTGCCGGTGCAGATCGCGCTCATCCCGGTGGCGAAGCTGTTCGGGGAGATCGGGATCTTCGGCGACATCATCGGCGTGGTGCTCTTCCACGTCGGGTTCGGCCTGCCGTTCGCCGTCTTCCTGCTGCGCAACTTCTTCGCGGAGATCCCGCGGGAGCTGCTGGAGGCGGCGCGGCTGGACGGCGCGGGCGAGCTGCGGCTCTTCGTCCGCGTGATCATGCCCCTGGGCGGCCCGGCGATCGCCTCGCTGGGCATCTTCCAGTTCCTGTGGGTGTGGAACGACATGCTGGTGGCGCTGATCTTCTCCAACACCGGCTCGCAGCCGATCACGGTCGCGCTGCAGCAGCAGGTCCGGCAGTTCGGCAACAACATCGACGTCCTGGCGCCGGGGGCCTTCGTGTCGATGGTGGTCCCGCTCGTGGTCTTCTTCGCCTTCCAGCGCCAGTTCGTCTCCGGCGTCATGGCGGGCGCCGTGAAGTAGCCCCGCGCAGCACCGCAGGTCAGGGGGCAACACTCCGTCGCCGGACGGGTCGCCGTACGCGGCGCATGCCCGGGATATAACGGGCATACGCCGCGTAAGCCGACATTACGGATGTGCTGCCTTGCCCCGGTTCAGCGTCATCGTCCCCGCCCACAAGGTGCAGGCCTACCTGCACGAGTGCCTGGAGTCCGTGCTCGGCCAGAGCTTCTCGGACTTCGAGGTGATCGCCGTCGACGACCGCTCCCCCGACGCGAGCGGTGCCATCCTCGACGCCTTCGCGGCCCGCGACCGCCGGGTGACCGTCCTGCACCTGAAGGAGAACGTGGGCCTCGGCCCGGCCCGCAACGCCGGAACCGCCCGCGCCACCGGGGACTACCTGCTCTTCCTCGACAGCGACGACACCCTCGCCCCCGGCTCCCTGCAGGCCCTCGCCGACCGCCTGAAGGAGACCGCGGAGCCGGACGTGCTGGTCTACGACTACGCCCGCACCTACTGGGACGGCCGCGTCGTGCGCAACCAGCGCGCCGCGCTGCTCGCCCAGGACGGCCGCCCCGCCGGGCCCCTCGACGACCGCCCCGAACTGCTGCGGCTGCTGCCGGTCGCCTGGAACAAGGCGTACCGGCGGGAGTTCGTGCAGCGCCGCGACTTCGCCTTCCCGCCCGGCTGGTACGAGGACGTCCCCTGGACCTACCCCGTGCTGCTGGCCGCCCGCAGCATCGCGGTGCTCGACCGGGTCTGCGTGCACTACCGGCAGCGCCGCCGGGGCAGCATCCTGCGCACCACCAGCAGCCGCCACTTCGACGTCTTCGACCAGTACGACCGGGTCTTCGCCTTCCTCGACCGCAACCCCGGCCTCGACGGCTGGCGGCCCGCCCTCTTCGGCCGGATGACCGACCACCTGCTGGCGGTCTACAACACCCCCGGCCGGCTGCCCCGCTCGGCCCGGGGCGTCTACTTCCAGCGCTGCAGCGTCCACTTCCGCCGCTACCGCCCGCAGGAGCCCGGCCCCCGCCCGCACGGTGTCCCCGGCGGCGCGCGCCGGCTGCTCGTACGGCTTGGCGCGCGGCAGGTCTTCGACGCCGTACGCACCGCCAACGCGCTGCGCAGGAGGCTGCGGCGGCTGGCGAAGGACGCCGCCCGGGCGGCCCGGGAGGCGGGCCTGCGGCTGCACTACCGGGTCCAGCGGCACCGCCGCCTCGACCCGGACCTCGCGGTCTTCGCGGCCCGCCGCTACGACGGCTACGGCGGCGACCCCGCCGCCCTGGAGGCCGGCGTCCGCGACCTGGCCCCGCACATCCGCACCGCGTGGATCACCACCCCGGCCCACGCGCACACCCTGCCGCGCGGCGTACGCCGGCTGCAGCCGGGCTCGCCCGCCTACTGGACGGCGCTGGCGCGCGCCACCTACCTGGTCAACGACGTCAACTTCCCGCACGCCTACCGCAAGCGACGCGGCCAGGTGAACCTCCACACCCACCAGGGAACCCCGCTCGGCCGCACGGGCCTGGACGTCCAGGGCCACCCGGCCGCCTCGGCGGGCCGGGACTTCGCCCGGATGCTCGCCCACACCGACCGCTGGGACTTCTGCCTGTCCGCCAACCCGCACTCGACGGTGGTCTGGGAAAGGGCCTACCCCGCCGGCTACACCACCCTTGAGCACGGCCGGCCCGGCAACGACGTCCTGCTGCGCGCCGACGCCGACGACGTGCGGCGGATCCGCGCCGGCCTCGGCGTCCCGGCGGGGTCCACCGCGATCCTGTACGCCCCCGCGCACCGCGACTACCGGCGCGGCTTCCACCCGCCCGTCGACCTGGCCCGGCTGGCCCGCGAACTCGGCCCGGGCCACGTCGTCCTGTACCGCGCGCCGGACGGCGACGCGGGCACGGCCACGCTGCCCGAGGGGCTGCCGGACACCGTGCTGGACGTCTCCGCCCACCCCTCGGTCCAGGAGCTGTGCCTGGCCGCGGACGCCCTGGTGACCGACTACTCCTCCCTGATGTTCGACTACGCGGGCCTGGACCGCCCGATCGTCGTCCACGCCGGGGACTGGACGGCCTACCGGGCCGCCCGCGGCACCTACTTCGACATCACCGCCGAGGCCCCCGGGCCCGTCGCCCGCAGCGAGGACGAACTCCTGTCCATCCTCACCACCGACACCTGGCGCGGCCCGCGTTCGGCCCGGCTGCGCGCCGCGTTCCGGGCCCGCTTCTGCCCGTACGACGACGGCCACGCCGCCGAGCGGGTCGTGCGCCGCGTCTTCCTCGGGGAGGACGGCGGCCAGCCCTCCGCCCTCCCCCCGGAGCGCCGCACCCCCGCCCCGCCGGCCCGCCCGTAGCCCCGCCCGCGTCACTCCCGCGCCCCGGCCGCCGCGGGCTCACCCCGGCGGCGGGGCGGGGGTGCGCTCGTCCGGTTTGAGGACGGGCAGCAGTTCGCGTTCGCCCAGCAGTACGCGGCGTACGGCGCGTTCGGCGGCGCGGCCGTCGTCCCAGGGGCAGAAACGGGCCCGGAAGGCCGCCCGGAGTCCGGCGGCATCGGGCGAGGACCAGGCGCCGGAGCGGAAGGCGGTGGCGATGCCGGCCTCGTCGCGGGCGACGACGCCCGGGGTGTCGCCGGGGCGCCCCGAGACCAGGTCGAAGTAGACCCCGCGGGCGGCCCGGTAGACCTCCCAGTCGGCGGCGTGCACCACGATCGGGCGGTCCAGGCCCGCGTAGTCGAACATCAGGGAGGAGTAGTCGGTGAGCAGGGCGTCGGAGGCCAGGCACAGCTCCTCCAGCGGGGTGTGCGCGGAGACGTCCAGCGCCCCCTCCGGCAGCGCCGCCGGGCCGGCCCCCGGGTAGAAGTAGTGCGCGCGGACCAGCACCAGGTACTCGCGGCCCAGCGCCCGGCACAGCCGGGCGAGGTCCAGCTGCGGGACGAACTCCCGCTGGTAGTCGCGGTGCGTGGGGGCGTACAGGATCGCCCTGACCCCGTCCGGGATGCCCAGCCGGGCCCGGATCCGGCGCACGTCCTCGGCGCCGGCCGTGAAGTAGGCGTCGTTGCGGGGGTAGCCGGTGGGCAGCGTCAGGTAGCCGCCGGGGTAGACCCGTTCCCAGACCTCGCTGGAGTGGGGGTTGGCGGACAGCGAGTAGTCCCACTGGTCGGCGTGGTCCAGCAGGCGGCGGAAGCTCATGCCCTTGGCCACCGCCGGGTGGGCGCGCAGGTCCATGCCCATGTGCTTGAGCGGGGTGCCGTGGTGGGTCTGCAGGTAGACCTGGCCGGGGCGCTTGACGACCTCGCCGGTGAAGTTGGCGTTGTTCACCAGGAAGCGGGCGCGGGCCAGCAGTTCCCAGTAGCGGCGCGAGTTCACCTCCACCCGGTCGACGCCCTCGGGGACCGTCTCCCGCTCCCCGCGCCGGACCACCCACACCCCGTGCAGGTGCGGGGCGAGCTCACGGGCCTTGTGGTAGATCGCGGCGGGGCTGCACAGCACCCCCCGGTTCCAGTACGCCGCGTACACCACCAGGTCGTCGTCGAGCGGGCGGCGGCGTTCCAGGGCGTACCAGCGGCGGTACACCTCGCGGGCGGCCGCGTTGCGGCGGGCGCGCAGCCGCCGGGCCGCGTCGGCGTGCAGCTCCGCCGCGCGGTGGGCGGCGAAGCTGCCGGGCAGCCCGGCGCGGCGGAAGAACGCGGCGCGGTCTCCCGGGCGCAGCCGCCCGGGATCGTCCAGGACGGCCAGCAGCCGCCGGTCCCGCTCGGCGCGCAGCACCGGCAGGTCGTGCCGGGCCAGCAGGGCGTCGTACCGGTCGGCGACGGCGAGGTGCTGTGGGCCCGGCGTGCTGGAGAAGCTGCCGTGGCGGCGCTTGCGCCAGGTGACGCAGACCCGGTCCAGGCAGGCGATGCGCGGGGCGGCGAGCAGCATCTCGTACGCCACCGGGACGTCCTCGTACGGGCCCGTGCCGAACCCGAAACCGGCCCAGTAGTCGCGGCGCACCACCCGGTTCCAGGCGGCGGGCAGGACGGTCAGGCACCCGGGGCGCTCGGTGGCCCGGAAGACGGCGTGCCCGGCGAGGGCGGCGTCGTGCAGGAAAGGGCCGTCGCCGCTCTCCGAGCGGTGCTCCCACACATCGAGCCGGTCGTGGTCGAAGAGCAGCACCTCCGGGTCGCCGGTGGCCCGCAGCCGTGCGTCGAGGGCGGCCAGGGCGCCCGGCGCGAGGAGGTCGTCGGCGTCGAGGAAGAGCAGGTAGTCGCCGCCGGCACGGGCCGCCCCGGCGTCCCGTGCGGGGCCCGCACCGCCGTTGCGGGGCTGCCGCAGCAGGAGCACCCTGGGGTCGTTGGCGGCGACCTCCTCGACGACGGCGGCCGACCCGTCGGGCGAGCAGTCGTCGACCGTGATGACCTCCAGGTCCGCGTACCGCTGCCCGAGCACCGACTCCAGGCACGCACGGACGTAGCCCTGGGCCTTCCACACCGGGACGATCACACTGAACCGAGGCATAGCGCCGAGCGTAAGCAGCGGCGGCCCCCGGCGCCCGGTGGATCACCCGAAAGGCGCAGGCGAGGTGACCGAGGAGGCGGTCGCGAGTTGAACCCCTCGCCCCCCTGTCGCCCTCGTCCGGAAAGGGCCACGTCACCATGGTGTCGCGCACGCCCCGCCTCACGGTCGTCGTTCCGGTCCACAACGTCGAGAGCTGGCTGGAGGAGTGCCTGCGATCGGTCGCCGCGCAGACCTTCGACGCGCTCGACGTGGTCATGGTCGACGACGGCTCCACCGACTCCGGTCCGGAGATCGCCCAGGGCTTCGCCGAGCGCGACCCGCGCTTCCGGCTGGTCCGGCAGGACAACGGCGGGCTGGGCCACGCCCGCAACACCGGCACCCGCCACGCCGACCCGCGCACCGAGTACCTGTGCTTCCTGGACAGCGACGACATCCTGCCGCCGCGCGCCTACGAGAACCTGGTGGGGCTGCTGGACGGTTCGGGCTCGGACTTCGCGACCGGCAACGTGTGGCGGCTGACCGCCGACGGCCGCAGCCAGGCCTGGCAGCACCGGGACATGACCCGCACCGTCATCGGCACCCACGTCACGCGGGACCTGAGCCTGCTGTCGGACCGGGTCGCCTGGAACAAGGTCTTCCGCCGCTCCTTCTGGGAGCGCCACCGCCTCGCCTTCCCCGAGGGGGTGCTCTACGAGGACACCCCGCTCACCATCCCCGCGCACTTCCTCGCCGACGCCGTCGACGTGGCCCACGAGCACGTCTACTACTGGCGGATCCGCGAGGGTTCGATCACCCGGCGCCGCACCGACGTCAAGGGCGTGCGCGACCGGATCGCCGCCGTCGACCACGTCAGCCGATTCCTCGGAGACCCGGCCCGCACCCGCTGGACCTCCTACAAGCGCGCCTACGACCGCTCGGTCCTCACGGACGACCTGCTGTACTTCATCGACGCCCTGCCGATGGCCGGCCCCGAGTACCGGCGGGTCTTCATGGACCGCTGCCGCGACTGGCTCACCCGGGTCGACCCCACCCTCTTCCCTGAGCTGCCCGCCGGGCTGCGCATCAAGTGGCACCTGATCCTCAAGGACCGCCTCGACGACCTGCTGGCGGTGCTCGACCACGAGCAGCGCAACTCCGCCGGCTTCGGCGTCGCGGGCCCGCCGCTGCGCAAGCGGGCGGTGCTGCGCGGCGCGGACGGCGGCCGGATCGCGCTGCCGGCCGCCGCGGCCCGGCTGCGGCGCTCGGACTTCCCCGTCCGGGCGCGGGTGCGCGAGGTCGTACGGGAGAACGGCCGGCTCGTCCTGCGCGGCTACGCCTACCTGCGCAACATCGACGCGGACCGCAAGGGCGCCGCGCACATCACCGCCGTCGCCGTCCACGGCCACGGCCGCCGGGCCAAGGTGGTGCTGCTGCCGGTCAGGATCCGGCAGGAGCCCGCCGCGACCCTCAACTCGCGCCAGGAGGAACACTGCTACGACTGGTCGGGCTTCGAGATCACCATCGACCCGGCACGGCTGGCCACCGGCCTCCGGCAGGGCGAACCGCGGGCCGGCCGCTGGCGGCTCGGGGTGGTCGTCGCGGCGAAGGGGGTCATCCGCAGGGCGGCCCTGCGGGCCGCGGAAGCGGGCTCGGGGGCGTCCCCGCCGTCGTACGCGGCCGGCGGCGGCATGCGGCTCGTGCCGTACTACCGGCAGGGGCGGCTGCACCTGTCGATGGAGCCGGAGGTGCGGCGGCTGACCGGGCACCGGGCGACCGCCGACGGCGCCGCGCTGGAACTGGACTTCACGGGCGCGCCGGAGGCGACGGCGGTACGGCTGACGCACTCCGCGACGCCGGCCGTGCTGGAGTACCCGCTGGAGCCGGCGGCCTCCGGGGAGGCGGACGACGGCGTCCGCCGGGTCCGCGTGCCCCTCGCCGTCCTGGCGGCCGCCCGGCCCGCGCTCGACGCCGGCCCCAAGGAGATCCGCCCCGAGGACACCGACAGCTGGGACGTCGCGCTGCTGCGCCCCGGGCACGCCGACCCCGTCCACCTCGACGGCGCGCTGCCCGCCGGGCACTACGACCTGGGCAGCGACCCCCGTCTCGGCGGGACGCCGAGGCGGCTGCTGGTCGAGGCGAAGGCGTCGGGGAAGCTGGTGCTGCGCGACCGCACCCCGCAGCCGGTGGCCGACGCCATCGGCTGGACCGCGGAGGGCGCCCTGATCGTGGCGGGACGTCTCGCCCCCGGCTCCGCGCCCGGCCCGGCCGAGCTGGTGCTGCGGCACGGCACGCACCGCGTGGAGCACTCCGTTCCGGTGCAGTCCGACGGCCTGCCGGGACGCCGGCCCGGCTTCCCCTCGCCGTCCAGCGCCATCCCGCCGCTGCCGGCCGTGCCGGAGGACGCCGCGGGGCCGGGCCCGCACGAGGGGCGCCGTTTCACCGCCACGCTGCGTCCCGGCACGCTGGAGTCCCTCGCCGGCACCGTCCCGCTGCCCGCCGGCCGCTGGTACCTGCACCTGCGCGACAGCGCGGGCACGGAAGCGGCGGTGCGGGTGGCGCCCGGGGTCTTCGAGGCGCTGCCGATGGCCGCGGAGGCGGGCGGCAAGTCCTTCTCCGTCGACCGGCGCTTCCACGACCGGCTGTTCCTCGACGCCCGGCCCACGGTGCCGGAGCCGCAGCGCGGCCCGTACCGGCAGCGCGTGCTCCGCGAGACCCACCACCCCCGCACCCGCGGCCTGCCGCGCCGCGAGGCGGTGCTCTACAGCGCCTTCGACGGGCGGGCGTACGGGGACTCGCCGCGCGCCGTCCACGAGGAGCTGCTGCGCCGCCGCGCCGCGGACGGCCTGGAGCACCTGTGGGTGGTCAGGGACGGCCAGGCTCCCCCGCCCGCGACCGCCCGGCCGGTCGTGCTGCACAGCGCCGCCTGGTACGAGGCGCTCGCCCGCAGCCGTTACGTCGTCACCAACACGCACCTGCCGGAGTGGTTCGTGCGCCGCCCGGACCAGACCGTGCTGCAGACCTGGCACGGCACCCCCCTCAAGCGCACCGGCCGGGACCTCGACGGCACCCTGTGCGCGGACCTGGTGCACCTGCCCCGCCCGCCGCGCGACCCCGGCGCCCAGTGGAGCCTGCTGCTGTCGCCGAACGCCCACAGCACCCCGCTGCTGCGCGCCGCGCTCGGCTACGACGGCCCGGTCGCCGAGACGGGACTGCCCCGCACGGACGTGCTCTTCGCCGACGACCGCGACAAGGTCGCCGCTGCGCTGCGCGACCGGCTGCGGATCCCCGGGGACCGCACGGTCGTGCTGTACGCGCCGACCCGCCGGGACGACCTGGCGTACGACGCCGAGCACTACCGCATGTCGCCGCACCTGGACCTGGCGGCGGCCGAACGCGCCCTGGGCGCCGACCACGTGCTGCTCTTCCGCTCCCACCCCCTGGTCGCCGACCGCGTCCGCACCCCGCGCTCCGGATTCGTGCGCGACGTCTCCTCCCACCCGGACGTGGCGGAGCTGCTGCTGCTCGCCGACGTCCTGGTCACCGACTACGCGTCACCGGCGGCCGACTTCGCCAACACCGGCCGGCCGATGCTCTTCCTCGTCCCCGACCTGGAGCACTTCCGCGACACCCTGCGCGGCTTCTACCCCGACTTCGAGGCCCAGGCCCCCGGCCCGCTGCTGCAGTCCACCGCCGAACTGGCGGGCGCGCTGCGCGACCTGGGCACCGTGGCGCGGCACAGCGCCGACGCGTACGCCCACTTCCGCGCGACGTTCTGCCACCTCGACGACGGCGGTGCGGCGGCCCGCGCCGTCGACCGGCTGCTCGAACCCGACCGTCACCGACCCTGAGGGAACCCAGGATCCACATGCCCCGCTTCTCCGTCATCGTCCCGGTCCACCAGGTGCAGGGCTACCTGCGCGCCTGCCTCGACTCGGTGCTGTCGCAGTCACTGCCCGACCTCGAGGTGATCGCGGTCGACGACCGCTCGCCGGACCACTGCGGCCGCATCCTCGACGAGTACGCGGCCCGCGACTCCCGGGTGATCGCGCTGCACCACCAGGAGAACCGTGGCGTGGGGCGGGCCCGCAACACCGGTGCCGAGCGGGCCACCGGCGACTACCTGCTCTTCCTCGACGGCGACGACACCCTCGCGCCCGGTTCCCTGGAGGCGGTCGCCGAGCGGCTGAAGCAGGACGGCGACCCGGACATCCTCTACTTCGACCACGTGCGCACCTACTGGTGGGAGGCGTCCGAGAAGAGCGTCTTCGGGGACCTGCTCGCCTCGGCCGGCACCGACGTCTTCCGGATCACCGAACGCCCCGAGTTCCTTCGGCTGTTCGCGATGACCTCCAACCGGGTCTACCGCCGCGCCTTCTACCGGGAGCACGGCTTCGCCTTCAGCGACGGCATCTACGAGGACGCCCTCGTCTCCTACCAGACGATGCTGAGCGCCGAGCGGATCTCCTGCCTGGCCCGGGCGGTGCTGGAGTACCGGCAGCGGCGCAGCGGGGCCAGCACCCGCAGCCCGGGCCGCAACCACTTCGTCATCCTCGACCAGTACACCCGGCTCTTCGACTTCCTCGACGGGCCCGGCCGCGAGCACCTCGCGCCGCTGCGGCCGATGCTGTTCGAACGGGCCGTCAGCCACTTCCTGTTCTGCCTCGGCAACCCCGACCGGATCCCGCCGCGGCTGCGCGGCGAGTTCTTCCGGCTCGCGGCCCGCTGGTACGCCCGCCACCTCCCGGAGGGGTTCGTGCCGCCCGCGGACAAGGCCCTCGGCTACCGGCGGCTGGCCCGCGGCAGCTGGCTGCTGGCCCGGCTTGGCGACGTGCCGCGCGGCGTCCGCAAGGAACTGACCCGGCGCAGGCGGCGGCTGCGCCGGCAGGCCGCGCACCGGGCCAAGGCCGCCCTGTACGCCTACCACCTGCGGCGGCCGCTCGACCCCAACCTCGCGGTGTACTCGGCGTACTGGGACCGCGGGGTGTTCTGCAACCCGGCCGCGATCTACCACAAGGCGCGCGAGATCGCCCCGGGCGTCCACGGCGTGTGGCTGGTCCGCAAGTCCGACGTCCCGCGGGTCCCCAAGGGCGTGGACTACGTCGTACCGCGCACCCGGCGCTACTGGCGGCTGATGGCCCGGGCCACGTACCTGATCAGCAACGTCAACTTCCCCAACGACGTGCGCAAGCGGCCCGGCAGCGTCCACCTGCAGACCCACCACGGCACGCCGCTGAAGAAGATGGGCATCGACCAGCAGCGCTACCCCGCCTCCGCCAAGGGCATGAGCTTCCGCCGCCTGCTGGAGCGGGTGGACCGCTGGGACTACAGCCTGTCCTCCAACCCGCACTCCAGCGAGGTCTGGGAGCGCGTCTACCCCTCCTCCTGGCAGCACCTGGAGACCGGCTACCCGCGCAACGACGTCTTCCTGACCGCCGGCGCCGCCGAGGTCGCCCACGCCCGCGCCGCCCTGGGCATCGCCCCCGGCCGCACCGCCGTCCTGTACGCGCCGACGACCCGCGACTACCAGCGCAACTTCGTGCCGCGGCTGGACGTGGAGCGGGTGTGCCGGGCGCTCGGCGAGGACTTCGTCCTGCTGACCCGCATCCACTACTTCCACGGCGAGGACTCCCGGCTGAGGGCGCTGCACGAGGAGGGCCTGCTGGTCGACGTGTCCCGGCACCCCTCGGTCGAGCAGCTGTGCCTGGCCGCCGACGCCCTCGTCACCGACTACTCGTCGATCATGTTCGACTACGCGCTCCTCGACCGCCCCATCGTCGTCCACGCCGACGACTGGCCGGTCTACCGGGAAAGCCGCGGCGTCTACTTCGACCTGCTGTCGGGCGCCCCGGGCGAGACCCCCGGCGCGGTCTCCACCAGCGACGACGAACTGATCGCCGCCTTCCGCGACGGCGCGTGGAACAGTCCCGAGGCGGCCGGGCTGCGGGCCGCGTTCCGCCGCCGCTTCTGCGCCTTCGACGACGGCAGGGCCGCCGAGCGGGTCGTACGGCGGGTCTTCCTCGGCGAGTCCGAGCCGCTGCCCGTCGTGCCTCTGGAGGCCCGCACCCCCGCCCCCGCCCCCGCGCTCCTGGCAGGCACCCCGCTGGACGAGCCGCGCTCCGGGCCGCAGGAGGCCGCCGCACGGCCGTAGCGACGCCCCGTACGGGCCCCGCCGGGATGCAGCGGCGCCCGTCACGATCAAGCATCGAGGGGACGAGGTGACGAGCGGACGACGGCCGGGAGGGCTGCGGTGACCGGCGTGCTGACCCAGCGGGACTGGCGGATCCGGGCGTACGAGCTGCGGGACGTGCGCAGGCCCTCGCCGTACCTGATCCTCGGCACCCTCTTCTGGGCGGTGGTGGCCTACCGCGCCTGGCAGTCGCCGGTCGCCTCCGACTTCGGGCAGCACGCCGCCGCGATCGAGCGGATCGCCGCGGACTGGCGGCACCCGGCCAACCCGCTGCTCGACGTGCCGGGCACCGGCAGCCCGTACTTCACCCCGTACACCGTGGCGCTGGGACTGCTGTCGAAGCTGACCGGCGTACCCGGCTGGCAGCTGCTCAGGGGGTGCGGCCCGGTCAACCTGGCGCTCGTCGTCACCGGCGTCGGCGCCTTCACCAGGGTGCTCAGCCGCCGGCGCTGGGCGCCGGTGCTGGCGCTCGCCGCGTTCGTCCTGCTGTGGGGGCCGCAGCACAAGGAGTGGAGCGGCTTCCTCGGCCTGCAGTCGATGATCCGCGGGCTGACCTACCCCAGTGCCTTCGCCGTCGGTGTGACGTTCTGGGTGTGGGCGCTCACCGCGCGGGCGGCCCGGCGCGGCGTCGCGGGGACGTGGCTGCACGCCTGGCTCGGGCTGCTCATCGGGATCGTGCTGCTGGTGCACCCCTTCACCGCGATGGGCACCGTCATCGGCGTGCTCGCCATCGTCATCGGCATGCAGCGCATGCCCGTGGCCGCCGGGGTCCTCGGCCGGTGGGCGCTGACCGGCGCGGTCGCCTTCGCGGTCGCCGCCTGGTGGCCGTACTTCAGCCTCTCCTCGCTGCTCGGCGACCCCACCGTCGACGACGTCCACCGGCGGCTGTACGCGGACCTGTGGCAGTGGTACGGCCTGGCCCTGGCCGGGCTGCCAGCGCTGCTGTGCCGGCTGCGGGTGAACCGCTTCGACCCGCTGGTGCTGATGTTCGCCGCCGACTGCGCCGTCGCCGCCTACGGCTGGCTCAGCGGCTCCTACTCCTTCGGGCGGATCTTCGGGCTGCTGCTGGTGCCGCTGCAGTTCGCGCTGGCCGTGGAGCTCGCCGAGGCCCCGCCGTGGACAGCGCTGCGCACCGTGCTGGCGCCACTGGCGGCGGTGGCGGCCTGCGCGGGCCTGCTGGCGCAGGCGGGCGCGGTCGTGCCGGCACGCTACGTGCCGCCCGCGCTGCACCTGCAGCGGCTGAGCACCTGGCCCGGCTACCTGTGGGCGCAGGCGCACATCGCCGCCGGAGACGTCCTCCTGACCGACGGCTACAACCCCAAGCACGTCATGCCCGCCTACGGCGCGTTCCTGGTGTCACCGGCCTGGCCGGACCCGTCGACCACGGCGGCCGACCGCGAGCGCCGCGAGGAGGACGTGCGCGCCTACCTGTCCCCCGCGACGCCCGTGGACCAGCGCCTGGACATCGCCCGCCGCTACCACGTGAAGTGGGTGATGACCGGGCCCGGCGACCCGGCCCCGCCGGGCGGCACCCAGGTCGCCCGGGGCCCGCGCACCGGCGAACGGCTGTACCGGGTCGGCTGAGCCCTTCCACGCGGCAGGGGCCGGGGAGCACGCTCCCCGGCCCCTGCCGTCGCGGTGTCGCCGTCAGGCGTCAGGCCTCAGGCCTCAGGCCTCAGGCCTCAGCGGCGGGCGCGCAGCAGCGAGCGGATCGTCCGCATCGCCACCGACAGGTTCGCCAGGTCGAAGCTCTCCGAGCCCTGGATCTCGTCCAGGGTCGTCCTGGCGCGCCCGATCAGCGCACTGTTGGACTCCTCCCACGCCTGGTAGCGCTGCTCCGGGGTGGAGGAGCCGTTGCCGACGGACAGCACGTCCTGGGTGAGCGCCGCGTGCGCCGCGAACAGGTCCTCGCGGATCGACGCCCGGGCCATGGAGTGCCAGCGGTCGGCGCGCGGCAGCTCGATGATCCGGTCGAGCAGCTGCGTGATCTGCAGCCGGTCGGCGAGGTCGTAGTAGACCTCGGCGACCGACAGCGGGTCCTTGCCGGTCCGGTCGGCGACGTCGACGATGTCGAGCGTCGGGAAGGCCGAGGAGAGTCCGGCGACCCGCGTCGCCAGCTCCTCCGGCACACCCGAGCCGGTCAGCTCGTCGTGGATCGACTGGTACCACTCCAGGTCCGCGCCGCGCAGCAGCTTCGGCAGCACCGCCCACACCGTGGCGACGCCCTCGCGGAAGAAGTCGATCGTCTCGGCGATCGCCAGCGGCTGCGGCCGGTTGTTCAGCAGCCAGCGGGTGCCGCGCTCGACCAGCCGCCGCGAGTGCAGCCGGATCCGGGTCTGGACGTCGGCCGGGACGACCGTGTCCAGCGCCTCCACCTCGTCCCAGATGCCGCCCAGGCCGAAGATGGCGCGCGCCGCGGTGTGCGCCCGCACGATCTCCTCGGTGGTGGCCCCGGTCTCCTCCTTGAAGCGGTGCAGGAAGGTCGTGCCGCCGGTGTTGACGGTGTCGTTGACCAGCACCGTCGTGACGATCTCGCGCCGCAGCGCGTGCCCGTCGATCTGCCCCCGGAACCGCTCGTGCAGCGCCTTGGGGAAGTACGCGTCGAGCAGCTGCCGCAGGTACGCGTCGTCGGGCAGGCCGGTGCCGAGCAGCTCCTCCGCCACGGTGATCTTCGTGTAGGCGAGGAGGACGGCCATCTCCGGCTGGGTCAGGCCGTGTCCGGCGCCCAGCCGCTCACGGATCTGCCGGTCGGAGGGCAGGAACTCCAGCGCCCGGTCCAGCTTGCCGTCGCGGACCAGCTTGCGCAGGTAGCGCTGGTGGGCGTGGAGCAGACTGGCGGACTGGGCCATGCCGTTGGCCAGCGCCACGTTCTGCGCGTAGTTGTTGCGCAGCACCAGGGAGCCGACCTCGTCGGTCATCTCGGCCAGCAGCGAGTTGCGCTGCTTGACCGTCAGGTCGCCCTCGGCGACGACCGCGTTGACCAGGATCTTGATGTTGACCTCGTGGTCGGAGGCGTCCACACCGGCGCTGTTGTCGATGGCGTCGGTGTTGACCCGGCCACCGGTCTGGGCGAACTCGATCCGGCCCAGCTGGGTCAGGCCCAGGTTGCCGCCCTCACCGACGACCTTGACGCGCAGCTCGCCGCCGTCCACGCGGATCGCGTCGTTGGCCTTGTCCCCCACGTCCAGGTGGGTCTCGGTGGCAGCCTTCACGTAGGTGCCGATGCCGCCGTTCCACAGCAGGTCCACCGGGGCCTTGAGGATCGCCTTCATCAGGTCGGCCGGGGTCATCTTCGCCACCGGCTGCTCGATGCCGAGCGCCCTGCGGATCTGCGGGGTGAGCGTGATCGCCTTGGCACTGCGCGGGTAGATCCCGCCGCCGTGCGAGATCAGCTTGGTGTCGTAGTCCGCCCACGAGGAGCGCGGCAGCTCGAACATCCGCCGGCGCTCGGCATACGAGCTCGCCGCGTCCGGGTCGGGGTCGATGAAGATGTGCCGGTGGTCGAAGGCGGCGACCAGCCGGATGTGCTCGCTGAGCAGCATGCCGTTGCCGAAGACGTCACCGGACATGTCGCCGACGCCGACGACGGTGAAGTCCTCGCTCTGCGTGTCGTGGCCCGTCTCGCGGAAGTGCCGCTTGACCGACTCCCAGGCACCGCGGGCGGTGATGCCCATCTTCTTGTGGTCGTAGCCGACCGAGCCGCCGGAGGCGAAGGCGTCGCCGAGCCAGAAGCCGTAGGAGGTGGCGACCTCGTTGGCGATGTCCGAGAAGGAGGCGGTGCCCTTGTCGGCGGCGACCACCAGGTAGGTGTCGTCGCCGTCGTGGCGGACCACGTCGGCCGGCGGCACGACCTGCCCGGCGACCAGGTTGTCGGTGACGTCGAGCAGACCGGAGATGAAGGTCTTGTAGGAGGCGATGCCCTCGGCCAGCCACGCCTCGCGGTCGGCGGCCGGGTCCGGCAGCTGCTTGGCGACGAAGCCGCCCTTGGCGCCGACCGGCACGATGACGGTGTTCTTCACCATCTGCGCCTTGACCAGGCCGAGGATCTCGGTGCGGAAGTCCTCGCGCCGGTCGGACCAGCGCAGGCCGCCGCGGGCGACCTTGCCGAAGCGCAGGTGCACGCCCTCCACACGCGGCGAGTACACCCAGATCTCGAACGCCGGGCGCGGCGCGGGCAGGTCCGGGATCGCCTGCGGGTCGAACTTCATCGACACGTAGGCGTGCGGCTTGCCGCTGTCGGCGCGCTGGAAGTAGTTGGTGCGCAGCGTCGCCTTGATGAGGGTCAGGAAGGAACGCAGGATGCGGTCCTCGTCCAGGCTGGCGACCTGCTCCAGGGCGGCGTCCACCTCCTCCAGCAGCGCGTCGGTCAGCTCGCTGCCAGCCCGCTGGTGGTCCGGGGAGAGCCGGGCCTGGAAGAGGTTGACCAGCAGCCGCGTGGTGTGGACGTTGTTGCGGAGGGTGTCCTCCATGTAGTCCTGCGAGAAGGCCGTGCCGGCCTGCCGCAGGTACTTGGCGTACGCCCGCAGCACCATCGCCTGGCGCCAGGTCAGCCCGGCGCGCAGCACCAGGGAGTTGAAGCCGTCGTTCTCGGCCTGCCCGGTCCAGGTCGCGGTGAAGGCGTCCTGGAAGCGCTCACGGGCGTCGTCGCCGAGGTCGCCCAGCGAGGGGTCGATGCGCAGCCCGAAGTCGTAGATCCAGGCGCGGGTGCCGTCGGCGCGGCGCATCTCGTACGGGCGCTCGTCGATGACCTCGACGCCCAGGCGCTGCAGCACGGGCAGCACCGCGGACAGCGAGACGGGGGCACCGGTGCGGTAGATCTTGAAGCGGCGCTCGTCGGGGGCGGCGCCGACCGGCTCGTACAGGCTGAGGCAGAAGTCCTCGCCGTTGAGCCGCTCCAGGTGCTGCAGGTCGGCGACGGCCGCGCGGGGAGTGAAATCGGCGCGGTAGCCGTCGGGGAAGGCGTGCGCGTAGCGGCGGGTCAGCTCGGCCGCGCGCTCCTCGCCGCACTCGGAGGTCAGCGCCTCGGCGAAGCCGTCCGCCCAGGAACGGGCGGCGTCGGCGAGCCGGTTCTCGATCCGCTCGATGTCGCGGTCGGTCAGGTGCGGCAGCGCGGTGCCGGAAGCGACACGGACAACGAAGTGCAGCCGGGAGAGCACCGACTCGGTGTTCCAGGCGGTGAAGTCCGCGGTGACGCCGTTCAGCTCCTCCTTGAGGATGTCGGTCAGCCGCAGCCGCACGCCCGTGGTGTAGCGGTCGCGGGGCAGGTAGACCAGTGCCGAGAAGTAGCGGCCGTACTCGTCCTGGCGCAGGAACAGCCGCAGCCGGCGGCGCTCCTGCAGGTAGAGCACGCTGGTGACGATCTCGCGCAGCTCGTCCGGACCGGTCTGGAACAGCTCGTCGCGCGGGTAGGTCTCCAGGATCTGCAGCAGGTCGCGGCCGTCGTGGCTGTCCGGGGAGAAGCCCGCGCCGTCCAGCACCTCCTGCACCTTGCGGCGGATCACCGGCACGCGGCGCAC
Organism: Streptomyces sp. NPDC058864; assembly: GCF_042742985.1. Classification (NCBI taxonomy): domain Bacteria; kingdom Bacillati; phylum Actinomycetota; class Actinomycetes; order Kitasatosporales; family Streptomycetaceae; genus Streptomyces; species Streptomyces sp. NPDC058864. The sequence goes on along the minus strand of NZ_JBHYMQ010000050.1, from coordinate 23,573 downwards.
GGACTCGGTGTAGGCGGCCGAGGAGAACAGGCCGAGGAAGCGGCGCTCGCCGACCACGTTGCCGTCGGCGTCGAACTTCTTCACCCCGATGTAGTCGAGGTAGGACGGGCGGTGCACGGTGGCGCGGCTGTTGGCCTTGGTGAGGATCAGCAGCTTGCTCTCGCGGGCCTTCTTGCGGGCGTCCGCGGGCAGCCGGTTGAAGGACGGCGACACCGCGTGGCCGCTCTCGGACTCCTCCACGCGGTGCTGCGGGTCGGAGCGCAGGATGCCGAGCCCGGTGCCGGGGACGGCGGTGAGCACGTCCTCCTCGCCCTCGGGGGTGGTCTCCGTGGTCAGCGCGTACTCGCGGTAGCCGAGGAAGGTGAAGTGGTCCTCGGAGAGCCAGCGCAGCAGCTCCCAGGCCTCGCCGACCTCCTGCTCGGGCAGCGCGGGCGGCGTCGCGGCCAGCTCGTCGGCGATGCGCAGCGCGGCGTCGCGCATCTTCTGCCAGTCCTCGACTGTCTCGCGGACGTCGGACAGGACCCGGCGCAGGTCGGTGCTGATCTGCTTCAGGTCCTCGCGGTCGGTCTCGCGGTCGATCTCCACGTGGATCCAGGACTCGGTCAGCACGTCGTGCGGCACACCGGCGGTGTCCCCGGGCGCGGCGTCCAGCACCTCCAGCAGCTTCCCGGTCACGTCACGGCGCACCAGCATCTGCGGGTGGACGACGACGTGGATCGCGCGGTCCTGCCGGGACAGCTCGTTGGTGACGGAGTCGACCAGGAACGGCATGTCGTCGGTGACGACCTCGACGACCGTGTGGCTGCACGTCCAGCCGTTCTCCTCGACCGAGGGGGTGTGCACGCGGACGTTGGCCGTTCCCTGCGGGCGCACCTCGGCGAGACGGTGGTGGGACACAGCGGCGCCGAAGACGTCCACCGGGTCGCGGTCGAGCAGGTCCTCCGGGGCGCTGTGCAGGTAGTAGCGCTGGAGGAAGGCCCCCAGCGCCTCCTTCTCGAGGCCCTGGCCAGGTTGTCCCCCCGCCGGGCTGTTCTCAGCTACCCGGGCCGCCCGTGCGAGCAGCTCGGCCTTTGCTTCGTCCAGCTTGGTCTGCATGTCCTCATGCTCCTGTCGCGCGCCATTGCGTGACGTAGGTAGTGGTGATCGGTGGATCAGCGCTGATCACGCTGTAAGGCTATCGCTACGGCCGGGGGGGCTGTCAGGGGCTCTTTGTGTACAAAACCACGAACCAATCTTTGACGAACTGGACAGTCCGGCCGGGCGGGTGCAGGTTGAGGAGGGGAACGTCGCGGGGATGTTCCAGGACGTTCACACGACCGATGCGCGGGACGGCAGCACGAGGCGCGGGACGGCAGCACGAGGCGCGGGACGGCAGGGCAGCAGCACCCAGCGGACGGACAGCAGACGGCGAGAGGCGGGACACCCAGCCATGGCCACCAAGATCCTCATCGTGACCGGCGACGCGGCGGAATCGCTGGAAGTCATGTACCCGTACCAACGGCTCCTCGAAGAGGGGTACGAGGTGCACATCGCGGCCCCCAGCCGCAAGAAGCTCAGGTTCGTCGTCCACGACTTCGAGGAGGGCTTCGACACCTACACCGAGAAGCCCGGCTACACCTGGCCGGCCGACCTGTCCTTCGCGGACGTCGAGCCCGGCGAGTACGCGGCCGTGGTCATCCCCGGCGGGCGCGCCCCGGAGTACCTGCGCAACGACCCGGAGCTGCGCAAGGTCCTCAAGGCGTTCTTCGACGCCGACAAGCCCGTCGCGCAGATCTGCCACGGACCCCTGCTGACGGCGGCCGTGGGCGCGCTCAGCGGGCGCCGCGTCACCGCCTACCCGGCGCTGGAGATGGACATGGAGGCGGCCGGTGCGAGCTTCCAGGACTCCGAGGCCGTCGTCGACGGCGTGGTGGTCTCCTCGCGGGCCTGGCCGGACCACCCTGCGTGGATGCGCGAGTTCCTCACGGTGCTGCGCTCCAAGGCGCCGGTGACCTGACGGCCGCCGCCCGGGTCCCCGGTGGGGGCCCGGGCGGTGGGGGCGTACGGCCGGCAGCGGGGGCGCCGGGCTCAGGCGGCGACGAGGGCCTCGGCGGTCTCCACGGCCTCCTCCAGGGTGTCGACCACGGGCACCCCCGCGGTCTCCAGGCTGGCCCGGCTGTGCGAGCCGCCGGTGTAGAGCACCGCCAGGGCCCCGACGTGCCGGGCGGCCACCGCGTCGTCGACGGCGTCGCCGATCACCACGATGCGGTCCGCCGCTATGCCCTCCATCGCGGCGACGTGCCGCGCCATCTGCTCGGACTTGCCGCTGTGGCTGCCCTCGGTGCGGCCGTCCACCCGCACGAAGTGGTGCTCGATGCCGTGCGTGCGCAGGATCGGTATCAGTTGATCGTGGGGCGCCAGGGAGCACAGCGACTGCGTCAGCCCCTCGTAGCGGCGCCGCGCCAGGATCTCCGCCGCGCCCTCGGCGAGGCCGCACGTACCGGCGAGGGTCCAGTAGTGGCGATGGAAGATGTCGTCCATCACCTCCCACTCCTCCTCGGTGGGCAGGCGGCCCATGAGCCGCTCGTAGAACAGCGGGACCGGCACGCAGTACAGCTCGCGGTAACGCTCCAGCGTGATCCGCGGCAGCCCGATCTCGGCGAAGGAGGCGTTGGTCGCCTCGATCACCGCGTCGATGTCATGGAGCAGCGTGCCGTTCCAGTCCCACACGAGATGCGCGTTCACACCCGAAACCGTACCCAGACCCCATGTCCTCAAGGCAAGTGCCCAGGTCAAATCCGATCGCGGCGTGTTCGCGCGGTCACCTCACGCGATCAGCGAGGGGATCTCCTGGGTGGCGTACCAGAGCAGCTCGTGGTCCTCGGCACCGTCGACGGTGAAGCGGGCGTCGTCGTCACCCGCGTCGGCCGCACCGAGGGCGTCGGCGGCCGCCGTGACGTCCTGCTCGGCGTCGTCGGCGTCGGCGTGGACGGCGGCCGCCCTGGCCATCGGCACCGGTGCGGCCAGCCGCACCGCGCCCAGCGCCGAGGGGTCCAGGCCGCGGTCGGGGTCGAAGGCCACGGCGCCGTCGGCGACGTCCACCGCGACCACCACGCGCCGCCTGGGCGCGTCCGGGGTGGCGGCCAGCTGCCGCAGGGAGGCCTGGGCGGCGCGGGTCAGCGCGGCGTACTCCAGTTCCTCGATGTCGTCGGAGACGTACCACTCGCGCAGGCTCGGGGTGACGGCGAAGGCGTCCAGCGGTGCGGGGCCCAGCTCACCCGCCTTGTGCGCCTCGGCCAGGCCTGGGAGGGTCGTGGGGATGTAGACGCGCATGGCGTCAGCATACGGGCGCACCACCCCTGATAGGTGAATCCCGCCCCGCCTCCCGGACATCACGGGCCCGGCTTCCCGCAACCGCGCCCGTCCCCGTAGAACCCGGTTACCAGCCGGTAGACCACGGGGGTCCACACCATGCCTGTCCTTTCGCCCACGCCCACGTCCGCATCCACGTCCACGTCCACGTCCACGTCCACGTCCGCATCCGCATCCGCGCCTTCGGCCGCGCGGCACGTCACCGCCCTGCCACCGCACGTCTGGTTCGCCGGGCGGCTGCTGGAGGTCCTCACCGGACGGCGGCCCATCACCAGCCTCGCCGGACGAATGCGGCCCGAGGCGTACGACCGGCTCTGGGACCTGGTGGGTGCCCGCGCCGACTGGCGCTACGTCTCCCGCGGCCACCTGCCGCGGCTGCTGGGGCCGCCGCGCGTCTGCCCCGTCCCGGACGGCACGGCCGTCGAGGTCAGCGCCGTCGTCCGGCTCACCCCGCACGTCGTACGGGCCCTCGCCTTCCGGCTGGAGCGCGCCGGCCGCGAAACCCCGGCGTCCGCCCCGGTCCCCGGGCGTGAGGGCCCCGGGCGCGGCGGCAGCGGCGCCGGCTGGCGCTGCGCCGCCGTCGAGGCACACTGACCGCGCCGGGACGCGAACCGGGACACACGCCGGGGCCGGACCCCGTCAGGAGTCCGGCCCCGGTACGCGCGATCGCTACTTCTTGCGGCGCCGGCCGCCCTTGGCCGCACGGCGGCGCTCCGCCCGCGTCAGGCCGTCCGACTCCGCGCCCGCGTCGCTCTCGAAGTCGCCCTCGACGACGCCGCCCTCGCCGTCCACCGTGGGAGCGGAGAAGTGCAGCCGGTCGGCCCGCTTCGGGGCCTCCAGGCCCTTGGCCCGGATCTCCGGACGGGCGTCCTGCTTGACCAGCGTCGGAGCGGCGTCCTGCGGGCCACCGGCGTCCACCGGCACCTCCTCGACCTGCTGCTCGACCTGGACCTCCAGGTTGAACAGGTAGCCGACGGACTCCTCCTTGATGCCGTCCATCATGGCCTTGAACATGTCGTAGCCCTCGCGCTGGTACTCCACCAGCGGGTCGCGCTGCGCCATCGCCCGCAGGCCGATGCCCTCCTGCAGGTAGTCCATCTCGTACAGGTGCTCACGCCACTTGCGGTCCAGCACCGACAGCACCACGCGCCGCTCCAGCTCGCGCATGATCTCCGAGCCGAGCTGCTGCTCACGCCCGTCGTACTGCTCGTGGATGTCGTCCTTGGCCATCTCCGCGATGAAGTCCGCGGTGATGCCCGCCCGGTCGCCCGCGGCGTCCTCCAGGTCCTCCACGGTCACCGTGACCGGGTAGAGCTGCTTGAAGGCACCCCACAGCCGGTCCAGGTCCCAGTCCTCGGCGAAGCCCTCGGCCGTCTCGATCGCGATGTAGTCGTCGATCGTGTCGTCCATGAAGTGCTGCACCTGCTCGTGCAGGTCCTCGCCCTCCAGAACGCGGCGCCGCTCGCCGTAGATGACCTCGCGCTGCCGGTTGAGCACCTCGTCGTACTTCAGGACGTTCTTGCGGATCTCGAAGTTCTGCTGCTCGACCTGCGACTGGGCGGAGGCGATGGCGCGGGTCACCATCTTGTTCTCGATCGGCACGTCGTCGGGCACGTTGGCCATCGCCATCACGCGCTCCACCATCTGCGCCTTGAACAGACGCATCAGGTCGTCACCGAGGGAGAGGTAGAAGCGGGACTCACCCGGGTCGCCCTGACGGCCGCTGCGGCCGCGCAGCTGGTTGTCGATGCGCCGCGACTCGTGGCGCTCGGTTCCCAGCACGTAGAGGCCGCCGAGCTCCTTGACCTCCTCGAACTCGGCCTTGACCGCCGCCTCGGCGCGCTCCAGCGCCGCCGGCAGGGCCGCCGCCCACTCCTCGACGTGCTCCACCGGGTCCAGACCGCGCTGCCGCAGCTCCGCCTCGGCCAGGTCGTCCGGGTTGCCGCCCAGCTTGATGTCCGTACCGCGGCCGGCCATGTTGGTGGCCACCGTCACTGCGCCCTTGCGGCCCGCCTGCGCGACGATCTGCGCCTCACGCTCGTGCTGCTTGGCGTTCAGCACCTCGTGCGGGACGCCGCGCTTGTTCAGCTGCTGCGACAGGTACTCGGACTTCTCGACCGAGGTGGTGCCGACCAGGACCGGCTGGCCCTTCTCGTGCTTCTCGACGATGTCCTCGACGACCGCCGCGAACTTCGCCTCCTCGGTGCGGTAGATCAGGTCCGCCCGGTCCTTGCGCTGCACGCTGCGGTTGGTCGGGATCGGGACCACGCCGAGCTTGTAGATCTGGTGGAACTCCGCGGCCTCGGTCATCGCCGTACCCGTCATGCCCGAGAGCTTGGAGTACAGGCGGAAGAAGTTCTGGAGGGTGATCGTGGCGAGCGTCTGGTTCTCGTCCTTGATGTCCACCCCCTCCTTCGCCTCGATCGCCTGGTGCATGCCCTCGTTGTAGCGGCGGCCGGCCAGGATACGGCCGGTGTGCTCATCGACGATCATGACTTCGCCGTCCATGACGACGTAGTCCTTGTCCTTCTTGTAGAGCTCCTTGGCCTTGATGGCGTTGTTCAGGTAGCCCACCAGCGGGGTGTTCACCGACTCGTAGAGGTTGTCGATGCCCAGCCAGTCCTCGACCTTGGACACGCCGGCCTCGTGGATGGCGACAGTGCGCTTCTTCTCGTCGAAGTCGTAGTCACCGGTCTCCGCCTTGCCCATGGCGCCGGCCTCACCCGGCTTCAGGCGGGTCACCAGCCGGGCGAAGTCCGAGTACCACTTCGTGGCCTGGTCCGCCGGACCGGAGATGATCAGCGGCGTACGGGCCTCGTCGATCAGGATCGAGTCCACCTCGTCCACAACCGCGAAGTTGTGACCGCGCTGCACCAGTTCGTCCTTCGACCACGCCATGTTGTCGCGCAGGTAGTCGAAGCCGAACTCGTTGTTGGTGCCGTAGGTGATGTCACAGGCGTACTGCTCGCGGCGCTGCGCCGGGGTCATGTTCGCCAGGATGCAGCCCACCTGCAGGCCCAGGAAGCGGTGCACCCGGCCCATCCACTCCGAGTCGCGCTCGGCGAGGTAGTCGTTGGTGGTGATCAGGTGCACACCCTTGCCGGACAGCGCGTTCAGATAGGTCGGCAGCGTGCCGACCAGGGTCTTGCCCTCGCCGGTGCGCATCTCGGCGACATAACCGAGGTGCAGCGCCGCACCACCCATGATCTGGACGTCGTAGTGCCGCTGACCCAGGACGCGCTTGGCGGCCTCGCGGACGGTGGCGAACGCCTCGGGGAGCAGGTCGTCCAGACTCTCGCCGTCGGCGTAGCGCTCCTTGTACTCGTCCGTGAGCGCCCGCAGCTCGGCGTCCGTCAGATTGACGAAGTCCTCTTCAATGGAATTGACCTGGTCCGCGATGCGGTGCAGCTTGCGCAGGATCTTGCCTTCGCCTGCACGCAGGATCTTGTTGAGGACGGACACGTAGGCTGGCTCCTTGCCGGTCGGGCCTGGCACGGTTTCGCGCGCTGGCACAGCAGGTCACACCCCGCTGCAACGGCCATCGTAAGCGAGGACACCAGCGGGCCGGGAGGTCCGTCGCCAAGCCGGGCGGTTCTCCCCGCCGATCCCTGCCACGATCCGGTCTTTTCCGGTCGAGACCGTACCCCCCGCTCAGGAATACTCCGGTCCATGGAGCCGATAACCCTCACCACCGACCGCCTCGTGCTGCGCCCCTTCGGGCCGGACGACGCCGAGGCCGTCCGCGTCGCCTGCCAGGACCCGGAGATCCCCCGCTGGACCCCCGTGCCCTCCCCGTACACCCACGAGCACGCGCAGGAGTTTGTCACCAGGACCTGCCCCGACGGCTGGCGCCACGACACCGTCTACAACTTCGCCGTCACCACGCGCGACGGGGGCCGCCTGGTGGGCGCCATGGGGCTGGTGCGGCTGGCCCAGCTCAACACCGCCGAACGGCAGGCCGAACTCGGCTACTGGACCGCCAAGGAACAGCGCGGCCGCGGCCTCACCGCCGAGGCCGCCCGCGCCGTCGCCCGCTGGGCCTTCGAGGAGCTCGGCGTGGAACGCCTGGAGTGGTACGCCGAGGCCGGCAACGCCGGCTCCCGCGCCGTCGCCCTCAAGACGGGCTTCCAAATGGAGGGCACCATGCGCGGCAAGATCATCCACCAGGGCACCCGCCGGGACGCCTGGATCGGCTCCCTGCTCCCCTCCGACCTCGGTCTGAGCGGCGGGGCGGCCTACCTCCCCTACCAGGGCGGATGACCGGGCGGGCGCGGCGACGGCCGCGCCGCGGACCCCCGGGCGGTCCGCGGCGCAGGGCCCGGCGACCCGGCACGGACCGGATTGTCGGTGGCGCCTTCTAGGGTGGGCCCATGACGACGCCCGTGGCCCTCTCCGCCGACGACGCCCGCCGGACCGCCCTGCGCGCCCAGGGCTTCCTCGGCGCCCCGGACCGCCGCGGCGGAGTCCGCGGCGTCCTGCGGCGGCTGGGCGCGGTGCAGCTCGACACCATCTCCGTGCTCGCCCGCTCCCACGAGCTCATCCCCTACGCACGCCTCGGCGCCGTCGGCCGTGAAGCGGTCGAGACCGCGTACTGGACGGAGAACCACGCCTTCGAGTACTGGTCGCACGCCGCCTGCATCCTGCCCATCGAGGAATGGCCGCACTTCGCCTTCCGGCGCCGCGCCCGGCGGGCCCGCGGCCACCGCTGGCACGTGATGCAGGACGCCGACCGCTCCACCGCCGCCGTCCTGGACCGCCTCAAGACCGACGGCCCGCTGACCTCGACCGAACTCGGCGGCGCAAAGAACGGCGGCCCCTGGTGGGACTGGTCCGAGACGAAGATCGCGGTGGAGTGGCTGCTCGACACCGGTGACGTCGTCTGCAGCCGGCGGCGCGGCTGGAAGCGCGTCTACGACCTCGCCGAGCGGGCCGTCCCCGACGCCCTCTTCCACGACGACATCGACGACACCGAATGCCTGCGCCGCCTGGTCGCCCAGGCCGGCGCCGCACTGGGCGTCGCCACCCGGGCCGACCTCGCCGACTACCACCGGGTCAAGGGCGAGCAGGTCGACTCGGTGATCGCCGACACCGGGCTCGTCCCCGTCCAGGTCGAAGGCTGGGGCGGCAAGCCCGCCTGGGCCGACCCCACCGCACTGGCCGACGCCTCCCGCGGCGGCCGGCACCGCACGACCCTGCTCTCCCCCTTCGACTCCCTGATCTGGGACCGGCCCCGCACCGAGCGCATCTTCGGCTTCACCCACCGCCTGGAGGCGTACGTCCCCAAGCCCAAGCGCATACACGGCTACTTCGCGATGCCCCTGCTGGCCGGCGGCCGGCTGGTCGGCCGCGCCGATCCGGCCCGCGAGGCAAACACCCTGATCGCCCGTCAGGTCTCACTGGACTCCGCACGCGCCGTCGAACCCATGGCACAGGCGCTGCGCGAGGCCGCCGCGTGGGTCGGCTGCGAGGAGGTCCGCGTCGAACGGCTCGACGACCGCAAGCTCGCCGCCGCCCTGACCGAAGCCCTCGCAGCCTCCTGACCGGACGGCCCCGGCTCAGCGGATCTCGAGGATCTTCTCCCGCATCGCGTACACCACGGCTTCCATCCGCGAGTGCAACTGCAGCTTCTCCAGGATGTTCCGCACGTGGTTCTTCACCGTGTTCTCGCTGATGAAGAGCTCCTTGGCGATGTCCCGGTTGTTCATACCGGTGGCGACCAGCTTCAGCACCTCCAGCTCACGGTCCGTCAGCCGGGGGGCGGGCACCAGCCGGCGCTCGTCCGTGCGCTGGATCATCGACTTGAACTCGGTGAGCAGCTTCGACGCCATCGACGGGCTGATCTGCGACTGGCCGTCCGCCACCGCGCGGATCGCCGTGGCCACCTCGTCCGTGGAGATCTCCTTGAGGAGGTAGCCGGTCGCCCCGGCCTTGATGGCCTCGTAGAGGTCGGCCTCCTCGTCGCTCATCGTCAGCATGATGATCTTCGCACTGGGAGCCACCTCCTTGATGGAGGTGCACGCCTCGATACCGCCCCGCTTCGGCATCCGCACGTCCATCAGCACGATGTCCGGCAGCAGGTCCGCGGCCTTCTCCGTCGCCTCCGCGCCGTCCCCCGCCTCGCCGACGACCTGGATGTCCTCCTCCTGCGCGAGCACGATCTCCAGACCCCGGCGGAACAACGCGTGGTCGTCCACCACGAGCACCCTGATCGGCTCCTTGCGCGGCGCACCGCCGACGCCCGTGTCCCCCGCGGCGCCCGTACCGGGCTCCGCGCCACCGGCCGGCGCGGGCTCGAAGCTGTCCGCCATCGGTTCCTCCCCCTCGGGCCGGCGCCCGTGGTCGTCACACTGTCCGTGCCAGTCCAACCGGGCGGTGCGGCCCGCGCATTGACTGCCCGGCCATGATTCCATGCCCGGGCACGGCGACGCTCCCAGGCGATGGTCGTTTCCCCGCCCGGGAGCGCCGCCCCTGACCCCTGGACCCTGTCGTCACAGTCCCTCCTGCCCCGCCTTCCGGGCGGTCGGAGCTACTGTGGCGACGGGGCCCGGTTCACCGGCGGAGCGCTCCGCCCGCGCCGGCCGGCGCATCCTCGACGGAAGGGTCCGCCTTGAGGTGGATGACGCCGTAGTCGTAGCCGTGCCGCCGGTAGACGACACTCGGTTGTTCCGTGTCGGAGTCGATGAACAGGTAGAAGTCGTGCCCGATCAGTTCCATCTCGTAGAGGGCCTGGTCGAGCGTCATCGGTGCTGCCGCGTGCGTCTTCTCGCGAACCACCAGGGGTCCTTCACCCTGGACCTCGAGACAACCGCCGATCTTCGTGGTGGGCACGCCTGTGGACGTCTCCCCGCCGGTCGGGGTGCCGTTGAACTCGGTCGTGGCCAGTACGGCCGTCGCCTCCGCCACGCTCATGGGCGCACGGCTGCCGCCGCGATGCACCCGGCGCTTGTCGGCCGCCTTGCGCAGCCGCGCCTCGAGCTTGTTCGCCGCGACGTCGAGCGCCGCGTAGGGGTCGGTGGCGGCGGCCTCGGCCCGGATCACCGGGCCGCGGGTGCGCAGCGTGATCTCCACCCGGTCGGAACGGTCTGCCTGCCGGGGGTTCGGTTCCTTGGACACCTCGACCTCGAGGCTCATCACCTTGCCGTCGAGCTTCTGGATCTTCTCCAGCTTCTCGTTCACGTGCTTCCGGAACCGCTCGGGCACCTCGGTCTTGCGGCCCTTGACGACGATGTCCACGCAGAACTCCGTTCCCGGATCGCCGCGGTCTCACGGGGCGATCCCTTGCGCTGAGGCCGGCGGGCACCAGGTCCCGCCCGGCGTCGACGTTCGTTGCCGCTCCGCGCGCTCGGAGGCTTCCGGGCGGCGAAGCCGCGACTCCTCACCTCCTCCTCCCCCGCGAGACAGATCTTCACCCACTGAACCTCGGGTGAACCACGTCTCGCGGTCCGTGGAACGGCGGACCACAATGGGCGCCGCCGCCCCTCACCACCGAACATAGACCCGCGGACCCGGGGTCGGCACCCCCAGAAGCGCTATACCTCCCTTCGGGTGAAATGCCCGTTGCGCCACCTGGGAGAACGGCTCTGACCTCTGGATTTCCGCTTCCTTTTCGGCCACCTGTTCGGCCGTCCGGCGGGCCGCTCTCCTGCTCGTCGTGCGGCTCGTCCGGCTCGTGCGGTTCGTCCCGCTCGTCCGGCCCGGGTCGGCACCTCGTCCCCCGTCCGGCCGTGGCGGGGTCACCACCCGAGGTGCCTAGCGTGACCGGCGGCGAGGAACCCCACGGCCGGCCGTGGGGCGGCGCAGCGGCGCAGGACCGCCGACGACCGCCGCGGCCAGGACCCGGCCCCCGGCGTCCTCGACGGCGCGGGCCGCGGTGGCGAGCGAGGCGCCCGTGGTCATCAGGTCGTCCACCAGCACCACCGGGGCGGTCTCCAGGAGGCGGCCGGCGCCGCGCACGGCGGTCAGGGCACCGGAGAGGTTCGCGGGCCTGTCGCGGGCGCCGAGGCCCGACTGGTCGGCCACCGCGCGGCGCTGGCGCAGCACCGCGGCCACCCGGACGGCAAGCCCGTCGCGCCTCAGGTCCGCGGCGGCGGCGAGGGCGAGGCGGCGGGTCGCGTCGTGGCCGCGGGCGGCGACTGCCCGGCGGGAGGAGGGAACGGGGACGAGGAGGAACGGGGGGAGGGTGAGGGCCGGGGGGAGGGTGAGGCCGTCTTCCCGGCGCCGCGTCTCGGGGGCCCCACCCCCACCCCCTCCCCGCACCGCGGCGTAGACCGCGCCCGCCAGGGCTTCGCCCAGCGGTCGGGCCAGGCCCAGCGCGCCGCGCTCCTTGTGCGCCAGCAGCACCGCGCGCGGCTGGTCGGTGTAGACGGTGGCCGCCCACACGGCGGGCAGTCCGGCGGGCGGCGCGTCCGGCCAGACCTCCCGCGCTCCCGGCTCGTGCAGCGCCGCGCCGCACTCCTCGCACAGCGCCGTTCGCGGCGCCCCGCATCCCGCGCACTCGGCCGGCAGCAGCAGTCCCGCCATCTCCCGCCACCATGACCGCACCACGCGGCCGCCTCGCAGGCCCCGCCGTCCCCGTGCTCCCCGCATGACTCAACGATGCCGGGAGGGGGCGATGACCACCAGCCCCGTCCCCAGCCTGTGGAAAACTTCCGCCGCGCCCCACAAGACGGCCCCACACCCCGCACTGCCCACTGCGCACGGGCGCCCCGCGGAGAAGCCCGAAAAGGAGCAGTCGGTCAGCCCGGGTAGACCGGCGAGCCGGCCTTGGGCGCGACTTCCTTCCAGTTGGAGTCGGGCGCCAGCCGGAAGACGCCGCCGTCCAGCTCCGCGAGCAACGGTGCGTCCTGGCGCTCCGAAGCCGCCACCGACACCACGCCGCTGATGCCCGGCAGGCTCGACGAGGACGTGCCCGAGCCGTCCGCGTCCACGTACTGGATCTGCGGCACTCCCCCGGCCTCGCGTCCCACGACGACCAGCCTGCTGAACCCGGCCCAGGACGCCGCGATGACGTCCTCGAGCTGCGGCGCGACGCTGCGCAGCTCCGCCACCGTGATCTTCTGGCCTGCGGCGGTGGCCGTGCGCTCGATCCGCCCGAGCTGCAGCGTGTTGTGGTCGCCGTCGCGGACGAGCAGGGCGATGCGCACGCCGTCGGCCGCGACCCGCAGCGACTCGATGCGTCCGTCGCCGAGGTCCGGCACGTCCACGGGCACGGGTTGGCCGGCGCCGTCGGGCAGCATCAGCAGCTGCGGCTTGGCGGGGTCGCGGTCGGCGATCCAGAGGTCGCCGTAGCCGTCCCAGCTGGGGGTCGTGAGCCTCTTCTTCGGGTCGGCGGCCCGGCTGCGCAGGACGCTGGGGCCGAGTTGCGCGTCGCCGTCCAGCTCGGTCACGTAGAGGTTCGCCGCGTCCTCGCTGAGGGCGGCGGCGTACTGCTCGTCGCGCCGTACGGCCGCGGATCCCACCTTGAACGTCCCGGTGCCGAGGGGGCCCGCGACCGCCACGGGCTGGGTGCCGTCCGCGGTGAGGCTGACGAGGTGGTGCTCCGCGTCGATGAAGTACTGGTCGTCGCTGTCCCCGACGAGCTTGTCCGGCGCGTAGTCGCGGGCGTCGTCGCGCCGCAGCGTGCACAGGATGCGGCCGGAGGGGCCTTGGAGTTCGACGGAGGGCACGGGCGTGGACGACATGCCCTGGATGGTCTGGATGAGCTGGGCGGCCATCCGTTCGCAGTCCGCGTCGGCGCGCGCGGGCAGCCCCTTGAGCTTCACCGTCACGCGCTGCGAATCGTCGAGCTCGACCGCCTCGGCCTTGATGCCCGGGGGGAACTCCGACCTGACGACGGGCTTCAGCCAGTCGGTGGGCCCGGCGAGCAGGGCGTTGACGGCGTTGCTCAGCGCGTTGATGCGCTTGCGCAGGTAGATCGGGTCGGCGACGAGGGCGTCGCGGCCGGCGGCCGCGTCCTTGGGGCTCCCCGGCGCGGCGAAGTAGAAGGTGTCGACGGAGCGGTAGAAGCGCTGGAAGTCGGCCTCGCTCAGCACCAGTCCGTCGGCGACACCGGCGATGCGCCATTCGCCGTCCTCCTTGGTGAGGCGTATGCCGCTGCTGAAGGTGCCGTCCTCGGCGCGGTAGGCGTGCCGGTCGTCGACCCTGGCCACCTTGGCGCCGGTGACGGTGATCTGGGTGCTGTCGCCGTCCTTGCCGTCGGCCGCCGCGACCGGTTCCGGGCTCAGACTGGGTCCGCCGGCGAGGACGGTGATCCCGGATTCGGGTTTCCAGCGCCTGCCCTGGTCCTTGGTCATGTAGAGCTTGGCGGTGGCGTAGTCGGCCTCGTCGCTGGTGGTGGCCTCGAGGAAGCCGAAGACGATGTCGCGGGGGGTCTCGCCGCCCTGCGGTTTGACGCCGAAGACCCGGACCTGCGGGTCGGTGTCGGCGTGCTTCTCACCGCCGACCTTGTGCACTTCGCCGCTGCTGGGCATGGAGGCGCAGCCGGTGAGCAGCACGAGTCCGCTCAGGAGCACGCCCGCAACGGCCGGCCTGGGCAGGCCGCCCCCCTTCGCGCGCATCAGTCGTCGTCCTCCCGCGCTTCGTCCGCTGTCGCGGGATGGGTGACCGTGCCGCTGCCCGCGCTGTGCCCGACGACCCGTGCGCCGCTGCCGGGCAGGGCCGCGGGGTCGGCGGCGGGGGGCCGCGGTGGGGTGAACTGCATGGAGGGGATGGCGGGCGCGGCGAAGCGCGGCGCCGGGAATCCGTGGTGCGCGGGGGCGTGGGGCGGGGCGGCGTCGAGTGCGGTGGCGCCCGCGGGCATGCCGCGGTGGGAGAGCGCGGTGGCGAGGTCGCGGTTGCGGCGGGAGTCCTCGGGTTCGAGGGCGATGGGTGATCCGCGCAGGCTGTCGGCGCCGGTACGGGGCAGGGTCAGCCGGAACTGGGAGCCGCCGCCGGGTTCGCCCCAGGCCTGGAGCCAGCCGCCGTGGAGGCGGGCGTCCTCCAGGGCGATGGACAGTCCGAGGCCGGTGCCGCCGGTGGTGCGGGCGCGGGCGGGGTCGGCGCGCCAGAAGCGGTTGAAGACGCGGGTGGCCTCGCCGGGCTTGAGGCCGACGCCGTAGTCGCGTACGGCGACGGCGACGGCGCCTCCGGCGGAGGCCATGCGGACGTGGACGTCGTGGCCCTCGCCGTGTTCGACGGCGTTGACGACGAGGTTGCGCAGGACGCGTTCGACGCGGCGGGCGTCGGCCTCGACGGTGACGGGCTGCTCGTCGCCGTGGACGACGATGCGGCTGCCCTTGCGTTCGGCGATCGGCTCGGCGCCGTCGACGACGCGCCGTACGACGTCGCGCAGGTCGACGGGCTCGGCTTCCAGGGCGGCGGCGCCCGCGTCGAACCGGCTGATCTCCAGGAGGTCGGAGAGCATCGACTCGAAGCGGTCGAGCTGGTTCTGCAGCAGTTCGGCGGAGCGGGACGTGGCGGGGTCGAAGTCCTCACGGGCCTCGTGGATGACGTCGGCGGCCATGCGGACGGTGGTCAGCGGGGTGCGCAGCTCGTGGGAGACGTCCGAGACGAAGCGGCGCTGCATCCGCGACAGGTCCTCCAGCTGCTGGATCTTGACCTGGAGGGTGTGGGCCATCTTGTTGAAGGATTCGCCGAGCCGTGCGATGTCGTCCTCGCCGGTGACCTTCATGCGTTCCTGGAGGTGTCCGGCGGCGAGCCGCTCGGAGATCCGGGCGGCCATGCGGACGGGTGTGACGACCTGCCGCACGACGAGCCAGGCGATGGCGCCCAGCAGGACGACGACGAAGATCCCGGCGGTGGCCAGGGTTCCCTTGACCAGGCCGAGGGTCTTCTCCTCCTGGTCGAACGGGAAGAGGTAGTACAGCTGGAAGGGCTTGCCGTTGGGGTCGGTCAGGCGCTGGCCGACGATGAGGGCGGGCTCGCCGTCGGGGACGCTGTCGCTCTTCATCGAGGTGTAGCGCTCGAAGACGTCGGATTCCTCGTCGAGCGCCTTGCGCAGGTCGGTGGGCACGCTCTCCTCGGGCCGGACGCCGCCGGAGCCGCGGGGTGCGTGGGTGCCGGGGCTGTCGACCCCGTAGCTGTAGGGCTGCTCCTGCACGTCGGAGCTGAGGGCGACGACGGAGTAGACGCCCTGGCCGCTGCTGGCGAGCCCTTCGACGAGGTTGTTGAGCCAGGTGGCGGTGTCGTTCTGGCTGTGCCCGTCGGTACCGGCGCCGGAGTCGCTGTTGCCGGTGACGTTGCGGGCGTTCTCCTTGGCGACGGCGAAGCCGCCGACGGCCTGGCTCTGGGCGGTCTGCCGCTTGGCGTCGAGCAGTCCGTTCTTGACCTGCCCGATGACGACGACGCCGAGGAGCAGGACGACGCCGAGGGACATCAGCAGGGTGGTGGCGACCACGCGCAGCTGGATGTTGCGGCGCCAGAGCCGTACGGCGGGCTGCACCGGCCGCCGGGCCCAGCGCACGAAGGAGCGGAGCACCGGCAGCAGACCCGTCAGGGGGTCCGCGTGCCGGCTCTCCATCCGCTCACGCTCGTACGCGGTGGCCACGTCAGCCTGGCCCGGCCTTGTAGCCGACGCCGCGGACGGTCACCACGATCTCGGGGCGCTCGGGGTCCCGCTCGACCTTGGAGCGCAGGCGCTGGACGTGCACGTTGACCAGGCGGGTGTCGGCGGCGTGCCGGTAGCCCCAGACCTGCTCGAGGAGCACCTCGCGGGTGAAGACCTGCCAGGGCTTGCGGGCGAGCGCGACCAGCAGGTCGAACTCGAGGGGGGTCAGCGCGATGGGCTGGCCGTCCCGCTTGACGGAGTGGCCGGCCACGTCGATGACGAGGTCGCCGATGGTCAGCTGCTCGGGGGTGGGCTCCTCGGCCCTGCGCAGCCGGGCCCGCACGCGGGCGACGAGCTCCTTGGGCTTGAACGGCTTGATGACGTAGTCGTCGGCGCCGGACTCGAGGCCCACGACGACGTCGACGGTGTCGCTCTTCGCGGTGAGCATGACGATGGGTACCCCGGACTCGGCCCGGATCTGGCGGCATACGTCGATGCCGTCCCGTCCGGGGAGCATGAGGTCGAGGAGGACCAGATCGGGCTTGGTCTCTCGGAAAGCGGCGAGGGCCTTGTCACCGTCGGCCACGAACGACGGCTCAAAACCTTCTCCGCGCAGCACGATGCCGAGCATCTCTGCCAGTGCGGTGTCGTCGTCGACGACCAGGACGCGTCCCTTCATAGCGACCATCATCCCATTACCTGATCGTGACCTGGAGCACGAGACGGGCACAAAGCTGCGAGGGCATCGGGTGTGACCGGCGAAACCACGCCGTTTTCGGTGACTATTGCCGTTATCAGAGCCGCGGGTGTGATGTCGAACGCAGGGTTGTACGCCTGGGTGCCGAGCGGTGCCACAGGGTTTCCGGCCGATTCGGTCACTTCGTGCCCGGGGCGCTGTTCGATCTCGATGGACGAGCCGTCGGCGGTGCCCTGGTCGACGGTGGTGGTGGGGGCGACGACGATGAAGGGCACGTTGTGGTACCGGGCGAGCACGGCGAGTGGGTAGCTGCCGACCTTGTTGGCGACGGAGCCGTCCGCGGCGATGCGGTCGGCGCCGATGAGGACGGCGTGGACGCTGCCGGCGGCGAAGAGTGAGCCTGCGGCGTTGTCGGTGAGCAGGGTGTACGCCATGCCGGAGCGGGCGGCCTCGTAGGCGGTGAGGCGGGCGCCCTGGAGCAGGGGGCGGGTCTCGTCGACCCACAGGCGGCGCAGCTGGCCCTGGCGGTGGGCGGCGAGGGCGACGGCGAACGCGGTGCCTTCGCCGCCGGAGACGAGGGCGCCGGTGTTGCAGTGGGTGAGGATCTGGTAGCCGCCGCCGGGGAGGAGTTCGGCGAGCAGCTGGAGGCCGTGGCGGGCCATGGCGGCGCTTGCCTCCTTGTCCTCGGCGTGGAGGCTGCGGGCCTCGGCCAGTGCCGCCGCGGCGGCGCGCTCGGGGTCGCCTCCGGCGCTGCCGGTGAGGGCGGCCCGGTAGGCGGCGAGGGCCCGCCGTACGCCGTAGGCGAGGTTGACGGCGGTGGGCCGGGCGTGGGCGAGGGATTGGGCGGCGTCGTCCACGTCGTAGCCGCGGACGGCGGCGAGTGCGACGCCGTAGGCGCCCGCTATGCCGAGCAGGGGGGCACCGCGCACGGCGAGGCCGCGGATGGCCTCGACCAGGGCGGGGACGTCTGTGCAGACCAGCTCCACTTCCTCGGCGGGCAGCCGGGTCTGGTCGAGGAGGACGAGGACGGGGCCCTCCGGCGGCTCCTCCCAGCGCAGTGCCGGCAGGGGCTCGTCGGGATTGCCCTTGGAATCGTTGGCCAGAGTTACCACGTGCTGATCACCCATCTGCTCAGTCTGCCGTGTACGGCAGCACGTTTTGAACGGTTGCGGCACTCCGCATCCGCAGGTACACGCCCGCTGCACCCATGGCACGATGGCCACCGTCCCGCCGTTGGACGGGTAGGTAGCGCAGTAACGAAGGAGCGACGATGAACGACTCTCCGGGCTGGGCCTCGCCCGGATCCTCACCCTCCGGCGAACCGGGCCGCACCGACGGCCCCGGCGCGCCGCAGGACGCTGCGCCGCAGAACTGGTCCCCGCAGCAGCCGCCCGCCGGCCAGTGGCAGGCCACCGGCGGCTGGGGTGCCCCGCCACCGCCGACCGGCCCGGCCTGGGGCAGCCCGGCGCCCTCGGGCTGGCAGCAGCCGCACTGGGGTGCCCCGGCGTCGCCCAAGCCCGGTGTCATTCCGCTGCGGCCGCTGGGCATCGGCGAGATCCTCGACGGCGCGGTCTCCACGATGCGCGCGCACTGGCGCACCGTGCTCACCATCTCCTTCGCGGTCTCGCTGCTGACCCAGGGCGCGATGCTGCTGCTCCAGGGGTTCATGCTCGACGACAGCGAGACGATCAACTCCCTGGAGGGGCGTACCAACCTCTCGTTCAACGAGGTCATGAGCGCCGTCGGCGGCACGCTCGCCGCCGGGGGGCTCGCCGTGGTCGTCACCCTGGTGGGGGTGGGGATCGCCACGGCGATGCTCACCATGGTCATCAGCCGGGCCGTGCTCGGCCACCGGGTGACGCTGGGCGAGGCCTGGTCCGACGCCCGTCCCCAGCTGCTGCGTCTGTTCGGGCTGACGCTGCTGCTCGGTCTGATCGGCGGCGGGATCTTCGCCGTCGGCATCACCCCCGGCATCCTCGTCGCGGTCGGTGGTGCCACCGCGGCCGGTGTCGGCCTGGCGTTCATCGGCGGGGCGGTCGCCCTCGGTGTGGTCGTCTGGCTGATGATCCGCTTCAGTCTCTCCTCTCCCGCTCTCATGCTGGAGAAGCAGGGTGTCCTGAAGTCCATGGCCCGGTCGGCCAAGCTGGTCCGGGGCTCGTGGTGGCGCATTCTGGGCATCCAGTTGCTCACCATGATCCTCGTCTACATCGTCTCGTCGATCATCCAGGTTCCCTTCGTGGTGATGGGGATGTTCGCCGGCAGCGACGGCCTGTCGGCCTTCGCCTCGGGCGACCAGGCGGGTCTCGGCTGGACGTATCTGATCGTCATCGGGATCGGCGCCGTTATCGGATCCACCATCACCTTCCCCATCCAGGCCGGCGTTACCGCCCTGCTGTACATGGATCAGCGGATCCGCCGCGAGGCCCTGGACATCGAGCTCGCCCGGGCCGCGGGCATCCCCGGCTACACCGACGCCCTGGGTGGGGGCGCCGCACCCGGCAACAGCTCAGCCACCGGGGGCTGATTCCGGTGTCGGGGGAGGACGTACCGGTCACCATTCCCCGCGGCCCCGCCCGCGAGGCCGCCGAGAACGAACTGTCCAAGGGGATCTACCACCGCGACGACCCGAGTCTGATCGAACGTGCCCTGAACTGGCTCTGGGAGAAGATCGACCACCTGATGGACGCCGCCTCCGGGATCACCCCCGGAGGCGGCGCCGGCCTGGTGACGATCGTCGTCGTGATCGTGCTGCTGGTCGTCGCCCTGCGGCTGCGGCTCGGCAAGATGCGCGCCCAACCGAAATCAGGCATGGGGCTGTTCGCCGACGTCCCGCGGACGGCCACCGAGCACCGGGCCGCCGCCGAGGAACACGCGCGCCACGGCCGGTGGAGCGAAGCCGTACAGGAGCGGATGCGCGCGATCGTGCGCTCCCTGGAGGAACGGGCCCTGCTCGACCCCCGCCCCGGCCGGACCGCGGACGAGGCCGCCGCCGAGGCGGGCCGTTCCCTCCCCGAACTCGCCACCCGGCTCGCGGACGCCGCCCGTACCTTCGACGACGTCACCTACGGGGACCGCCCCGGCACATCGGACGCCTACGCCGCCCTGCGTGAACTCGACGCCGAAGTGCAGCGCACAAAGCCCCGGTTGGTCGAGAGCGGCGCGGCCGCCGCCGGAGGTTCCCGCCCGTGACCGACACCCTGTCCCCGGCGCAGGCGCCCGCGCCGGACACAACTTCGGTCTCCCCGACCGCAGGCCAGCTGTGGACCCGCTCGCGCACCCTGATCGCGGCGTTCCTCATCTTGATCATCTTCGGCCTCCTCTACGCAGCCGCGCGTTCCGGTGAGAACCATGACGCACTCGACCCCCGTTCTCCCGACCCGTCCGGCAGCCGGGCCGTCGCTCAACTCCTCCACGACCAAGGCGTGACCACCACGGTCGTCACCACGACCGGCGATGCCGTCGCCGCCGCCGGGCCCGGCACCACCGTCCTCGTCACCGTGCCCGACTTGTTGACGAAACGTCAGCAGGACGCGGTGCACGACGCGATGGAACGCTCCGGCGGCCGCGTCGTCCTCCTCGCCCCCGGCGAACCCTCCATCGGACGGCTAGCCCCGGGCGTCCACTACACGGGCCCGGCCCCCGTCCGCGTCCTCGAACCCGAGTGCCGCCTGTCCGCCGCCCGCTCCGCCGGCTCGGCCGAGACGGGAGGCGGCAGCTACACGACGTCCGCACCGGACGCCGACCGCTGCTACCCCGACGCCCCGGGGCGGTTCACCCTGCTGCGCCTCCCCGCGGCCGACGGCGGCGACACCGTCGTCGTGGGCACCCACACGCTCCTGCAGAACGAGAACCTCGCCCAGCAGGGCAACGCCTCTCTCGCCCTGCAGATCCTCGGCGCCCACCCGAAGCTCGTCTGGTACCTCCCCTCACTCGGCGACGCCTCCGCCTTCGACGGCGGCCAGGAAAGCTTCCTCGACCTCATCCCCGACGGCTGGAACTGGGCCGTCCTTCAGCTGTTCATCGCCGCCGCCCTCGCTGCTCTCTGGCGAGCCCGCCGGCTCGGCCCCGTCGTAGCCGAGCGGCTGCCCGCCACGGTCCGTGCCGCGGAGGCGACCGAGGGACGTGCCCGTCTCTACCGCCACGGCCGGGCCCGCGGCCGCGCCGCGGAGGTGCTGCGCACCGCCGCACGCGACCGGCTGGCCCCGCTGGTCGGCGTCCCCCCGTCCCAGGCCCACGACCCGGACGTCCTGCCCACCGCACTGGCCGCCCGGCTCGACGACCCCGCCACCGACCCGCGCGGCCTCCTGCACGGTCCGCCTCCCCCCGACGACGCGGCCCTGCTGCGTCTGGCCGACGACCTCGACGCACTGGAACGCCGCGTCCTTCTCAACGAGAGGAAAGCAACCCCGTGAGCGCCGCCCCGACCGCCGACAGCGCCCGTGCCTCCCTGGAGGCCCTGCGCACCGAAATCGCCAAGGCCGTCGTCGGCCAGGACCCGGCCGTCACCGGCCTGGTGGTGGCCCTGCTCTGCCGGGGCCACGTCCTCCTAGAAGGCGTCCCCGGAGTCGCCAAGACCCTTCTCGTGCGCGCACTGGCCGCCTCCCTCCAGCTGGAGACCAAGCGCGTCCAGTTCACCCCCGACCTGATGCCCGGCGACATCACCGGCTCCCTCGTCTACGACGCCCGCACCGCCGAGTTCTCCTTCCAGGCGGGACCCGTCTTCACCAACCTGCTGCTCGCCGACGAGATCAACCGCACCCCGCCCAAGACCCAGGCATCCCTCCTGGAGGCCATGGAAGAACGCCAGGTGTCCGTCGACGGCATCCCGCGACCGCTGCCCGAGCCCTTCCTCGTCGCGGCGACCCAGAACCCCGTCGAGTACGAGGGCACCTATCCGCTCCCCGAGGCCCAGCTGGACCGCTTCCTCCTGAAGCTGATCCTGCCGCTGCCCTCGCGCGAAACCGAGATCGACGTCCTCACCCGCCACGCCGACGGCTTCAACCCCCGGGACCTGAACTCCGCCGGTCTGCGACCGGTCGCCGGACCCGCCGACCTCGACGCCGCCCGGGCCGCCGTCGCCAAGACGCAGGTCTCCGCCGACATCACCGCCTACATCGTCGATATCTGCCGAGCCACCCGTGAATCCCCCTCTCTGACCCTCGGCGTCTCCCCCCGGGGAGCCACCGCCCTGCTCGCCACCGCCCGCGCATGGGCCTGGCTCACCGGCCGTGACTACGTCATCCCCGACGACGTCAAGGCCCTCGCCCTCCCCACGCTCCGGCACCGCATCCAGCTGCGCCCCGAAGCCGAGATGGAAGGCACCACACCCGACTCGGTCATCACCTCGGTCCTCGCCCGCGTCCCCGTACCGCGCTGAGACGGGCGACGACCGACCATGGCACTCACCGGACGTACCGCCCTGCTGGCCGCCCTCGGCGCCCTCGCCGTTGGTCTGCTGCTCCCCGGCTGGAACGGCATCCTGCTCGTCGAAGGCATCCTCCTGTTCGGAATTCTGTGCGACCTCGCACTCGCCGCGCCAGTACGAAAGCTCCATTTCACTCGATCCGGTGAGACATCCGTTCGACTCGGGGACACGGCGGAGGTAGTCCTCACCGTGACGAATCCGAGCCGGCGCCCGCTGCGTGCCCACCTACGCGACGCCTGGCCGCCCAGCAGCTGGTACCCGGGGACCGAGGTCGCCGCATCGCGTCACCGGCTGGCCGTCCCGCCCGCCGAGCGCCGCCGCGTCACCACGACCCTGCACCCCACCCGCCGCGGTGACCGGCACGCCGAACGCGTCACCGTCCGCTCCTACGGCCCCCTCGGCCTGGCCGCGCGGCAGGGCTCCCACCACCTCCCCTGGACGGTCCGGGTCCTGCCGCCCTTCAACAGCCGCAAGCACCTGCCGTCGCGTCTGGCCCGCCTCCGCGAGCTCGACGGACGCACATCCGTGCTCATCCGGGGCCAGGGCACCGAATTCGACTCGCTCCGCGAGTACATCCCGGGAGACGACACCCGCTCCATCGACTGGCGGGCCACCGCGCGCCGGGCCACCGTCGCCGTCCGCACCTGGCGCCCCGAACGCGACCGCCACATCCTCATCGTCCTCGACACCGGGCGCACGGCCGCCGGCCGCGTCGGAGACGCCCCACGCCTCGACGCCGCCATGGATGCCGCCCTGCTGCTGGCCGTCCTCGCGGGCCGTGCCGGCGACCGCGTCGACCTCCTGGCCCACGACCGCCGGGTACGCGCCTCCGTCCAGGGCCGGGCCGCCCGCGACATGCTCCCCGCCCTGGTGAACGCCATGGCCCCGCTCGAGGCCGAACTCGTCGAATCCGACGCCCGCGGTCTGGTCGCAACGGTCCTCCAACGCGCCACACAGCGCTCGCTCGTCGTCCTCCTCACCGGGCTCGACGCCGCACCGATGGAAGAAGGCCTGCTGCCCGTCCTCCCCCAGCTCACCCACCGCCACGAGGTCCTCATCGCCGCCGTGGCGGACCCCCGCATCGAAGAAATGGCCCAGGGTCGCAACAGCGTCGACGCCGTGTACGCGGCCGCGGCAGCCGAGCAGGCACGCGCTGAACGCCGCCGTGTCGCCCAGCGCCTCTCCCGGCACAACATCACCGTCGTCGACGCCCCGCCCGCCGACATCGCTCCCGCACTCGCGGACGCCTACCTCGCCCTCAAGGCCGCCGGCCGGCTGTAGAGGACGGCGGCAGAGGGCCCTGAAGGCAGGGCGGGCAGGGCGGCGGAGGACAACCCGCCGGCACTGCCCTGCGCTGCCCTCAAGCGCGGGGCAGTGCAGGGCAGTGCGGGACAATGTTCTGGTGGACAACGCAAAAATGCCTCAGTCCCCGAGTCGAAACTCGGGGACTGAGGCTAAAAATTGTTCGGCGGCGTCCTACTCTCCCACAGGGTCCCCCCTGCAGTACCATCGGCGCTGAAAGGCTTAGCTTCCGGGTTCGGAATGTAACCGGGCGT
>NZ_JBHYMQ010000049.1:0-64478 GCF_042742985.1 Streptomyces sp. NPDC058864 | reverse complement strand
GTTGGTCGCGCAACTCGCGGAGGGGGTGGGGTCGTAGGGGTGGGCGTTCTGGACGCTGACGTGTATTTGTTGTGCGGCAGAGCGGCACCTGTCCGGATTGCCCGCCATGCACATAAATATGCGGTACAGAATGCCCACCCCGGAGGCCCCGCCCCCGGCCCACCCAACGGACCGGGCGCCGACCCGCACCAACCGTCCCCGGGGCGCCGGGCGGGCGGGCGGGGAAAAAACCGCACCGCAACCACAAACGACCCGGGCACCCCCCGGAGGGGTCAGCGCTTGCGGAGGTGGAACGTGAGCCCGAGGGCCTCGTCGGTGAAGGCGGGGCCGTAACCCTCCTCCGGGGCGCCGGAGGCGAAGTCCGTCGCGAGGACCTCGTCCGCGACGAGCCGCGCGTGCTCCGCTAGCGCCTCCGCCAGTTCCGCGTCGGCCGCGGCCCAGCGCAGCGCGATGCGGTCGGCGACGTCCAGGCCGCTGTTCTTGCGGGCCTCCTGGACGAGCCGGATGACGTCGCGGGCCAGGCCCGCCCGGCGCAGCTCCGGGGTGATCTCGAGGTCGAGCGCCACGGTCGCGCCGGAGTCGGACGCGACGGACCAGCCCTCCCGCGGGGTCTCCGTGATGATCACTTCCTCCGCCGTCAGGGCGACCGGCTCGCCGTCCACGACCACGGACGCGTTGCCCTCGCGCAGCGCCAGCGAGAGCGCCGCCGCGTCGCACTCGGCGACGGCCTTGGCGACGGCCTGGACGCCCTTGCCGAAGCGCTTGCCGAGGGCGCGGAAGTTGGCCTTGGCCGTGGTGTCGACCAGGGAGCCGCCGACCTCGCTCAGGGAGGCCAGGGAGGCGACGTTGAGCTCCTCGGCGATCTGCGCCCGCAGTTCCTCGCCCAGTGCCTCGAAGCCGGAGGCGGCCACCAGCGCCCGCGAGAGCGGCTGGCGGGTCTTGACGCCGGACTCGGCACGCGTGGCACGGCCCAGCTCCACCAGGCGGCGCACGAGCGCCATCTGGTCGGACAGCACGGGGTCGACCAGCGCCTCGTCCACCGCGGGCCAGCTCGCCAGGTGCACGGACCCGGGGGCGCCCGGGGTGACCGGGACGACCAGGTCCTGCCAGACGCGCTCGGTGATGAACGGCACCAGCGGCGCCATCAGCCGGGTCACCGTCTCGACGACGTCGTGCAGGGTACGCAGCGCCGCCTTGTCGCCCTGCCAGAAGCGGCGCCGCGAGCGGCGCACGTACCAGTTGGACAGGTCGTCGACGAAGGACGAGAGCAGCTTGCCCGCGCGCTGGGTGTCGTACGACTCCAGCGCGTCGGTGACGTCCCGCACGAGCGCGCCCAGTTCGCCGAGCAGCCAGCGGTCCAGCAGCGGGCGGTCGGCCGGGGCCGGGTCGGCCTCGCTCGGGGCCCAGTTGGAGGTGCGGGCGTACAGGGCCTGGAAGGCGACCGTGTTCCAGTACGTCAGGAGGGTCTTGCGGACGACCTCCTGGATCGTGCCGTGGCCGACCCGGCGGGCCGCCCAGGGGGAGCCGCCGGCCGCCATGAACCAGCGCACGGCGTCGGCGCCGTGCTGGTCCATGAGCGGGATGGGCTGGAGGATGTTGCCCAGGTGCTTGGACATCTTCCGGCCGTCCTCGGCGAGGATGTGGCCGAGGCAGACCACGTTCTCGTAGGCGTTCCGGTCGAAGACCAGGGTGCCGACCGCCATCAGCGTGTAGAACCAGCCACGGGTCTGGTCGATCGCCTCGGAGATGAACTGCGCCGGGTAGGTGCCCTCGAAGAGCTCCTTGTTCCGGTACGGGTAGCCCCACTGCGCGAACGGCATGGAGCCCGAGTCGTACCAGGCGTCGATGACCTCGGGCACGCGCACGGCCTCGGCGGAGCACTGCGGGCACCCGAAGGTGACGTCGTCGATGAAGGGGCGGTGCGGGTCGAGGCCGCTCTGGTCGGTTCCGGTCAGCTCCGACAGTTCGGCGAGCGAGCCGACGCAGGTGAGGTGCCCCTCCTCGCAGCGCCAGATGGGCAGCGGCGTGCCCCAGTAGCGGTTGCGGGAGAGCGCCCAGTCGATGTTGTTGTTGAGCCAGTCGCCGAAGCGGCCGTGCTTGACCGCCTCCGGGTACCAGTTGGTGCGCTCGTTCTCGCGGAGCAGGGCGTCCTTGACCGCGGTCGTGCGGATGTACCAGGACGGCTGCGCGTAGTAGAGCAGCGCGGTGTGGCAGCGCCAGCAGTGCGGGTAGCTGTGCTCGTACGGCAGGTGCCGGAAGAGCAGCCCTCGGGCCTGCAGGTCGTCGACGAGGGCCTCGTCGGCCTTCTTGAAGAACTGGCCGCCGACGAGCTCCAGGTCCTCCTCGAAGGTGCCGTCCGGGCGCACCGGGTTGACCACGGGCAGGCCGTAGGCGCGGCAGGTCTTGAGGTCGTCCTCACCGAAGGCGGGCGCCTGGTGGACCAGGCCGGTGCCGTCCTCGGTCGTCACGTACTCGGCGTTGACGACGAAGTGCGCGCCCTCCATCTCCACCAGGTCGAAGGGCCGCCGGTACGTCCAGCGCTCCATCTCACGGCCGGTGAAGCTCTGCCCGGTGGCCTCCCAGCCCTCGCCGAGCGCCTTGCCGAGCAGCGGCTCGGCGACGACCAGCTTCTCCGTGCCGTCGGTCGCGACGACGTAGGTGACGTCGGGGTGGGCGGCGACCGCGGTGTTGGAGACCAGCGTCCAGGGGGTGGTCGTCCACACCAGGAGCGCGGCCTCGCCGGCGAGCGGGCCGGAGGTGAGCGGGAAGCGCACGTAGACCGAGGGGTCGACCACGGTCTCGTAGCCCTGCGCCAGCTCGTGGTCGGACAGGCCGGTGCCGCAGCGCGGGCACCAGGGCGCGACGCGGTGGTCCTGGACCAGCAGGCCCTTGTCGAAGATCTGCTTCAGCGACCACCAGACGGACTCGATGTACTCCGGGTCCATCGTCCGGTAGGCGTCGTCGAGGTCCACCCAGTACCCCATGCGGGTGGTCAGCTCGGCGAAGGCGTCGGTGTGGCGGGTCACGGACTCGCGGCACTTGGCGTTGAACTCGGCGATGCCGTACGCCTCGATGTCCTTCTTGCCGGAGAAGCCCAGCTCCTTCTCGACGGCGAGCTCCACCGGCAGGCCGTGGCAGTCCCAGCCGGCCTTGCGGGTCACGTGGTGGCCCTGCATCGTCTTGAAGCGCGGGAAGACGTCCTTGAAGACGCGGGCCTCGATGTGGTGCGCGCCGGGCATGCCGTTGGCTGTCGGCGGACCCTCGTAGAAGACCCACTCCGGCTTGCCCTCGGTCTGCTCCAGGGAGCGGGCGAAGACCTTGTTCTCCTGCCAGAACGCGAGCACCTCGTGCTCCAGCGCGGGCAGGTCGACCTGGGCGGGGACCTGGCGGTACTGCGTCATCGGATTCTGCCTCCGGCGGACACGTGCGCGTGCGTATTCCGTCGGAGGGACGAGAGCGCCTGCTGTGAGTGCTCCCGCGGTACCACCCTCCTTGGTCGCGGACGGGCCCCTTCGGGCTCGCTCCGCAACCCCCTCATTGGGGTCGCGCTGCCGGGTCTACTCGCCCTCGCGGGCTTTCTTCCGGCGGCTCCGGGGTGATCTTCACGTCGCGCACACCCCCGGGCTTCCACCGTCCCCGGGTCGCTATGGGCTGCGTACGGCGCTACTCGTCCCCTTCCACGCCTTTCGCTCCGCCCAGTGTAAGGGGCTGCGGGGTGCGGTGTCGGCCGGGTTTCCGCGGGGGGCCGGTGTGACCCGAATGGCCCGGTCCGCACCCTGTTACCCGTTGGTACCGGAATACCTCGCGGAGAGCTGGGCACAACGGATGCAGACCTGCCTCCCGACCCGGCGCGGCAGGCGGATCAGGCGGCGTGCCCCGTTGCCGCGGGTCCGGAGTCGATTTATCGTTCCGGCACGATTCGCGAGCATGATCACGATACGTGAAGGGGCCTCGGCCATGGTGGGGAAGAAGACCACCGTCACGAAGAAGACGACGGCGAAGAAGACGGCACCGGCGGCCGCCTCCGCGGCCCGCAGGAGCGCCGCGCCCACCGCGCGGAAGGCGACGGCCAAGCGTCCGGCCAAGGCCGCGTCCCCCGCTCGCAGCAAGACCGCCGCAGCCGGCGAAGGAGCGCCCGAGGGGAAGCGGACCACCGCGAAGAAGGCCGCGGCCGGGAAGAAGGCACCCGCGAAGAAGGCTGTCGTACGCAAGGCGGCACCCGCCGCGAAGAAGGCCGCGGCGCCCGCCGCGGGGAAGACCGCGGCCAAGGCCGCAGGAAAGAAGGCGGCCGTGGCGGAGGAGACGACGACCAAGGCGGCGTCCACGCGGAAGACCACGGGGCGTACGGCGAGCAAGACCGCGCCTCCCGCCAAGAAGACGGTGACGGCGGCGGAGAAGCCCGCGAAGGCGCCTGCCGTGGCCAAGAAGGCCGCACCGGCGAAGAAGGCCGCCACCGCCGGGAAGGCCGCGAAGACGGCCAAGGCCACCACCGCGAAGACCGCCGAGCCGGCGAAGACCACCAGGACCGCCAGGACCGGCAGCGCGGCCGCACCTGCGAAGACCACGAAGGCCGCGAAGGCCACGAAGACGGGAGCCAAGAAGGTGGCAGCGAAGAAGACGGCGGCCGGTACGGCCGCGGCAGGGGCGTCCGCGTCGGCGGTCCCCACGGCCCGCATCGCCGAGGCGACGGGCGCCGTCGCCGCGGGCGACCTGGCCGTACGGCCGGACGAGGAGCCGTGGTCCGAGGAGGAGGTGGACGCGGCGCGCGCCGAGCTGCTGGCCGAGATGGACCGGCTGCGGTCCGAGATCACGACCTCGGAGAACGCCATCACCGGGCTGCTGCGCGACTCCGGCGACGGGGCCGGCGACGACCAGGCCGACACCGGCACCAAGAACATCACGCGCGAGCACGAGATGGCGCTGACCGCCAACGCCCGCGAGATGCTCGCGCAGACCGAGCACGCGCTGGAGCGGCTGGACTCCGGCACCTACGGGCGCTGCGAGTCCTGCGGCAAGCCGATCGGCAAGGCGCGGATGCAGGCCTTCCCCCGTGCGACGCTCTGCGTGGACTGCAAGCAGCGCCAGGAACGCCACTGACGGCCGGGACGCGACCACTGACGGCGGACACGGGAATCGCGGGGCCCGGACCCCCGCAGCCCCGCTGTTCGGACGTGTGTGCCGTAACCTCGTCTGCGTCAGGATCCGGACTGGCGCAGATCAGGGCTGAAGGACTCACATGGCGAAGGCACAGGAGACCGCGGCGGACACGGCCGAGGAGCCGACCGGCGGTACGGACGAGGTCACCGGCAAGGGGCCGCGGCGCATCGCCGTGCTCCTCGGCGTCGCGGCACTCGCGTACGTCCTCGACCTCCTCTCCAAGATCTGGGTGGTGACCAGCCTCGAGGGGCACGAGCCCATCGAGGTGATCGGCCGCTACCTGCGCTTCGAGGCGGTGCGCAACGCCGGTGCGGCCTTCGGCTTCGGCCAGGGCATGACCATCGTCTTCACGGTGATCGCGGTCACGGTGGTCGTGGTGATCGCCCGGATCGCCCGCAAGCTCCACAGCGTGCCCTGGGCGATCGCGCTGGGGCTGCTGCTGGGTGGCGCCTTCGGCAACCTCACCGACCGGGTCTTCCGCGCGCCGGGCTTCCTGCAGGGGCACGTGGTCGACTTCATCGCGCCGACGCATTTCGCGGTGTTCAACCTGGCCGACTCTGCGATCGTCTGCGGCGGCATCCTGATCGTCCTGCTGTCCTTCCGCGGTCTCGACCCGGACGGAACCGTCCACAAGGACTGAGCCGGGAGCAGGGCGGCGAAGGGCACCCCGCGGATCCGGCATACTCGATCAGGTGAGTATGCCTGCCGAAGTTCGATCCCTCCCCGTTCCCGAAGGCCTCGAGGGCGAGCGCGTCGACGCCGCCATCGCCCGTATGTTCGGTTTCTCGCGGACCAAGGCGGCCGAGCTGGCCGCCGCCGGGAAGGTGACGATCGACGGCAGCGAGGCCGGGAAGTCCGACCGGGTCTCGGGCGGCGCCTGGCTCGAGGTCGAGATGCCCGCGCCGCCGCGCCCCGTGGAGATCGTCGCCGAACCGGTGCCCGGCATGCGCATCGTGCACGACGACGACCACGTGGTCGTGATCGACAAGCCCGTGGGCGTGGCCGCCCACCCCAGCCCCGGCTGGACCGGCACCACGGTCATCGGCGGCCTGGCCGCCGCCGGCTACCGGATCTCCACCTCCGGCGCCGCCGAGCGCCAGGGCATCGTCCACCGGCTCGACGTCGGCACCTCGGGACTGATGGTCGTCGCCAAGTCGGAGATCGCCTACAGCGACCTCAAGCAGCAGTTCCGGGAGCGCACCGTCGACAAGCGCTACCACGCGCTCGTCCAGGGCCACCCCGACCCGCTGAGCGGCACCATCGACGCCCCGATCGGCCGGCACCCCCAGCACGACTACAAGTGGGCCGTGACCGCGGAGGGCAAGCCCAGCGTCACGCACTACGACCTCGTCGAGGCGTTCCGTGCGGCCTCCCTGCTCGACATCAAGCTGGAGACCGGCCGCACCCACCAGATCCGGGTCCACATGGCCGCCCACCGCCACCCATGCGTCGGCGACCTGACCTACGGCGCCGACCCCACCCTCGCGAAACGGCTGAAACTCACGCGCCAGTGGCTGCACGCCGTGCGCCTGGGCTTCGCCCACCCCGAGGACGGCCGCTGGGTGGAGTTCGAGAGCACCTACCCCGACGACCTGCAGTACGCCCTCGACACCGTGCGGGCCGACAGTGCCTGAGACCTACGAGGTGCGGGTCGCCGCCGACCCCGACGACCTGAAGGCCTACTACTCGGTGCGGCACGAGGTCTTCGTCGTCGAGCAGAAGGTCCCCGCCGAGCTCGAGTACGACGCCCATGACGCCGACGCCGTGCACGTCCTGGCCACCGGCCCAGGTGGCGCCCTCGGCGCGGGCCGGCTGCTCCTGGGTGCGGACGGCACCGGCGTCCTCGGCCGGCTCGCCGTGACCGGCGCGTCCCGCGGGCTGGGCATCGGCGTGGCCCTGGTGCGTGCCATCGAGGACGAGGCCCGGCGGCACGGCCTGTCCGCCGTCGAACTGCACGCCCAGACCCACGCCGTGGGCTTCTACGAGCGCCTCGGCTACACGCCCTTCGGCGCGGAGTACGAGGAGGCGGGCATTCCGCACCTCTCGATGAGGCGCGTGCTCTGACCGGGGCGGGAGCGGCGGGCATGCCACGCTAGGGGTGTGGATCAACTCGCGCTGTTCTTCGCCCTGATGCTCGCGGCCATCGTGATGGTGCCGCTGGGCGACCGGATGGGGCTGCCGTCGCCCGTTCTGATGACCTTGCTCGGGGTCGTGCTGGCCCTCCTGCCGTTCGTGCCGAACGTCCAGATCAACCCCGAGCTCATCCTGCCGCTCGTGCTGCCGCCGCTGCTCTACGCCTCCGTACAGCGCACGTCCTGGCGGCAGTTCGCCGCCAACAAGAAGGCCATCTTCCTGCTGGCCGTCGCCCTGGTGCTGATCACCACCGCGGCGGTGGGGGCCATCGCCAACGCCGTCGTCCCCGGCATCTCGCTGGCCGCGGCCCTCGCGCTCGGCGCGCTGGTCGCCCCGCCCGACCCGGTGGCCGCGACCGCCGTCGCCGGGCGGCTGGGACTGCCGCGCCGCATGGTGTCGACCCTGGAGGGCGAGGGGCTCTTCAACGACGTCACCGCGATCGTCGTCTACAACGTGGCCGTCGCCGCGGCCGTGACGGGCTCCTTCTCCTGGCCGGAGGCGCTCGGCGAACTGCTGCTTTCGGCGGTGGTCGCGGTCGCCGTCGGCGTCGTGCTGGGCTGGACCGCCTCCAAGCTGATGGGGGTCGTGGGCGACCCGACGCTGCAGATCGGGCTCTCGCTGCTCGTCCCGTTCGCCTCGTACGCGATCGCCGACGAGGCGCACGGCTCCGGTGTCCTCGCCGTGCTGACCACCGCGCTGTTCCTCGCCGAACACGCCCGCGACGCCGACGACGTGACCGGGCGGCTGGTCGGTGCCACCTTCTGGGAGGTCGTCGACACGCTCGTCACAGGTGTCGCCTTCGGCCTGATCGGCCTGGAACTGCACAACGTCTTCGGTGTCGGCGCCGGCCGCTGGGGCACCATGCTGAGCCACGCGGCGATCGTCGTCGGCGCGGTCGTCCTCGTCCGGCTGGCCTACCTGATGCCGGCCGCGGCGGTGACCAGGCGACTGCACAAACGGCGCGACCTCGACGAGGACATCCCCATGTCGTGGCGCGAGACCGTCGTCATGTGGTGGGCCGGCATGCGCGGAGTGGCGTCCGTCGCCCTGGCGCTGGCCATCCCGCACACCACGGAGACCGGCGCGCCCTTCCCGGCGCGCGACGAGATCCTCTTCATCGCCTTCTCCGTCGTCCTCACCACCCTCGTGCTGCAGGGGCTCACCCTTCCGAAGGTCGTCAAGCGGCTCGGGGTGAGCAGCGACACCCAGGTGGAGCACGACATGGAGATGCTGCTCGCGCTGCGCGCCATGGCCGCCGCCAAGCAGCGGCTGAAGGAGGTCGAGGCGACCGAGGACTTCTCCGAGGAGGTCTCCGAACTCCTGCACCGCCGGGCCTTCGACGTCGGGGCCCGGATCTGCCCCGACATCGTCGACGACGAGAAGCGCGACCGGCACACCGCCCGCGTGCGGCGCACCAGGACGGTCGAGCGCGTCCAGCGCGACATGCTCTCCGCCGCCCGGCACGAGGTGCTCGCCGCGCGCAGCGAGCCCGGCTACGACCCCGAGATCGTCGACCGGGTGCTGCGCCAGCTCGACGTGCGCAGCCTGCGCGTGTCCCGGTAGGCGGTGCGTCCCGTCCTCTAGCGGGCCCCCGGGCCCGGGCCGATGTCACCGGCCCCGGGCGTGGCCTGCTCCCGGTCCGGGGCCTCGGCCAGGCCGGGGGCGGTGGCGGTGTTGATGCGCGGCAGCGCGTACGGGTGCTCGCGCCGCAGCCAGTCGATCATGTGCTCCCGCACCACGCAGCGCACCGTCCAGATGTCGTCCGCGTCCTTCGCCGTGGCCAGCGCGCGCACCTCGATCGTGGACGGCGTGCTGTCCGTCACCACCAGGCCCCAGGCCCGGCCGTCCCACTGCTCGCACCCCTTGAGGACGTCGTGCAGGTGTTCGCGCATCAGGTCGACGGGTGTGGCGTGGTCCAGATGGAAGTAGACGGTGCCGGTCATCCGGGCGTTGCCGCGGGACCAGTTCTCGAAGGGCTTGCTGGTGAAGTACGAGACCGGCATGGTGATCCGGCGCTCGTCCCAGGTGCGGACCACCAGGTAGGTGAGGGTGATCTCCTCCACCGTCCCCCACTCGCCCTCCACGACCACCGCGTCGCCGATCCGGACCATGTCCCCGAAGGCGATCTGCAGCCCCGCGAAGAGGTTGCCCAGCGTCGACTGTGCGGCGATGCCGGCGACGATGCCGATCACCCCGGCGGAGGCCAGCATGGAGGCGCCGAAGCCGCGCATCGCGGGGAAGGTCAGCAGCATGGCCGCGACCGCGACGACGCCGACGACCGCGGTGACGACCCGCTGGATCAGCGTCACCTGCGTCCGCACCCGCCGCACCCGGGCAGCGTCCTGGGCGGCGGAGGCGTACCGCGAGTAGGACGCCTCCACGACGGCAGCCGCGACCCTGACGACCAGCCAGGCGCAGGCCCCGATCAGCACCAGCGTCAGCACCTGCCCGATCCCCCGGGTGTGGCCGCGGGCCAGGTGCGCCTGTTCGTACGAGCCGCGCAGCAGCGAACTGCAGATCACCAGCTGGAGCGGGAGCCGGGCGCGCCGCAGCAGGTTCCACAGCGGGGTCTCCGGGTGCCGGGCGTCGGCCCGGCGCAGCGCGTGGCCGACGGCCCAGCCCACGGCGAGGGTGACGACGAGGGAGCCGCCCACCACGCCGAGCGGTCGTATGACGGAATCCATGTCTTCGACGGTAACGGGCATGATGGAGCCCGTACCCGACCGTGCGCCGATCATGGGAAGTGAAATTGTGAGCTCCGGCATGACCATTGTGCTGTTCCACTCGGCCTACGGACTCCGTCCCGCCGTGCACGCCGCCGCCGACCGGCTGCGTGCGGCCGGCCACGAGGTGCACGTTCCCGACCTGTACGAGGGCCGCACCGCGGAGACCGTCGAGGAGGGCATGGACATCAAGGACGAGATCGGCCGCGACGAACTGCTGATGCGCGCCGTCACCGTCTCCGGCCCGCTCTCCGACCGAGGCCTGGTCTACGCCGGGTTCTCGCTGGGCGGCTCCATCGCGCAGAACCTCGCCCTCGCCGACGAGAAGGCGCGCGGCCTCCTGCTGCTGCACGGCACCTCCGACATCGCCGACGACGCGGCCACCGGCCTCCCCGTCCAGCTGCACGTCGCCGAGCCCGACCCCTTCGAGCCCGACGACTGGCTGAACGCCTGGTACCTGCGCATGCGCAAGGCGGGCGCCGACGTGGAGATCCACCGCTACCGCGGGGCCGGCCACCTCTTCACCGACCCGGACCTCGACGACTACGACGCGGAGGCGGCCGAGCAGGCCTGGGCGGTCGCCCTGGACTTCCTCGCGGACCTCGCGGCGGAGGCGGGGGAGAGCGGGAAGGGCGAGTAACAACCCTGTGGGCGGGGGCCGTTGTCAGTGCCCGCTGAGATCATCCGGGACATGGGTGTTCTCTACGGGTACTACTCGGCCGCCGACGACAAGGACGCCGCCCGCGCCGTGGTCCGCGAGTTCCGCCGGGCCGAGGCCGGCAGCCGCGACCAGCACGTGACCCAGGGCATCGACCCGGTCGTGGAGTTGCTCCCCGCGGAGGTGCTCATCACCGGCCGCGCCCCCGAGGACGTGCGCTCCGACCCGCGCCGCGGCGCCCTGGTGGGGGTGGCCGGCGAGGGCAGGGTGGTCGCCGTCTCCCTCACCGACACCTTCCGCGACGCGCTCGCCGCCTTCGACGCGGACCTGCTCGACGACGTCGCCATGGGGTGGTCCCGCACCTCCGAGGGACTCCACGGCGTCCATGGCCCCGACGTCCTCGGGCCGTTCCTCAAGGAGCTCGCCGGGCTGGCCGGCCGCGCCACGGCGGACGGGCGGCGTCTCTACTGCTGGATACGCCCCTGAGCGACGGCGGCCCGGCGGGGCCCGGCGGCTGCGGCCAGCAGCAGGAGTGCGGCCGAGGGCAGGAACACGTACAGCGCGAGCACCGCGCCGATGACGGACCAGGCGACCAGCGCCAGTGCGATGACGACGCAGGCCTGGGCGAAGACCCGGGGGAACCGCCCGAGGAGCGGCGGCAGCGCAAGCGGCACCACGGCCAGCACGAAGAAGCCGCCGTAGTAGCTGTCCAGCCCGAAGAGCAGCCCGGGCACCGCCGCGGCGAGCGCCCCCACCGCGAGCACCCACTGCCGGCGCCCGATTCCCGTCCGTGCGTCCGGCCTTCCCGTCCCAGCCCCCATGGCCGCGCCTTCCCCCTGGCGAACACCGCTTTGAACGCGTTCAACATAGCGGATCGCGGGCCGGCCCAGTACCAGTGGCTGATCGCGGCGACGGTGCGCCCGGCGTCCAGGTGTGCGTCGAGCAGCTCCGCCGCGTCCAAGTGCGCGTCGCCCATGACGCGCGTCCGGTCGGCCACGCGGGCGAAGACTTCCTTCCGGTGGGTGCCGGAGACGCCCGGGGCCCCACTTCCCCGCGCGCAACGTGCTTTGCCGTTCCCGGGACGGCCGGGGTGGAATGGGCGGATGGAAGACCTGTCCTCGATCGCCGCCGCCCTGGCGGAGGTCGGCCCCCGCCTCAAACGCCTGCGCACACAGCGGGGCGTCACGCTCGCCGCGCTCTCCGAGGCCACGGGCATCTCCACGAGCACCCTGTCCCGCCTGGAGACGGGCGGGCGCCGGCCGAGCCTCGAACTTCTCCTCCCGATCGCCCAGGCCCACCGCGTACCGCTGGACGAACTGGTCGGCGCCCCCGAGGTCGGCGACCCCCGGGTACGCCTCACCCCGCCGCGTGAACGGCCGTACCGTCCTGCCGCTGACCCGGCAGCCGGGCTCCCTGCAGGCCTGGAAGGTCGTCATCCCGGCCGCCCATTGCGAGCCCGACCTCCGCGTCCACGAGGGGTACGAGTGGCTGTACGTGCTCTCGGGACGCCTGCGCCTCCTGCTGGGCGACCGCGAGGTCGTCCTCGGTGTCGGGGAGGCCGCCGAGTTCGACACCCGGCTGCCCCACTGGTTCGGCAGCGCCGGCGACCAACCCGTCGAGGTCCTCAGCCTCTTCGGGCCCCAGGGCGAGCGCATGCACGTCCGCGCGAGGCCCGGCGCCGGGAAGGGGGCCGGCGGGGGGTGACGTCTGAGGGCGAGGCGGTCGCAGCCGCCTACGGCACCGGTTGGCCGATCATCGGCTATTGCGTCGCTCTGCGGCCAGCCACCAGATCACCAGTGCCACGCCGACGACGAGACACAGCAGTGAGAAGTGGAACCCGCCACGGTGTCGGCGGAGCGCGAGTTCGAACGTGCTGTCCGTCGGCGGGACTGTACGGCCAGGCCGTAGTGCCCGACCAGGCAGTGTGACGATCACGCCCGCGGGCGGGCGTGGCCTCGCCGCGGTGGGTTGAGCGCGTGCGCTTCCACTGGCCCCCGGCAAGGGTCTGCTACTGGGTGGCCGAGGTTGCAGCAAGGGAGTCGGAGAACTACCAGGGCAGCCAACGGTCACCGGCGGAACCCGGTGCCGGAACGGGCGGGGAACCAGGGGGAATCCCAGCGCGGAGGCCTCACTCCCGCAACGGTGAATGCTCGCCCGCGCGGCAGGTGCAAGTTGCTGGGCCTCTTGTCGTACCCCAGAGCTACTGTGACCGCCGTTGATCGCGAACTACGGAAGGCGGGCCATGGGTGCCAGCGGGTGGGGCTATGTCACTCCCTGCAGAGGAAGCGTCGAGGCGACGCTCAAGGCCCTGCACGACGAGGTCTTCCAGGAGCTGTTCGGCGACGACGAAGAGTACGGAAGCCTTGCCGAGCTCTACGCCGACGAGGACATGAGCGAGTCGGGCACTCATTCGATTCTGGACGTATACCGCATAGTCGAGACGACAGAGCCTCCGCAGGAGCGGGAGGCGGACTACTTCACGCTCCGCCCACTCACTGCCTCCCGCCTTGTGCACCACTTCGGCACGGATCGGCCGACCGTGCGGCAGTACGAGGAAGCGATGACTCGGGCATACGAGGCCATGGATACCAGGCCTCTCGGGACCGAGGACACGACTTTGCTCGGCGAGGACCGGATGCGCTGGACCGGCGTCTACGTGGTCCTCTACACCGACAACCGGCCCAGCCATGTCGGATTCTTCGGTTCTTCCGGCGACTGAGCCTCACCACCGCGCTGGACCTCCGCTCAGGCGCCTCCGTAACCTGCCCCGGCCGCCTCAGTTCCCGCCTCATTCAGCCCCGTTCGCGATTGGATTGTTCACGCGCCAGGTGAGGCAGGGTCCGCAGTCCCAGTCTTCCAAACTAGTGCTTCGAGTGCGTTACGCCGACGCTCAATGGTGTTCATCAGGGCTTCCTGCCGATCGCGTTACCCGTCTGACCACGCTGTAAGGTGCTCTCACCGATCAGGGGGAGTCGTGGAAGACCTGACAACGTCGCTTGTGTCGCGCGTGTTGAGAGCAGTCGCGTCAGTGGCGTCCTTCGTCGTGGACGTGCTCGGTGTTCGCGACTGGATCAAAGGCGTCAGGCGCGACAAGCGCGGAAAACGATGACCACTGACGCGCAGTAGTTACCGTATCGGCGAGGAGTGGTACGGATCATGCGCGGGCCCGACCCATGGCCCGGTCGGGGGGCAGCGCCAGAAACCAGGTCAGAGAAGGTCTCGCCAGAAGGGAACCGTAGCTCGCGGGCTCCAGCTCCCATCGACTTCACCCCGCGCCTCGTCGAACTCCCGGTGCATGTAGTCGACCAGGTCCAGCCCGTAATAAATGATGTCGGTCTGCCACATCGAGAGCACCGGGTGCCCGGAGCTTCCCCGGCCGGCGGGCAGGTACCGGTGGCCATACACGGGCACCAGCAGCGGCACTTCCAGCAGGTGATGCCGCGCCGCATCCAGTGCCGCAGCCCCGTCAGCCGGACGCTCACCCCAGCCCTCGTACCAGAACCCGTTGTGCTCAACGTCGAGCAGAACACCCTCAACCGGCCAATCAAGCTGCTGGCGCAAGCTGTCCGGATCGCCGCCGCGCCATTCCGGCCAGGGCCTGGACCACGTCTGTCCGTCCTCGGGAGGCACGTTGACCGGAAGGCCTGCCGCAAGGAAGGCTCGATGATCGTCCGCGAACTCGAAGCCGTACTCGCGTTCGATACGCTCGAACTCGGCGTCCGTCAGCCCCGGCTCAAACTCATAGAGGCCTGTCTCTGCCAGGCGGCGTGCGGCCTCCGCACCCAGACGTACTCCCTCATGGCTGATCACCGCCGCACGCTAGCGCCAATCGCAGCCCGCAGTCATCCGAGTTCTCCGTGCTCCTTCTCCATGACCGAAGTCTTTAGAGCACGGCATCAGCGCTGGCCAGCGGGTCGTGCCGTCCGGAGCCGCAGCCCAGCCAGACCGCGGGCTGCTCAGTAGACCGATATGTGCACATGGTCGAAGTGGTTCTGCGTGATGGACCCGCGGTCCTCCATCAGTTTCCAGCCCTGCTGCGGGAGCCGGCTGGACCAGATGTGCTGCTCGTAGATGACGTACCAGATGCCGTATTCGTCCGCGTGCTCACGGACCCAGGCCACGATGTCCTCGCCCAGGGCGTCGGGTTTGCCGGTGGCCTTCTCGCCGGCGGGCATGAGCATGAAGTCGCAGGCGCGGCCGAGGGGGTGTTCGCCGCCGCCGGCGATGCCGCCCTCCTCGCGGTAGCAGCCGGGGGCGCCCTTGAGGCCGCGGGGGCCGAACTCCTTGACGACGGCGTCGCGGACGGTCTCCATGCGGGCGGTGATGTGCTGCGGCCCGCGGGGTTGCTCCTTGGGCCAGTTGGCCGCGCGGACCTGCGCGGAGAGTGTGGGCCACGCCACGGCGGCCAGTACGAGGCCGCCGATCAGCAGCAGCCCGAATATGGTGCGCCGCTTGCCGCGGCGCGCGTTGTCCCGCCCCCTGGTGGTGTTCATCGCAAGCCAGAACGCGCGACCGTGGCCGGAAGTGCCCGCCTGAACGCGGGGCGACCGTGACGCGAACAACACCACGCCCGGGGTCGTCTCCGGGCACGCGAGCGTACGCTCCTGCGTTGAGCCGGGAGACACGGACCAGCCCAGGAGGCACTGCACCGATGGCCACAGGCATGACGACGGACGACGAGCGCGGCGAGCGGATCCTCGAGGTCTTCGGCACCGCGTTCGGGGAGCTGCTGGCGGCCGATCCGGCCGCGTTCCGGGTCAAGTTCCGCAAGATGGCGGCGTCGGCGTTCGCCTTCTACCGGGGGACTGCGTGCCTCTACTACGCCGACCTGGCCGACGCCAAGGACGGCAGCCCGTTCCTGGACGAGCGCACGTCGCGGGTGTGGATCCACGGCGACCTGCACGCCGAGAACTTCGGCACGTACCTGGACGCCAACGGCCGTCTGATCTTCAACGTCAACGACTTCGACGAGGCCTACGTCGGCCCGTTCACCTGGGACCTGCAGCGCTTCGCCGCCTCCATAGCCCTGATCGGCTACAGCAAGGCCCTGGCCGACGACGTGATCTCCGGCCTGGTGCGCAGCTACGCCACCGCCTACCGCGAGCGCATCCGCGCCCTCGCCCAGGGCGAGGCCGTGCCCGCGCTGACGCTGGACTCCGCGCAGGGCCCGCTGCTGGACGCGCTGCGGCACGCCCGCTCGCAGACCCGGTTCGGGCTGCTGGACTCCATGACGGAGATCCGCGCCTGGGACCGGCGCTTCACCGAGGGCGGCGGCGCGGTGGAACTGGACGGCGGCACCCGCGAGAAGGTGCTGCGGGCCTTCGAGGCGTACCTGGACACGCTGCCGGAGACCAGCCTGATCAACCCCGAGAGCCACCGGGTCAAGGACGTCGTGGGCCGTCGCGGCGTGGGCATCGGCAGCGCGGGCCTGCCCTCGTACAACATCCTCCTCGAGGGCCACACCGACGCCCTGGAGAACGACGTCGTGATCTACATGAAGCAGGGGCAGACCCCGGCGGTCTCCCGGCACATCGCCGACCCCGCTGTGCGTGACTACTTCCGCCACGAGGGCCACCGCACCGTGATCTCGCAGCGCGCGCTGCAGGCGCACGCCGACCCGTTCCTGGGCTGGACGGAGCTGGACGGAGTCGGCCAGCTGGTCGCCGAGGTGTCGCCGTACGCGGTGGACCTGGACTGGTCGGACATCGACGACCCCGAGCAGATCGAGGCCGTCGTCGCGGACCTCGGCCGGGCCACCGCCGGCATGCACGCGGCGGCGGACGACGAGAGCGGGCACTCGCTGGTGCCGTTCTCCACGGAGGACGCCATCGACGAGGCCATAGCGCGGGACGAAGAGGGCTTCACCGGGTCGCTGGTGGAGTTCGCCCACTCCTACGGCGCCCGGGCCCGCGCCGACCACCAGATCTTCGTGGACCTGTTCCGCAACGGCCGCATCCCGGGGCTCTGATCCGGGGGCCCTGTTCCGGGGTTTAGGCATTGCTTACACACCGGCATGGCACACTCTGCGCCATGGAAGGGACCGGACCCAGGCTGAGGGCACTGCGCGCGGGATGCTTCGCCGCGCTGTGCGTGACGCTGTCCGCGACCGCCCACATCATGCTCTCGCAGGAGCCCCTGCCGATCACGACCACGGCGGGGGCCTTCGCGGGCGTCTTCGCCGTCGCGTACGCGCTCGGCCGCCGCGAGCGCGGCTACTGGCCGATCGCCGGCCTGCTCGTGCCGCTGGAACTGGCCGTCGACACGCTGTTCACCGCGGGGCAGAACACCTGCTACGGCCCCGGCGGCGGTCCCGTCACGGGCCCGTGGCGCTCGATCAACGAGGCGCTGGTCTGCCACGGCGACGTCGGCGGCTCCCTCGCCCAGGCGCCGGGGATGTCCGGCACCGGACCCGGCACCTCGCCTTGGCTGCTGCTCCTGGCGCACGTGTGCGTCGGCCTGGTCGCCGCCGGGTGGCTGCGGTGCGGTGAGGACGCCCTGCACCGCCTGCTGCGCGCCGCCTTCCGGCCGCTGCTCGTCGCGGTGGCCGTCTTCCGGACGGCCGGCCCGCGCGGCACCACCCGCCCTGGCGCGGCCGGGCCCGCTGCCGCCGCCCCGGCGCTGCCCCTGCTCCTGCACTCCGTCGTACGGCGAGGACCGCCCGCCCGCCTCGGCTTCCGCTGAGCACGGCGCACCACCCCTCACCCACGTACGTACGAGTCGGAGATCACACCATCATGAGCAAGCGGAACAGCCAGGCCGCCAAGAGCGCCGCCCGTGAGCGGCTGCGCGTGGAGCGCGAGCGGCAGCAGAAGCGGGAGAAGCTGCGGCGGCAGTTCTTCGTCGTCGGCGGCGTGCTGGGCGTGCTGGCGCTCGGCGCCGGCATAGCCGTGGCCGTCGTCAAGATGAACGAGCCGGGCTACTGGGAGAAGGCCGCGGAGAAGCCGCTGGTGAAGCCGGCCAACTCCTCGGGCAAGGACGGCACGTCGATCGTCATCGGCGACGAGAACGCCAAGCACACGCTGAAGGTGTACGAGGACCTGCGCTGCCCGGTGTGCGCGCAGTTCGAGCAGACCTCGGGCGAGACCGTCCAGAAGGACGCCAAGGACGGCAAGTACAAGATCTCCTACACCATGGGTGCCTTCCTCGACAACAGCCTCGGCCAGGGCCAGGGCTCGAAGAAGGCGCTGAGCGCGCTGGGCGCCGCCCTGAACGTCAGCAAGGAGGCGTTCGTCGACTACCACACGCTGCTGTACTCCAAGGACGTCCACCCCGAGGAGACCAAGGACGACTTCGGCAGCGCCGACAAGCTGATCGAACTGGCGCAGAAGGTCGACGCGCTCAAGGGCAACAAGACCTTCGAGAACGCGGTCCGCAACGGCACCTACGACAAGTGGGCGCTGACCATGGACAAGCAGTTCAGCGCGGACGGCGTCAACGCGACGCCGACCGTGAAGCTCGACGACAAGCCCATCGAGAGCGTGCAGGCGATGACCCCCGAGCAGTACACAGCGGCCGTCGACCAGATCATCGGCAAGGGATAGCACCGGCCCGCGGGCCGCTTCGCCCTCCGGCCCCCGGCGTCCTGCCGGGGACCGGAGGGCGAAGTGCTCCCGAACTCTTGTGCATCGGGGTCCCGGAAAGGGGTTACTGACGCGTAATCTGACCGTCCGTGACCGAGACCTCTGCACCCTCACAGACCTCATCGAGAACACCCAGCCGCCGTTCGGTCGTCAAGGCCGGTGCCGTCGTGACCGGCGCCGCGCTGATACCGCTGACGGCCGGCACCGCCCCCGCCTCCGCCGCCGCGACGCCCGCCTTCCTGCACGGTGTGGCCTCCGGTGACCCGCTGCCCGACGGCGTGCTGCTGTGGACGCGGGTGACCCCCGTGCCCGAGGCCGTCCCGGGTTCCGGGCTCGGCCCGGCGACCGAGGTGGGCTGGACCGTCGCCCGGGACAAGGCGTTCACCTCCGTCGTGGCGACCGGCACGGCGGCGGCGACCGCCGCCTCCGACCACACCGTCAAGGCCGACGTGCGCGGACTGCAGCCCGCCACGGACTACTGGTACCGCTTCACCGCCGGCGGCGTGACCTCCCCGGCCGGCCGCACCCGTACCGCACCCGCCGAGAACGCCACCGCCGACCGGCTGCGCTTCGGCGTCGTCTCCTGCGCCAACTGGGAGGCCGGGTACTTCGCCTCGTACCGGCACCTGGCCGCCCGCGGCGACCTGGACGCGTGGCTGCACCTGGGCGACTACATCTACGAGTACGGCACCGGGGGCTACGCCGCCCGCGGCACCGTCGTCCGCCCGCACGCGCCCACCCACGAGATCGTCACGCTCGCCGACTACCGCACCCGGCACGGCCGCTACAAGACCGACGCCGACCTGCAGGCGCTGCACGCCTCGGCCCCGGTGGTGGCGATCTGGGACGACCACGAGTTCGCCAACGACGCCTGGTCCGGCGGCGCCGAGAACCACACCGAGGCCGCCGAGGGCGCCTGGGCGGCCCGGGTGGCCGCCGCCAAGCAGGCCTACTTCGAGTGGATGCCGGTGCGTGCCTCGGTCGCCGGCACCACCTACCGGCGGCTGCGCTTCGGCAGGCTCGCCGACCTGTCCCTGCTCGACCTGCGCTCCTTCCGCTCCCAGCAGGCCTCGATCGGCAGCGGCTCGGTGGACGACCCGGACCGGACGATCACCGGCCGGGCCCAGCTGGACTGGCTGAAGGCCGGCCTCAAGACCTCGGACACCACCTGGCGGTTGATCGGCAACTCGGTGATGATCTCGCCGGTCGCCTTCGGCGCCCTGCCGGGCCACCTGCTGGCGCCGCTCGCGAAGCTGCTCGGCCTGCCCGCCGAGGGCCTGGCGGTCAACGTCGACCAGTGGGACGGCTACACCGACGACCGCCGCGAACTCCTGGCCCATCTGCGGGACAACGGCATCCGCAACACGGTCTTCCTGACCGGCGACATCCACATGGCGTGGGCGAACGACGTCCCGGTGAAGGCGGCGACCTACCCGCTGTCGGCCTCGGCCGCGACCGAGTTCGTGGTCACCTCGGTGACCTCCGACAACCTGGACGACATCCTCAAGGTCGCCCCGGGCACCGTCTCCACGGTCGCCGAGGCCGCCGTGAAGGCCGCCAACCGCCATGTGAAGTGGCTGGAC
Organism: Streptomyces sp. NPDC058864; assembly: GCF_042742985.1. Classification (NCBI taxonomy): domain Bacteria; kingdom Bacillati; phylum Actinomycetota; class Actinomycetes; order Kitasatosporales; family Streptomycetaceae; genus Streptomyces; species Streptomyces sp. NPDC058864. Next base: position 44,644 of record NZ_JBHYMQ010000049.1, on the reverse strand, counting down.
ATGGACTCCCACGGCTACGGCGTGCTGGACATCACCGGCGAGCGGGCGCAGATGGACTACTACGCTCTCTCCGACCGCACCGACCCGAACGCCTCCTCGACCTGGGAGCGTTCGTACCGCACCCTGTCGGGCACGCAGAAGGCCGAGCGGGTCTACTCGCCGGTACGCTGAGCCTCCCGAACGTCGATTTCCGGCCGGACCCCGCGTCATGCGGGGACCGGCCGGTACGGGGCGGGCGATGGGGAGCTCCCGGGTCCGAATCCGGACACACCGCCCGCCCCGCGTTCCGGGGACGTTGCTCCGGCCGGCGCGGACCCTCAAGGGTCCTTCGTTGTCTAGGGATTACCCTCTGTCCGCCAATGGGCCGGAAGGGGGCTGCACCGGTTCTGGCATGGACACATAACCTCCGGGCGGCGAGGAGGAAATTCCCCCCGTACGTCCCACGAGGAGTGCCCCCACATGTCACGCACCCCCCGTTCCCGCCGTCTCGTCGGTCTCGCCGCCGTGGCCGGAACCCTGGCCCTGCTCCCCCTCACCGGCGCGACGGCCACCGTGAGCAGCGCCTCCGCGCACACGAGAACCCCCGCCGAGCAGTGCGCGGACAGCGGTGACGCCGCGGCCCGCACGATGAAGGGCTCCACGGCCCACGAGCCCAACGCCATCAGCGACGCCACCGCCCAGGAGATGGACGCGGACCTGAAGAAGCGCGTCGCCAAGATCAAGGCCGAGGCCAAGGGCTCCCGTGCCGCCGCCGCCGCGACCACGACCATCCCCGTCTACTGGCACGTCATCCACAGCGGCAGCACCGGCAAGCTCAGCGCCTCCGCCGTCGCCGGCCAGATAGCGGTGCTCAACGCCGCCTACGCCGGTCAGGGCACCGGCAACGTCGACTCGGGCTTCCAGTTCTCACTGGTGGCGACGGACTACACCGACAAGGCCGCCTGGTACAACCTGACCGAGGGCTCCTCGGCCGAGACCGCGATGAAGACCGCCCTCCGCAAGGGCGGGGCGAGCGCGCTCAACATCTACTCGGCCAACCTCCAGGAGGACCTGCTCGGCTGGGCCACCTTCCCGAGCTGGTACGCCGGCGACCCCAAGGACGACGGCGTCGTCATCCTCGACGCGTCCGTCCCCGGCGGTTCCGCCACCAACTACAACCAGGGCGACACCGCCACCCACGAGGTCGGGCACTGGATGGGCCTCTACCACACCTTCCAGGGCGGCTGCGGCGCCAACGGCGACTACGTCTCCGACACGCCCGCCGAGAAGACCGCCGCCACTGCCTGCCCGACCGGCCGCGACACGTGCACGGCCGGCGGTGCGGACCCGATCCACAACTTCATGGACTACACCTACGACTCCTGCATGTACCAGTTCACCACCGGTCAGGTGAGCCGCATGAAGAGCTCCTGGACCGCCTACCGGGCGAGCTGACGCCACCGTCCGCGTCCGGCCGGTCACGGGGCCGGCCGGGCGCGGCGGGACGCACGGGAATGGCATCGGCTGTCGGACCCCCGGCGTAGGATTCCCAACGCCGCCAGATGACGACCGATGCCGGAGGTGTCGCTTCCCGTGACCACGCCGTTCACCCACCTGCATGTCCACACCCAGTACTCCCTCCTCGACGGAGCGGCACGGCTCAAGGACATGTTCAAGGCCTGCGGTGAGATGGGCATGACGCACATCGCCATGACCGACCACGGCAACCTGCACGGGGCGTACGACTTCTTCCACCAGGCCAAGGGCGCCGGGATCACGCCGATCATCGGCATCGAGGCGTACGTCGCGCCGGAGTCCCGGCGCAACAAGCGCAAGGTCACCTGGGGCCAGCCGCACCAGAAGCGCGACGACGTCTCGGCCTCCGGTTCCTACCTGCACAAGACGATCTGGGCGGCGAACGCGACGGGTCTGCACAACCTCTTCCGGCTCTCCTCCGACGCCTACGCCGAGGGCTGGCTGACCAAGTACCCGCGCATGGACAAGGAGACCATCGCCCAGTGGTCGGAGGGCCTGATGGCCTCCACCGGCTGCCCCTCGGGCGAAGTGCAGACCAGGCTCCGCCTCGGCCAGTTCGACGAGGCGGTGAAGGCCGCCGCCGAGTACCAGGACATCTTCGGCAAGGAGCGGTACTTCCTGGAGCTGATGGACCACGGCATCGAGATCGAGCGCCGGGTCCGCGACGGGCTGCTGGAGATCGGCAAGAAGCTCGGCATCCCCCCGGTCGTCACCAACGACTCGCACTACACCTATGCCAGCGAGGCCGACGCCCACGACGCGCTGCTGTGCATCCAGACCGGCAAGAACGTCTCCGACCCGGACCGCTTCCGCTTCGACGGCACCGGCTACTACCTGAAGACGACGGACGAGATGCTCGGCATCGACTCCTCCGACGCCTGGCAGGAGGGCTGCCGCAACACCACGCTGCTCGTCGCGCAGCAGGTGGACACCGACGGCATGTTCCAGGCGCGGAACCTGATGCCCCGCTTCGACGTCCCCGAGGGCTTCACCGAGGTCACCTGGTTCCGCGAGGAGACCATGCGCGGCATGAACCGCCGCTACCCCTCGGGCATCCCGGACGACCGGATGAAGCAGGTCGAGTACGAGATGGACACCATCATCCAGATGGGGTTCCCGGGCTACTTCCTCGTCGTCGCCGACTTCATCATGTGGGCCAAGAACAACGGCATCGCCGTCGGCCCCGGCCGGGGCTCCGCGGCCGGCTCGATCGTGGCGTACGCGATGGGCATCACCGACCTCGACCCGATCGACCACGGCCTGATCTTCGAGCGCTTCCTCAACCCCGAGCGCATCTCCATGCCCGATGTCGACATCGACTTCGACGAGCGCCGACGCGCCGAGGTGATCCGGTACGTCACCGAGAAGTACGGCGCCGACAAGGTCGCCATGATCGGCACCTACGGCACCATCAAGGCCAAGAACGCGATCAAGGACTCGGCCCGCGTCCTGGGCTACCCGTACGCGGTCGGCGACCGCCTCACCAAGGCGATGCCCGCCGACGTCCTCGGCAAGGGCATCCCGCTCTCCGGCATCACGGACTCCGCGCACCCGCGCTACAGCGAGGCCGGCGAGATCCGCTCGATGTACGAGAACGAGCCCGACGCCAAGAAGGTCATCGACCTCGCCCGCGGCGTGGAGGGCCTGGTCCGGCAGATGGGCGTGCACGCCGCCGGCGTGATCATGTCGAGCGAGCCGATCGTCGACCACGCCCCGGTCTGGGTGCGGCACTCCGACGGCGTCACCATCACGCAGTGGGACTACCCCAGCTGTGAATCGCTCGGCCTGCTGAAGATGGACTTCCTGGGCCTGCGCAACCTGACGATCATGGACGACGCCGTCAAGCTGGTTAAGGCCAACAAGGGCGTCGACATCGAGCTGCTGGCCCTGCCCTTCGACGACCCCAAGACCTTCGAACTGCTGGGCCGGGGCGACACCCTCGGCGTCTTCCAGTTCGACGGCGGCCCCATGCGCTCCCTGCTGCGCATGATGAAGCCCGACAACTTCGAGGACATCTCCGCCGTCTCGGCCCTCTACCGGCCGGGCCCGATGGGCATGAACTCGCACATCAACTACGCGCTGCGGAAGAACAAGCAGCAGGAGATCACCCCGATCCACCCGGCGCTGGAGGCCCCCCTCAAGGAGGTCCTCGACGTCACCTACGGCCTGATCGTCTACCAGGAGCAGGTGCAGAAGGCCGCCCAGATCATCGCCGGGTACTCCCTCGGCGAGGCCGACATCCTCCGCCGCGTCATGGGCAAGAAGAAGCCCGAGGAGCTGGCGAAGAACTTCACCATCTTCCAGGAGGGCGCCCGGAAGAACGGCTACAGCGACGAGTCGATCCAGGCGCTGTGGGACGTCCTGGTGCCGTTCGCCGGCTACGCCTTCAACAAGGCGCACTCCGCCGCGTACGGCCTGGTCTCCTACTGGACGGCCTACCTCAAGGCCAACTACCCGGCCGAGTACATGGCGGCGCTGCTCACCTCGGTGCGCGACGACAAGGACAAGTCGGCGATCTACCTCAACGAGTGCCGCCGGATGGGCATCAGGGTGCTCCCGCCGAACGTGAACGAGTCGGACGCCAACTTCACCGCGCAGGGCGACGACGTGATCCTGTTCGGCCTCACCGCCGTCCGCAACGTCGGCCAGAACGTGGTGGACTCGATCATCCGCTGCCGCAAGTCCAAGGGGAAGTACACCTCCTTCCCCGACTTCCTCGACAAGGTCGAGGCCGTGGTCTGCAACAAGCGCACCGTGGAATCGCTGATCAAGGCCGGCGCGTACGACGAGATGGGACACACCCGCAAGGGCCTCACCGAGCACTACGAGCCGATGATCGACAACGTGGTCGCGGTGAAGCGCAAGGAGGCCGAGGGGCAGTTCGACCTCTTCGGCGGCATGGGCGACGAGACCGCGGGCGACGAACCGGGCTTCGGCCTCGACGTCACCTTCTCCGACGTCGAGTGGGACAAGACGTACCTGCTCGCGCAGGAGCGCGAGATGCTCGGCCTCTACGTCTCCGACCACCCGCTCTTCGGCATCGAGCACGTCCTCAACGACAAGGCGGACGCCTCCGTCTCGGCCCTGGCGGGCGACTACTCCGACGGCTCGATCGTCACCATCGGCGGCATCATCTCCGGCCTGCAGCGCAAGATGACCAAGCAGGGCAACGCCTGGGCCATCGCCACCGTGGAGGACCTCGGCGGTTCCATCGACTGCATGTTCTTCCCGGCCACCTACCAGTTGATCTCGACCCAGCTCGTCGAGGACGCCGTGGTCTTCGTCAAGGGCCGGCTCGACAAGCGCGAGGACGTGCCGCGCCTGGTGGCGATGGAGCTGATGGTCCCCGACCTCACGGACGCCGGGACCAACGCCCCGGTGACCATCTCCATCCCGACGGTGAAGGTGACCCCGCCGCTGGTCGCCCGGCTCGGCGAGGTCCTCGCCAGCCACAAGGGGAGCACCGAGGTCCGGGTGCGGCTGCAGGGCGCCCGCAAGACGACGGTGCTCAGGCTCGACCGCCACCGCGTCACTCCCGACCCGGCACTCTTCGGCGACCTCAAGGCCCTCCTGGGCCCCGCCTGTCTCGCCACCGCCCAGCAGCAGGCGGGCTGATCACCCGCCGCGCGGGCGGCAGTACGTGCCGAGGGTGGCACCCCTTCCGGACGGGGTGCCACCCTCGGTCATGAGCGTCGTGCGCCTGCGCGCTAGTTGTGGCCGAACTTCTTCTGCCGCTTCTGCGACACGTGCGGTTCGGCGCCCGGGACCGTCATCGCCATCTGCTCGCGTCCGCCTGCGCTCTTCGCGTGCTCTTCGGTGGTCGCGGCGCTGCGGTCGTGCTGCTGGCCGGTACGTTCGCCCCGGTTCTTGTTCTTGCCCACGATTCCTCCTCGGGGGAAATCTCGGATGATGGGCCGCACTCAGGCTTGCACGGGAGTACGAAGGTCGCATTTCGGGCAGTTGCAGGGTGAGGCGCGCCGGTGATCGCGTAACCGGTCACAACGCCCCGGTGTTCGGGCAGACTCGGGGCAACAGTGTTACCGGGGGGACGGACGGCAGGACTTTCGGAGAAGAGGGTGAGACCGATGGACCGCTGCGTCGTCCTCGTGGACGCCGGGTACCTGCTCGGAGCCGCCGCGAGCCTCCTCGCCGGAGAGCCCTCCCGGTCCCGGATCACCGTCGACCACTCCCGGATCGTCGCGGGTCTGCGGGAGCGCGCCGAGCAGGAGACCGGCCAGCCGCTGTTGCGGATCTACTGGTTCGACGGCGCCCCCGACCGCGTCCCCCAGCCGGAGCACCGCAGGCTGCGCGTGATGCCCCGGGTGACGGTCCGCCTCGGTGCGCTCACCCGCACCGACGGACGCTGGGCGCAGAAGGGCGTCGACGCGGCCATGCACGCCGAGCTGTCCGAGCTGGCCCGCAACCGCGCCTGCTCCGACGTCGTACTGGTCACCGGGGACGGCGACCTCCTGCCCGGGATGATGTCGGCCAAGGAGCACGGCGTCGCCGTCCACCTGTGGGCCGTACAGGCCGCGGACGGCGACTTCAACCAGTCCGAGGACCTGGTCGCCGAGGCCGACGAGCGGCGCGTCCTGGACCGGGAGTGGATCACCCGGGCGATCCAGGTACGCGAGCCCGCCGGGGTCTGCGCACCGCTCACCCCGCGGCCCGAGATCGCAGCCATCCTCTCCGCGCCGCTGCCCGAGACCGCCCAGGGGGCAGAGCCGCAGCCCGCGGCCGACCAGCCCGCGGAGCCGGCCGCCGTCGCGCCCCGGGTCGTCACCGCCGACCGCAACGGCACCCGCCCGACCCCCGAGGCGCCGGCCGCCGCGGCCGGCAAGGGGATGGTGCCCACCCCCAAGGACGTGGCCGGCATCGTCCACCGCGGGCACTCCGCCCCGCACCCCGCCTCCCCGGCCGCCGCCGGCGCCACCCTGCGCTGGTCCTCCGACCGCGGGCTGGTCGGCGGCGCCGAGGGCGCGGACGCGGCCCTGCCCACGCTGGCCCAGCTCACCAGCCCCGAACAGCGCTGGGCGGACCGCGAGGAGGACATCACCGCCGTCAGCGGCGACCCGTACGAGGTCGGCCAGGTCTTCGCCGGCCGCTGGATCGGACGGCTCACCGACACGTCCCACCTCCAGGTGCTCTCCGCCGAGTACCCGCGCGTCCCGCACCGCATCGACGGCGAGCTGCTGCGCTACGCGGCCCGGTTCGGGCTGCTGGCCCACAAGGACGACCAGATCGACGAGCACGACCGTTACGCCATCCGGGCGGGCTTCTGGCGGGAGATCGACGCCCGCGCGGTGGTCGCGCGGGCCTCCCCGGGGGAGTGAGCGCGCCGGACCCGACCCTGCGGCACGTCCCGGCCGGGATGCAGCGTAGGCTCGGTCCTCGTGAGTACGGGCACGGAACAGGGCGCCACCACGCGGACGGCGGCGGTGGTGGTGACCGTGCGCGGGCTGGTGAAGAGCTACCCGGCCGGGCGGGGCCGGCGCGGCGCCGCGAGCCCCCCGGTACGCGCCAACGACGGCATCGACCTGGATGTCCGGGGCGGTGAGATCTTCGGGCTGCTCGGCCCCAACGGCGCCGGGAAGACCACCCTCGTACGCCAGTTGACGGGACTGCTGCGCCCCGACGCGGGCAGCGTCCAGCTGCTCGGACACGACCTCGTCCGGCACCCGGAGCGCGCGGCGCGGCTGATCGGCTACCTCGGTCAGGAGTCGAGCGCGCTGGACGAACTGACCGTCGCCCTCGCCGCCGAGACCACCGGACGGCTGCGCGGCCTCGACGCCAGGGCCGCGCGCGCCGAGCGCGACGCCGTCCTGGAGGAACTGGAACTGACCGCCCTCGCCTCGCGGCCGCTGAAGCGGCTGTCGGGCGGGGAGCGACGGCTCGCCTGCTTCGCCGCCGCCCTGGTGGGCGAGCGGCCGGTGCTCGTGCTGGACGAGCCGACCACCGCCATGGACCCGGTCGCCCGGCGCGCGGTGTGGGCGGCGGTCGACCGGCGGCGCGCCGAGCACGGCACCACGGTGCTGCTGGTCACCCACAACGTGATCGAGGCGGAGACCGTGCTCGACCGGGTCGCGGTCATCGACGAGGGCCGGGTCATCGCCTGCGACACCCCGGCCGGGCTCAAGGCGCTCGTCGCCGACGAGGTGCGGCTGGACCTGGTGTGGCGGGACGAGCCCCCGCTGGCCGTGCCCGCGGTGGCGGCCCTGCGGGAGACCGCGCGTGTCACCGGACGCCGCTGGACGCTGCGGCTGCCGCAGCAGCGGGCCCGTGCCGTGGTCGCCGACCTGACCGGCGGGCCCGCCTTCACCGCGCTCGACGATTTCACCCTGACGGCGCCGAGCCTGGAGGATGTCTACCTGGCACTCGGCGGTCGGCGGAAGGGACTGGTCAAGGCGTGAACCGCGGCAACGGCGAAGACGTGACCCTGGACGTGGACCGGAACGTGAACCCGAACGTGGAGCTGGACGTGCGCGGCACCGCGCAGCGGGGCGGCGCGGAGTGACGATCATCTCCGCGGGAGCGGACACCCGGACGGCGGCACCGGCGGCGGCCGCCGTCCCCCTCGGTGCGGCGCCCGCGACGCTCGCCCCGCGCGCCCGTCTGCTGCCCGCGATGGCCGCGGTGTACCGGGCGCAGCTGTCCCGGGCGAAGGTCGCCCGGATCCCGCTGCTGTTCGTGGCGACCTTCCAGTCGGTCGGCATCATGATCATGATGAGGGGTGTCGTCGACGGCGGCCCGGCCGCGCGCGCGGTGGTCGCCGGGTCGAGCGTGCTGGTCGTCGCCTTCGTGGCGCTCAACCTGCTGGCCCAGTACTTCGGGCAACTGCGTGCCTCCGGCGGCCTCGACCACTACGCCACCCTGCCGGTGCCCCCGGCCGCCGTGGTGCTGGGCGCGGCGGGGGCCTACGCCTCCTTCACCGTGCCCGGGACACTGGTCACGGCGGGCATCGGCTGCGCGCTGTTCCAGCTGCCCTTCGCGAACCTGTGGATCCTCGTCGCGGTCATCCCGCTGGCGGGGGCCGCGCTGTCCGGGCTGGGCGCCGCGCTCGGGCTGCTCGCGCCGCGCCAGGAGCTGGCCACCCTGGCCGGCCAGCTCGGCATGTCCGCGGCGCTGCTGCTGGGCGTGCTGCCGGCCGGCAACCTCCCCGAGCCCATCCGCTACGTACGGGACCTGCTGCCCTCCACCTACGGCGTGGAGGCCCTCATCCGCGGCTTCGACGACCACCCCGACTGGCTGGCGGTCACCACCGACCTCTCGGTGTGCGCGGCCGTGGGTCTGGTGTCGCTGGCGGTGGCCACCTGGGCCTACCGTCGCGCGGCCTGCCGGTGACCCGTGGGTGTGGTGCCGGTGAGGTGCCGGTGACGCGTGCCACGGACGGACCTGGCACGATGGCAGGGTGACCGCACCCCTGACCCCTCATGACCACTGGCCTCCCGCGCCGCTGCCGCCGTTCCCGGACCAGGAGAGCCGTATGGACCCCGTCCGGGAACTCAAGAGCGGCGCGCTGACCGCGGTGCTCGTGGCCGTGGCGGGCGTGGTCCTCGGGCTGCTGTGGCTGTGGCTGGCGCCGCGGATCCCGCTGGTCTCCGACGGCAAGGCGGTCTACCTCAAGGACACCGAGGGGGAGCAGGCGATCGGCGCCGACGGCACCTTCGTGCTGCTCGGGCTCGGCATCGGGGTGCTGACGGGGGCGCTCGTCTTCTGGCGCAGCCGGCGCGGGGGCGTCGGGGTCGTCCTCGGCATGGCCGTGGGCGCTGTCCTCGGCTCCGTGCTGGCCTGGCGGCTGGGCACCTGGCTCGGTCCCACCAGCGACCTGATCGCGCACGCCAGGGCGGTCGGCGCGAAGAAGGTGTTCGACGGCCCCCTCGAGCTGCAGGCCAAGGGCGCGCTCCTGGCCTGGCCGATCGGGGCCGTCCTCACCCATCTGGTGCTCACCACGGGCTTCGGCCCGCGCGACGAGCAGCTCCCCGCCGTGCACTGGAAGCCGCCACCGCCCCCTGGCGTCTGACCCGGGGCCGGGTCCGGGGCCGGAGCCCGGAGGTCACGCCGGGCGCCTGCCGTGGTTGGCGTTGCGCTTCTTGATCCGCCACTTGCGCTTGCGGGTGCGCTTGGACATCGGGCCTCCCCTGAGCCGGGTGCGCTTCCGGGCAGAGTGCGCCCGTACGGCCGCGCCGTCCAGGGGTCAGGCGCGTCCGATCGGCGCGACGACCGCGTCGGTGAGCCGTACCAGGTCCTGCGGAGCCAGTTCGACCTCCAGGCCGCGCTTGCCGGCCGAGAAGAAGACCGTGGCGTGCTCCAGTGCGGAGGCGTCCACGACGGTGCGCAGCCGTTTGCGCTGCCCCAGCGGGGAGATGCCGCCCCTGACGTACCCCGTGGTCCGCTCGGCGGCGGCCGGGTCCGCCATTGAGGCGCGCTTCCCGCCGGCCGCGGAGGCCAGCGCCTTCAGGTCCAGCGAACCCGCCACGGGGACGACGGCGACGGTCAGCGCCCCGTCCACGTCGGCGACGAGGGTCTTGAACACCCGGTCGGGGGAGGTGCCCAGCGCCTGCGCGGCCTCCTCCCCGTAGCCGAGCTCCGAGGCGGGGTCGTGGGCGTACGCGTGCACGGTGAAGGCGGCGTTCGCCTTCTCCAGGGCGACGGTGGCGGGCGTGCCGCCGGAGGATGACTGCTTCTTCTTGGCCATGGCGCTGCGAGGATACGTCAGTTCGGGCTCGGGACCTGCCGGGTCAGGTCCACGGCGGGCAGGGTGCGCAGTTTGTCGATGACGGCCGCCTCGCGGCGCAGCAGCCGCAGCTCCTGCTCCAGCCGGTCCGCGGTGTCCGGGGCCTCCAGCAGGGCCTGCTTCGCCGTGGTCTCGGCGACGGTCGCGGCCGCCACCAGGTACGACAGCACGGTCGGGTCGTCCGGCAGTTCCTGGTTCCCGGCCAGGCTCCGCTCACGGGCCCCGGCGAGCCGCTTCTGGTAGGTGCGGAACGCCCGCGCCACGTCGGCCGCCAGCGCCCCCGACCCGGTGCCGGGCACCTCCCCGACCTCCTCGACCTCACCGACCAGGTACGGCCCGGAGGCGTCCACGGACAGCAGCCGGAAGCGTGTCGTGCCGGTCGCCACGATGTCGAAGCCGCCGTCCTCGCGCTCCCCGATCGTCGCCGCGTCCGCGGTGCAGCCCAGCGCGTACAGCGCCCCGGACAGGTCCGCCGCGTACCCGGCCGACGCCTCCTCCGCCCCGGCGGGGGCGACCTCGTGGCCGTCCCGGATCGCCACGACGCCGAACCGGCGCGGCGCGTCCTCCGGCAGGGCCAGCAGGTCGCGGAAGAGCGCGAGGTAGCGCTCCTCGAAGACGTTCAGCGGCAGCACGAGCCCCGGGAAGAGGACGGAGCCGAGCGGGAAGAGCGGAAGACGAGCGGTCACGGTCAGCAAGCCTAGGGCCTGCGGCGCTCACCCCCATCGTCGCCCTCGTCCCTCGCCGCCCGTTTTCAGGCTTTGCGTCCGGTGTGGGGTCGTGTTTCCCCTCCGGCCGGGGCTGCGCGTCCGTGTGGGTGACGGGTCCGCGTGCGCGCGCGGTCCGTGCCGGGCGGGCGGGCGGGTGGTCCGGTTCGGGCGGTGCGGCCGTGTTGCGCCCGCGGCAGTGCGCTCGAGGCGCCGGCTTCGCCGTGGACGGCGCGCGTCCGCGGTCATGGCGGCGACCGCGCTTCTGCCGTGGCGGGGCCGCGCCCCTGGCGCTTTCGGCCTCGCTGTCGGAGCGGGAAGGGTGCGCGTGCCACCCCAGTCCGCACAGCGGTGGGGTCTGCGGCACTGGCGGCCCCCACCAGCGGCCGTGTTTCGCCGGCGGGCCGGCTTCGCCGGGGGGTTGTTCCGTGCGCCCGGGTTCGCCCTGGACGGCACGTCTGCGGTCATGGCCCGGCGGGGCCGCGCCGCCGGCACCGTCGGCCCGGGTGCCCCCGCGGCGACGGGCGCTTCACCGGGCGGCGGCGGGGCCTGCGGCTCCGGCCGCATCGCGGGCCCGGGCGGGGTGTCCGCGGCCGCGCCCCGACCGTGGCAACGCCCTGGGCGCCGTCGGCCCTGGTGCCCCGCCGCGCGGTGTCAGCCGCGGCGGAGGAGGCGGGAGGCGCCGGCGGCGACGGTGGTGGCGAGGATCCAGCCGAGCATGGTGAGGACGGCGGCCGCCCATTGGGCGTCGCCGCTGAGGCGCCAGGCGTTGTCCTGGCCGAGGTTGATGACCGGCAGGAGCAGGTCGAGGGCGAAGAGGGGGGCGTTCCAGTGGGGGAAGGCGCCGCCGTCGACGGGCTCTGGCTCGCCGTGGGCGGCGAAGAAGACCGCGCCGAACGCCCATAGCAGGGCCATCCAGATGGCGGCCCGGCCGGGGCGGTAGCCGTAGCCGACGGTCACGTCCTGGAGGTAGCCCCACAGCTTGCCCGCGAGCGGGAGGGTCTCGCGGCGCCGGCGGTGCTTGGCCAGCAGCACCTCGCGGGCGTCGGCGTCCTCGCCGCTCGCGCGCAGGGCCGCCGACAGGTGTTCGTACGGTTCGGGGCTGTACTCCGGGGTGGCCGCGGCCAGCCAGCCGATCCGGGCGCGCAGCGGGAAGGCCCCCTCGGGGCTGAGGGAGCCGTAGGCGAAGCCGGTCAGGTCGAGGCCGCCGGCCTCGGGCCAGCAGGTGCGGCTGTCGGTGAGGTTGCCCACGCGCGCGCCGGCCAGCGAGATCGTCCCGGTCGGCGGCTGGTCGAGGGTGAGCCGCAGCTCGGGTGTCTGGATCCGGCGCAGCGACAATTGCTGCCCGCCGGTGAGCCGGAACCTCGCCTGGTGGATGATCACCGCGTTGCCGAACCGGCCGTCGTCCAGTCGTACCCCGCCGTCCGAGCTGAAGCGCCGGGTGCGCACGCCCAGCGGGGGAGTGCCCCCACCGGAGCCGCCGGTGCCGACGTAGCCCGCGCTGAGGTAGAGGGTGTGCTCGACGGTGACGCGGGCCGCGTTGAGCGCGTAGCGGCCGTACGGGTTGTGCAGCCGGCTGCCGCGCAGGCTGAGCCGGCCGCCGATGCGGGCGCTGCGCAGGCTGATCTCGCCGGTCGCCTCGATCAGCTCGGCCTCGACGTCCTGGGCGACGCTGAGCCCGTCGGCCGCCAGCGCCCGGCCGTGCCGGTCCTTGCGCAGGGTGATCTGGTTGAGCAGCAGGTCCGTGCCGATGTGGGCGTCGGTGAGCCGTATCCCGCCCTCGATCGTGCACTGCGGCAGGTGGAGGTCCCCCGAGGTGTGCAGCCGGGCGGCCTCCAGCCGCGGTATGGCGCAGCGCACCATGCGCAGGGTCGTGAAGTTGCACTCCGCGAGCAGCACCTGCTGCTCGAAGCGGCAGTCGTGCAGCTCGACGTACGGCACCACCGTGCCGCCCGAGAGGTTGAGCTGCCCGCTGATCTGGGCCCCGGACAGCTTCACGCACGACACCCGCCCCGAGGCTGCCTGCGGCCCGTCGAGCAGCAGCTTGGCGATCACCTCGGCCCGTACCGTACGGTCCGGGCCCCAGAAGCGGTCGGCGGCGGGGTCGTCCCGCTCGGGGATGCCGGTGCGCAGGTCGTACAGCTCCCCCCGGCGGAAGGCCTCCCACAGGCCCTGCTCGACGGCGGTCCAGTCGTGCGGCGGCGCGACGTCCGACGGCTCGGTCACCGGTTTCCCTCCCGTGGCTCTCCGCGACGACGCAACGCTAGCGGGGGAGATCACCGGGCGGGGCCGGTACGCGTATCACGGACTGATACTCGACGAAGGCCCCGAGGGCGGTTCTCTACACTTGGGAGGGTGATCTCCCGAATCGATCTGCGTGGCGACGCCTTCCCGGCGGACGGCATCGACCGCGACCTGCTGCCCCGTGCCGAGCTCGACGTCGAGGCCGCACTGGAGAAGGTGCGCCCGATCTGCGAGGACGTGAAGCATCGGGGCACGGCGGCACTGATCGACTATGCGGAGAGGTTCGACGGCGTCACCATCGACCGGGTGCGTGTCCCGGCCGAGGCGCTGACCCGGGCCCTGGAGGAGCTGGACCCGAAGGTGCGGGCCGCGCTGGAGGAGTCGATCCGCCGGGCTCGGCTCGTCCACGGCGAGCAGCGCCGCACCGACCACACCACGCAGGTCGTGCCGGGCGGCACGGTCACCGAGCGCTGGGTGCCGGTGGAGCGGGTGGGCCTGTACGTGCCCGGCGGCCGCTCGGTCTACCCGTCCTCCGTGGTGATGAACGTCGTGCCCGCGCAGGAGGCCAAGGTCGGCTCGATGGCCGTCGCCTCACCCCCGCAGAAGGAGTTCGGCGGACTCCCGCACCCGACGATCCTCGCCGCGTGCGCCCTGCTCGGCGTGGACGAGGTGTACGCCGCGGGCGGCGCCCAGGCCGTCGCGATGTTCGCGTACGGCACCGAGGAGTGCCGTCCGGTGAACATGGTGACCGGCCCCGGCAACATCTGGGTCGCCGCCGCCAAGCGCCTGCTCAAGGGCCGCATCGGGATCGACGCCGAGGCCGGACCGACCGAGATCGCCGTCCTCGCCGACGCCACCGCCGACCCCGTGCACGTCGCCGCCGACCTCATCAGCCAGGCCGAGCACGATCCGCTGGCCGCCGCCGTCCTGGTCACCGACTCCGTCGACCTCGCCGAGGCGGTGGAGAAGGAACTCCAGACGCAGATCGCCGCCACCAAGCACGTCGAGGACCGGATCGTCCCCGCGCTGTCCGGCCGCCAGTCCGGCATCGTCCTCGTCGACGGGATCGAGCAGGGCCTGCAGGTGGTGGACGCCTACGCGGCGGAGCACCTGGAGATCCAGACCGCGGACGCCGCCGCCGTCGCCGCCCGGGTGCGGAACGCGGGCGCGGTCTTCGTCGGCGCCTACGCCCCCGTCTCGCTCGGCGACTACGCCGCCGGCTCCAACCACGTGCTGCCCACCGGCGGCTGCGCCTGCCACTCCTCCGGACTGTCGGTGCAGTCGTTCCTGCGCGGCATCCACGTCGTGGACTACACCCGCGAGGCGCTCGCCGGGATCGCCGCGCACGTGGTCACCCTTGCCGACGCCGAGGACCTGCCCGCGCACGGCGCCGCGGTCCGCGCCCGATTCGATTGGACGGTACCGGGTTCGTGACCGGCATCGACGACCTGCCCATCCGGGACGAACTGCGCGGCAAGTCCCCGTACGGCGCCCCGCAACTCGACGTACCCGTACGGCTGAACACCAACGAGAACCCGTACCCGCTGCCCGAGCCGCTGGTCGACCGGATCACCGAGCGGGTCCGCGCCGCCGCCCGCGACCTCAACCGCTACCCCGACCGGGACGCGGTCGAGCTCCGCACCGAACTGGCCAAGTACCTGACCCGCACGGCGGGCCACGAGGTGGGCCCCGCCAACGTGTGGGCCGCCAACGGCTCCAACGAGGTCATCCAGCAGCTGCTGCAGACCTTCGGCGGCCCCGGGCGGACCGCGATCGGCTTCGAGCCCTCGTACTCCATGCACAGCCTGATCTCCCGTGGCACCGGCACCGGCTGGATCTCCGGGCCGCGCCGCGAGGACTTCACCATCGACGTGGCCGCCGCCGCGCGGGTCATCGCCGAGCGGCGGCCGAACGTGGTCTTCGTCACCTCGCCCAACAACCCCACCGGCACCGCCGTCGCCGCCGACACCGTCCTGGCGCTGTACGAGGCCGCCCAGGCAGCGCGGCCCTCCCTGGTGGTGGTCGACGAGGCGTACGGCGAGTTCAGCCACGGCCCGTCCCTGCTGCCGCTGATCGAGGGCCGCCCCAACATGGTGATCAGCCGCACCATGTCGAAGGCCTTCGGCGCCGCCGGTCTGCGGCTCGGCTACCTCGCCGCCGACCCGGCGGTCGTGGACGCCGTCCAGCTGGTGCGGCTGCCGTACCACCTGTCGGCCGTCACCCAGGCCACCGCGCTGGCCGCCCTGGAGCACACCGATACGCTGCTGGGGTACGTCGAGCAGCTGAAGGCCGAGCGGGACCGCCTGGTCGGCGAGCTGAGGGCGATCGGCTACGAGGTCACGGACTCCGACGCCAACTTCGTCCAGTTCGGCCGCTTCGAGGACAGCCACCGCGCCTGGCAGGCGATCCTCGACCGCGGCGTGCTCGTCCGCGACAACGGCGTACCGGGCTGGCTGCGGGTCACCGCGGGCACCCCGGCCGAGAACGACGCGTTCCTCGAAGCGGTACGCGAGCTGAAGAAGGAGCAGTAACCACATGACCCGCGTCGGCCGCGTGGAGCGCACGACCAAGGAGACGTCCGTCGTCGTCGAGCTCGACCTCGACGGCACCGGCAGGACCGAGATCTCCACCGGAGTCGGCTTCTACGACCACATGCTCGACCAGCTCGGCCGCCACGGCCTCTTCGACCTCACGGTCAAGACCGAGGGCGACCTGCACATCGACACCCACCACACCATCGAGGACACCGCCCTCGCGCTCGGCGCCGCCTTCAAGCAGGCGCTCGGCGACAAGGTGGGCATCTACCGCTTCGGCAACTGCACGGTGCCCCTGGACGAGTCCCTCGCCCAGGTCACCGTCGACCTCTCCGGCCGCCCGTACCTGGTGCACACCGAGCCGGAGAACATGGCGCCGATGATCGGCAGCTACGACACGACGATGACCCGGCACATCCTGGAGTCCTTCGTCGCCCAGGCGCAGATCGCGCTGCACGTCCACGTCCCGTACGGGCGCAACGCCCACCACATCGTGGAGTGCCAGTTCAAGGCGCTGGCCCGGGCCCTGCGCTACGCCTCCGAGCGCGACCCGCGCGCCGCGGGCATCCTCCCGTCGACGAAGGGCGCCCTCTGATGAGCAAGGCCGCGGTCCTCTTCATCCTGCTCGGCCTCTTCCTGGCCGGCGGGGTGTACTCCTTCTGGAAGCAGAAGATGCCCAAGAGCGTCGTCGTGCTGCTCGGCATCGGCTCGGCCATGTCGCTGGCGGCCGGCCTGCTGCGGCTGTAGGGGGTTCCGGAAGATGAGCAAGGCTGCCAGGAAGGTCGTGGTCCTCGACTACGGCTTCGGCAACGTACGTTCCGCCGAGCGCGCGCTCGCCCGGGTCGGCGCGGACGTGGAGATCACCGCCGACTTCGACGAGGCGATGAACGCCGACGGGCTGCTCGTCCCCGGCGTCGGCGCCTTCGCGGCCTGCATGGCCGGGCTGAAGGCGGTGCGCGGTGAGTGGATCATCGGGCGCCGGCTGTCGGGGGGCAGGCCGGTGATGGGCATCTGCGTCGGCATGCAGATCCTCTTCGAGAAGGGCGTCGAGCACGGCGTCACCACCGAGGGCTGCGACGAGTGGCCGGGCACCGTCGAGCCGCTGCGCGCGCCGGTCGTGCCGCACATGGGCTGGAACACCGTCAAGGCGCCGGAGGACTCACGGCTGTTCGCCGGCCTGGACGCCGACGCGCGCTTCTACTTCGTGCACTCGTACGCGGTGCGCAGCTGGGAGCTGGAGACCGCCAACCCCGGCATCCGGGCCCCGAAGGTCACCTGGGCCACGCACGGCGAGCCCTTCGTCGCCGCGGTGGAGAACGGCCCGCTGTGGGCAACCCAGTTCCATCCCGAGAAGTCCGGCGACGCCGGCGCCCAGCTGCTGACCAACTGGCTCGACACCTTCAAGGACTAGGACGTACGCCGCCATGAGCACGACGCATCGCCTCGAACTCCTTCCCGCCGTCGACGTCCGCGACGGCCAGGCCGTCCGTCTCGTCCACGGCGAGTCCGGCTCCGAGACGTCCTACGGCGACCCGATGGCCGCCGCCCTGGCCTGGCAGCAGGCGGGTGCCGAGTGGCTGCACCTGGTCGACCTGGACGCCGCCTTCGGCACCGGCGACAACCGCGCGCAGATCGCCGCGGTCGCCCGCTCCATGGACATCAAGGTCGAGCTGTCCGGCGGCATCCGCGACGACGAGACGCTGGCCGCGGCCCTCGCCACCGGCTGCACCCGGGTCAACCTGGGCACCGCCGCCCTGGAGAACCCGGAGTGGGTCGCCAAGGTCATCGCCGAGCACGGTGACCGGATCGCGGTCGGCCTGGACGTCCGCGGCACCACGCTGCGCGGCCGCGGCTGGACCCGCGACGGCGGCGACCTCTACGAGACGCTCGCCCGCCTCGACTCCGAGGGCTGCGCCCGCTACGTCGTCACGGACATCGCCAAGGACGGCACCCTCCAGGGCCCCAACCTGGAGCTGCTGAAGAACGTCAGCGCCGCAACCGACCGGCCGGTCGTCGCCTCCGGCGGCGTCTCCTCCCTTGACGACCTGCGGGCGATCGCCACCCTGGTTCCCGAGGGGGTCGAAGGCGCCATCGTCGGAAAGGCCCTCTACGCCAAGGCGTTCACCTTGGAAGAGGCCCTGGAGGCAGTGTCCCGATGACGGAGACCCCCGAGGTACGGCGAGTGCAGAGCGACAGCCCCTGGGAGGAGCAGTTCGGATTCGCGCGTGCCGTGGGGGCGGGGGACCGTGTCCATGTCGCGGGCACCATGCCGTTCGTCGGCACCGTGCTCTACGGCGAGGGCGACCCGTACGAACAGGCCAAGGTGGCCTTCACCAACGCCCTTTCCGCGCTGGGGGAGTTCGGCCTGGACGCCGGGTCCGTCGTCCGCGTGCGGATCTACCTCACCCACACCCGCGACGTGGACGAGGTGGGCCGGGCGCACAAGGAGTTCTTCGACGCGGCCCGCCCGGCCACGACGATGGTCGTGGTCTCCGGGTTCGTGGACCCGCGGGTCCTGGTCGAAGTGGAACTCGAAGCATTCCGAGCATTCCGAGGAGCCTGAGCACAATGACCGTGGCGGTCCGAGTCATCCCCTGCCTGGACGTGGACAACGGCCGGGTCGTCAAGGGCGTCAACTTCCGGAACCTGCGGGACGCGGGCGACCCGGTCGAGATGGCCAAGCTGTACGACGCCGAGGGCGCCGACGAACTGACCTTCCTGGACATCACCGCGTCCTCCGGCAACCGCGAGACGACCTACGACGTGGTGCGGCGCACCGCCGAGCAGGTCTTCATCCCGCTCACCGTCGGCGGCGGCGTGCGGTCGGCGGACGACGTCGACAAGCTGCTGCGCGCCGGGGCCGACAAGGTCGGCGTCAACACCGCCGCGATCGCCCGGCCCGATCTCCTGCGCGAGATCGCCGAGCGGTTCGGCCGGCAGGTGCTGGTGCTGTCCGTGGACGCCCGGCGCACCGACGCCGGGACCCCGTCCGGCTTCGAGGTGACCACGCACGGGGGCCGCCAGGGCACCGGCGTCGACGCGGTGGAGTGGGCGCACCGCGCGGCCGAGCTGGGCGCCGGCGAGATCCTCCTCAACTCGATGGACGCCGACGGCACCAAGGACGGCTACGACACCGAGATGATCGCCGCCGTCCGCAAGCACGTCACCGTCCCCGTCATCGCCTCCGGCGGGGCGGGCCGCCTCGCCGACTTCCCCCCGGCCGTCGCCGCCGGCGCCGACGCCGTCCTGGCCGCCTCGGTCTTCCACTTCGGCGACCTGCGCATCGGCGAGGTCAAGCAGACCCTGCGGGACGCCGGGCACCCGGTGCGTTAGCCGCCCCGGGCGGCACCCGCGCGCAGCTGTCGGGGCGGGCCCCGTCGTGCCGGGCCGTTGACCCTGCTAGGCCTGGCCACCCTGCTGGGCCTGGCCGGCGGTCCGTACGGCGAGGCGGTCGTGGGCCAGGAGGGGGCGCGCGGCGGCGAGGGTGAGGGCGGAGAGGGTGACGCCGCCCGCGGCGCTGACGGCGGCCGCTCGGAGGGAGCCGTCGGCGAGGATGAGGCCGCTGACGGCGGAGCCGCCCGCGATGCCCGTGGTGACCAGGGTGACCAGCCAGGCGAAGGCCTCGGTGACGGTGCCCGCCGGGGCCAGTTCGCCGGTGAGGCGGAAGACCACGGTGAGCAGCGGTGCGAAGAACACCCCGCTGAGCAGGGCGATCAGCGCCATCGGCAGCGGGCCGGGGACCAGGGTGAAGGGCCAGAAGGTGAGGGCCATCCCGGCGCCGGTGACGGCCGCCTTCGTGGCCGCGTCCGCCCGCCAGGGCAGGGCGGCGATCAGCAGGGCGCCGGCCAGGGCGCCGGTCGAGTTCAGCGCCAGGAGGGTGCCCGCGCCGCCGGGCAGCGGGTGGCGCTCGGAGTAGGCGACGGCGAGGACGTTGAACGTGCCCAGCGCCCAGCCGCAGCCGGTCAGCGCGCACAGCAGCACCACCAGGGCCCGGCTGCGCAGCGGCCCCAGCCAGTGCACGGAACGGGCGGCGGAGGCCCAGGCACGGGAGGGCGCGGAGGTCGCGACGGAGAGCGCACCCACTACCCCGAGGGCGGCCGCGGCCAGCAGCGCCAGCCGGGGCGGGCCGGCCACGGCCAGCCCGCCGACCAGCAACGGGCCGCCGATGAAGACCAGTTCCTGGGCGCCCGCGTCCACGGCGTACGCCGACTCCAGTTCGTCCGGCTCCACCAGATCGGGCCACAGCGCCCGCAGGCACGGCTCCAGCGGCGGCGACGCGGCCCCGGCGACGGCCGGACCGAGCACCGCCACCGCCGTGCTGCCCGGTGCGGCGGCCAGCGCCACGAAGCCGGCGGCAGAGACCAGCGCCGAGACGATCAGCACGCGCGGCTGGCCCAGCCGGTCCACCCAGCGGCCGAGCAGCGGCCCGCCGATCGCCCCGGACAGCGCGTAGACGCCCCCGGCGGCGCCGACCAGCCGGTAGTCGGCGCCGGCCGCGCGCAGCGCCAGCGCGATGGCCAGGGCCGCCATGGCGGTCGGCAGCCGTCCGACGAGGGAACCGGACAGCAACCGGCCCACATGGGGCCGGCGGAGCAGCTTCAGGTACGGCACACGTCACCCACGGAGGTCGAGCGCTGCGGCGATCACGTCGTGCACCAGGGTCTCACCGGACGCCCGGTTCTCCTTCAGCCGTTCGAGATCCTCCGGCCCGAACCAGCCGTACTCCGTGTGCTTGCCCGGCTCCAGGCGCGGACGCGCGAGGTCCCCGTCGACGTCGACCACGAAGTCCGCCTCGTGGCGCAGGCCTTGGCCGTCGTCGCCCTCCCAGGTGGACACCCCGATCAGCCGCCGCACGGCGCGCAGCCGCCAGCCGGTCTCTCCCCTGGCCTTCGGCATGGGGGACCCCACCTCCACCTCGCGGGCCAGGGCCGCCAGGAGGGTCTCGCCGGGCTCCACGTGGCCGCCGACGATGTCCCAGCAGTCCGGGAAGAGCCTGCGGCCGGGGGAGCGGCGCTGGGCGAAGGCCCTGCCCTCCCCGTCGAGGACCACCGCCCCGACGGCCCAGGTCTCGCCCGGGCGCGGCACCGGTATCCCGGGCCCGGCCGACCCTGCGTCCGTTCCCGTCCCACCCTGGTTCGTGTCCATGGCCGCAGAGGGTAGCCCCGATGCGCAGGATCAGTTGCGCAATTTCCGTTGCGCAAATTTCCTTTCCTGTCTAGCCTCCTGGGTATGCCCGAGGAAGAGACGGAAGAGAACGCCGCGGACCCCCGCAGGATCACCGACCTCGACGCGCTCAAGGTCTTCACGCACCCGCTGCGCATCGAGCTCTACCGCGCCCTGTTCACCGCCCGCACCGCGACCGCCTCGCAGCTGGCCGACCAGGTCGACGAGGCGGTCTCGCTGGTCAGCTACCACCTGCGCAAGCTCGCCGCGCACGGCTTCATCACCGAGGCCCCCGGACAGAGCTCGGACGGCCGCGAGCGGTGGTGGAAGGTCAGCTCCGAGCGCGGATTCACCTTCCGCAGCTCGGACTTCGCCGACCGCCCCGAGGGCGCCGCCGTCATGGGCGAGGTGACCCGGCAGCTCCTCGCCACCCGGTACGCGCGCTACGCCGCCTACCTCGACCAGCAGCTCGCCTGGGGCAAGGAGTGGACCGACGCCTCCTTCAGCTCCGAGTACATGCCCCGGCTCACCGCCGACGAGATGCACCGGTTCGGCGAGGAACTGGGCGAGCTGATGAAGCGCTGGACCGACCGCGGGCGCGCCGCCGAGGAGGCGGGCGACACCGAGGGCCGCGAGCACGTCGCGGTGCACCTGTACGGATTCCCCTACCGGCCGTGAACCCCGAAGGAGCCGCGACCTCATGACGGCGCCCGCCATCGCCGCACCGCCCCGGTCCCCCTCCCCTGCCCCCGCCCACCGCGACCCCAACGTCCTGCGCTGGCTCGCCGCGTTCACCGCCTCGCTCGTCGGCGACGCCGTGTGGTTCCTCGCCCTGTCCTGGGCCGCCACCCGTGCCGGGGACCCCGGGCGGGCCGGGCTGGTGGTCGCCGCGGGCGCCGTGCCGCGCGCGGTGCTGATGCTCGGCGGCGGAGTGCTGGCCGACCGGTTCGGGCCGCGCCGCATCGTCATCGGCAGCGACCTGACCCGGTGCGCGGTGATGTTTGCCGCGGCCGCGCTGCTCGCCCTCACCACCCCCGGGCTGTGGGCGCTGGCCGTGGTCGCGCTGCTCTTCGGCGCCGTGGACGCGGTGTTCCTGCCCGCGGTCGGCGCCCTGCCTCCCCGGATCACCGGCCCGGACCAACTGGGCCGGCTGCACGGGATGAAGGGCATCGCGATGCGTGTCGGCAACGTGGCCGGGGCGTCGCTGGGCGGCACGGCCGTCGCGACCGGGGGCGCCGCCGCCGCGTTCGCGGCCGCGGGCGTGCTTTTCGCGGTCTCGCTCGTGCTGCTGCTCGCCGTCCGCATCGCCCCGCTGCCGCCCGACGACCGGGCCGCACGGGAGGACGGCACCGCGTGGCGGGACCTGGTGGAGGGACTGCGCCACATACACGGACGGCGCGTGCTCGCCGCCCTCATGGTCGTCATCGCGGTCGGCGAGCTCGGCTTCGCCGGGCCGTTCAACATCGGCCTCGCGCTGGTCGCCGCCGACCGGGGCTGGGGCGCCGCGGGGCTCGGCTGGATCGTCAGCGGCTTCGGCGCCGGGGCGGGTGCCGCCTCGCTGCTGCTGACGGTACGCGGCCGGCTGCCGCGCGCGGGGCTGGTCCAGGCCTGCTGCCTGGGTCTGGCGGCGCTCGCGGTGGCCGCCTTCGGCTTCGTCGCCGCGCTGCCGGGAGCGGTCGCCCTGGCGGTCGTGGTCGGCCTGGTGGCAGGGCTGAGCGGCGCGCTGTGCGGTGCCCTGCTGCAGACCTTCACCGAACCCGCCTACCTCGGCCGGGTCGGTTCGGTGGCCGCGCTGTTCTCGCTCGGCGTCGCACCGATGAGCTATCCGCTCACCGGTGCCGCCATCGGAGCGTGGGGTCCGCAGCCGGTGTTCGTGGCGAGCGCGGCGGTCGCGGCCGCGGGGGCCGTCGTGGGACTCGCCACGCCGGCGCTGCGGCGGGCGGAACTCGCCCGCCGCCCCGGGTAGCCGGACTCAGGAGGAGATCCCGAGCCTGGCGTCGTACAGCCGGGTCACCGCGTCCTTGTCGCCCTCCGTCTCCACCCGGGCGGAGTCCTGCCGGCCGAAGGCGAACAGCAGCAGCTCTCCGGGCTCCCCGGTCACCGTGACGACCGGGGCGCCGCGGTGCGCCACCGCGGTCTGGCCGTCCGGACGGCGCAGCACCACGCCGACCGGGGACTTGCGGCCCAGCAGACGGGCCGAGCGCTCCAGCCGGGACCAGAGCAGGTCGGCGAAGACGGCGTCCAGTTCGCGCGGCGACCAGTCCGGCTGGGCCCGGCGCACGTCCTCGGCGTGGACGTAGAACTCGACGGTGTTGGCGGCCTCGTCGATCTGCTTGAGGGCGAACGGCGACAGCCGCGGCGGCCCGGTGCGGATCAGCCGGATCAGTTCCTGGTAGGGCCGTTCGGCGAATTCCTTGCGCACCCGCTCCGACCGGTCCGCGAGGAAGGGGATGACCAGGCCGGCCGAGGCGTCACCGCGACGCTCCCGCACCACGACGTGGGCGGCGAGGTCGCGGGTGGTCCAGCCCTCGCAGAGGGTTGGCGCCTCGGGGCCGGCACTCTCCAGCAGGTCGGCGAGGAGCAGACGTTCACGCTGGGCATGAGTCGACATGCCGTCAGCCTACGTCCGGCCCCCGCCGGTGGGCAGCAGCTACGGCAGCGGTTTGGTCAGCTTCTTGCCGTCCGGCTTGTTGCTGAGGGTCAGGGAGCAGGAGACGGTGTTCGTGCCCTGCGACTGGTAGCCCGTGAGCTTCGGGTACAGCGCGTAGTAGAAGTACCCGGGGTTGTCCTTGACGTCCTTCAGGCGCTTGGCGGCGTCCGCCTCGCACAGCTTCAGGACCTTGGCCTTGAGCGCGGCCTCGGTGGCGAAGGTGCCCGTGATGGTCTCGTTGGCGATGACCTCGGCGTCGTGCGGGCCGTTGCAGGAGACCGTGGTGACCTCGGTGACGCTGCTGTCCAGGCCCGGGTCGTCGAAGCACTCGCCGGGGCTGAGCACGACGTACTTGCGGAAGGTCTCCGAGGGGTCCGGCTCCGTGGACGCGGTCGCGGTGTCCTCGGTGGCGGGGGCGGAGGCCGTGGGGCTGCCGCTCGTGGAGCCGGTGGCGGTCTTGTCGTCGTCCTCGCCGCCGCTCAGCGCGATGGCCAGGCCGCCGACCACGACGGCTATCAGGACGACCGCTCCGATGACGATCGCGGCCACCTTCGCGCCGCCACCGCCGCGCGGCGGCTGCGGCGCGGGCGGGTAGCCGTAACCGCCGCCCTGCTGCGGCGGCCCGGGGAACTGCGGCTGGTTCTGGTACTGCGGCAACGGCTGGGGCTGGTACTGCGGCTGGGGCTGGTACTGCGGCGGGCCGAAACCCCCCGGGGGCGGCCCAAAACCGCCGCCCTGTCCGGAGCGCGGGTCGTCGGGCGGCGACGGCGGAGGAAAACTCATGGACGAAGCATGCCCCATACGGGTGAGCGGGGTGAGGGCAGGAGCCGAAGTCGCACCGCCCGGAGCGGGCAGAATGGGGGGTATGGAATCCCCGCTCGACCCAGCCGTCGCCGCCCGTCTCAAGCGCACCGCCGACGGCCTCGTGCCCGCCGTCGCGCAGCAGTACGACACCGGCGAAGTCCTCATGCTCGGATGGATGGACGACGAGGCGCTGCACCGCACCCTCACCACCGGCCGCTGCACCTACTGGAGCCGCAGCCGTCAGGAGTACTGGGTCAAGGGCGACACGTCCGGGCACGTCCAGCACGTGAAGTCGGTGGCCCTGGACTGCGACGGCGACACGATCCTGGTCAAGGTCGACCAGGTCGGGGCGGCCTGCCACACCGGCGACCGCACCTGCTTCGACGCCGGTGAACTGCCGCTGTCCTGAACCGGCCGCGCCCGGGCACTAGGCTGCGGAGCATGACCACGGGCACCGTCACCCCCGACCTCGACACCTTCCGCAAGCTGGCGCAGGACCGCCGTGTCATCCCGGTCAGCAGGAGGCTGCTGGCCGACGGGGACACCCCGGTCGGCCTGTACCGGAAGCTCGCCGCCGAGCGCCCCGGCACCTTCCTGCTGGAGTCCGCGGAGAACGGCCGCTCGTGGTCCCGCTACTCCTTCGTCGGCGTCCGCAGCGCCGCCACCCTGACCGAACGCGACGGCCAGGCCCTCTGGCTCGGCACGCCCCCGGTCGGCGTGCCGGCCGGCGGCGACCCGCTGGAGGCGCTGCGGGTCACGGTCGAGGCCCTGCACACCCCGCGCGACCTGCACGACGACGCCGGACTGCCGCCGTTCACCGGGGGCATGGTCGGTTACCTCGGCTACGACGTCGTACGCCGCCTGGAGCGCATCGGCGACCACGCCCGCGACGACCTGGGGCTGCCCGAGCTCACCATGCTGCTCACCTCCGACCTCGCGGTGCTCGACCACTGGGACGGCTCGGTGCTGCTGATCGCCAACGCGATCAACCACAACGACCTCGACACCGGCGTCGACGAGGCGTACGCCGAGGCCGTGCGGCGGCTCGACGCCATGACCGCCGACCTGTCCCGCCCCGTGGACTCCGCGCCCGCCGAACTGCCGCCCTCCCGGCTCCCGGAGGAGGTCACCTCGCGCTTCGGCGGCGCCGCGTACCAGGCCGCGGTGGAGACCACCAAGGAGTACATCCGGGCCGGCGACGCCTTCCAGGTCGTGCCCTCGCAGCGGTTCGAGACGCCCTGCCCGGCGAGCGCCCTGGACGTCTACCGGGTGCTGCGGGCCACCAACCCCTCGCCGTACATGTACCTGCTGCGCTTCGACGGCTTCGACGTCGTGGGCTCCAGCCCCGAGGCGCTGGTGAAGGTCGAGGACGGCCGGGCCATGGTGCACCCCATCGCCGGCACCCGGCCGCGCGGGGCGACACCCCAGGAGGACCAGGCGCTCGCCGACGAACTGCTCGCCGACCCGAAGGAGCGCGCCGAGCACCTGATGCTCGTCGACCTGGGCCGCAACGACCTCGGCAGGGTCTGCGAGCCCGGCAGCGTCGAGGTCGTCGACTTCATGTCGATCGAGCGCTACAGCCACGTCATGCACATCGTCTCCACCGTCACCGGCAGCCTCGGCGCCGGCCGCACGGCCTTCGACGTCCTCACCGCCTGCTTCCCCGCGGGCACCCTGTCGGGCGCGCCCAAGCCGCGCGCGATGCAGATCATCGACGAGCTGGAGCCCACCCGGCGCGGACTGTACGGGGGTGCCGTCGGCTACCTGGACTTCGCCGGGGACTCCGACACCGCCATCGCCATCCGCACCGCGGTGCTGCGCGACGGGACCGCCTACGTGCAGGCCGGCGCCGGCATCGTCGCCGACTCCGACCCGGTCAGCGAGGACACCGAGTGCCGGAACAAGGCGGCCGCGGTGCTCCGCGCCGTCGGCACGGCCAACCGGATGCGCCCGGGGGCGTGACCGGCGCCGGGCGGGCCCCGCGTGCCGGAGCGGCGCGGCGACGGGGGATAGTGGTCGGGTGAGCAGCTCCGTACCCCAGCCCAGCACCGTCTCAGAACCGGCCGCCGGGCCCGCGGACCGCCGGCCGGCCGGCCGCGGCAGCATCGTCCTCGCCCTGGCGAGCGGCGTGCTCGGCGCCGCGGTCGTGCTCCTGGCCTCGGGCAAGACCTGGCAGGAGGGCAGCGCCCCGTTCGCCGATGGCGGGGTGCCGGTCAGCGTCGCCGGCCACCAGGTCACCGGGGTGCCGGGCGCGCTCGCGCTGGTGGGCCTCGCCGCCCTCGTGGCGGTCTTCGCCGTACGGGGAGCGGCCCGGCTGCTCGTCGGCGGGCTGCTCGCGCTGTGCGGTGCCGGGGCCCTCGTGGCGGCGCTGCTCGCGTTCGGCGACACCGCGGCCCTGGACGCGGCCGCGGCGACCGCCAGCGGCCTGTCCCGTACCACCGTCTCCGCGTCCTCCACCAGCGCTTGGCCGGGCGTCTCCGCGGCCGGCGGCGTGCTCCTGCTGCTCGCCGGCACCGTCGCCCTGCTGCGCGCCCGGACCTGGCCCGGCATGTCGAACCGGTACGACCGCGACACCCCGAAGCCGGCGCGTCCCGCCCGCACCGCCGCACCAGCCGGCGGGGAGGAGCGCCCCGAGGAGCTGTGGAAGGCGCTGGACCGCGGTGAGGACCCCACCGAGACGCCCTGACGCGCCGGGCCACCCCCCGCGCGCGGAGCGTGAGCGCAACGGGGGACAATGGCGCGTGACCCGCGTCGTCGCGCGGGCGGACGAACTGACGACCTTTCTCGAAGAACGACTTGGGAGCACTCATGGCGGGCAACAGCCACGGACACACCCCTGCCGCCTGGACCGGCGTGACCATCGCCTTCATCGGCTTCTGCGTCGCGGCTGCCTTCGTCGTCCTGGCGGAGCCGATCGGTATGTTCGCCGGCCTGGCGGTCGCCGCCCTGGGCGGTGTCGTCGGTCTCGGCATGCGCGCCGCGGGCCTCGGCAAGCCGATGCCGGAGAAGCAGCGCGGCTGACCCCCGGCAACGGGCGAGCCCACGGAGCCGCCGCCGGCGCATCAGCCGGCGGCGGCTCCGCGCTTTCCGGCCACCCCGGCTGTTCCGGGCGGGCGCGACGCGGGACAATCACCGGGTGACCGAGACTGCCGCCAGGCCGAAGCCGAGTGACCTCGCCGCCCCGCTGGGCGTCCTCGGCGGTGTCGCCGCCGCCTTCGCGTACGTCGGCACCTTCGACCCGAACGAGGCCGGGCACTACCCGGTCTGCCCGCTGCTGCAGTACGGGGGCGTGTACTGCCCGGGCTGCGGCGGGCTGCGCAGCGCGTACGCGGTCGTGCACGGCGACTTCGGGACGGCGGTCGGCCTCAACGCGCTTGCCGTGGCGGGGTATCTGCTCTTCGCCGTGCTGTGGACGGTCTGGTTCACCCGGACCCTGCGCGGCAGGTCCTTCGCTCTCCCGCTGCGGGCCGTGCACTGGTGGACGATCGCGGGCGTCGTACTGCTCTTCACCGTCGTCCGGAACCTTCCGTTCGGGTCCGCGCTGGCGCCCTGACCTGCGTCGAAGAGGCGCCCGGCCGGTCCGGCAGGTGCGCCGGCGCTCCGCCGGATGCGGGTCCTCCGCCCCCCGGCGGTTACCATCGCAGTGCCGGTGGAACATCTCACTGGCTTGATCGTTTCGCTTTCGGAAGGGGTCCTCTCGCGTGAGTGTGCTCGACGAGATCATCGACGGAGTCCGCGAGGACCTCGCCGAGCGGCAGGCCCGGGTCTCCCTCGACGAGCTCAAGGAGCGGGCCGCGAAGGCGCGCGACGCCAAGGACGGTGTGGCGGCCCTGCGGGGGGACAGCGTCAAGGTCATCTGCGAGGTCAAGCGGTCCAGCCCCTCCAAGGGCGCCCTCGCCGCCATCGCCGACCCCGCGGGCCTCGCCGCGGACTACGAGGCGGGCGGCGCCGCCGTGATCTCGGTCCTCACCGAGCAGCGCCGCTTCGGCGGCTCGCTGGCCGACCTCGAGGCCGTCCGCGGCAAGGTCGACATCCCCGTGCTCCGCAAGGACTTCATCGTCACCGCCTACCAGCTCTGGGAGGCCCGCGCCTACGGTGCCGACCTGGCGCTGCTGATCGTCGCGGCGCTGGAGCAGGACGCGCTGGTGTCCTTGATCGAGCGGGCCGAGTCCATCGGGCTCACCCCGCTGGTCGAGGTGCACGACGAGGAGGAGGTCGAGCGGGCCGTCGACGCGGGCGCCCGCATCATCGGCGTCAACGCACGCAACCTCAAGACCCTCGAGGTCGACCGCGGTACCTTCGCCCGCGTCGCCCCGGAGATCCCGGACCACATCGTCAAGGTGGCCGAGTCCGGCGTCCGCGGCCCGCACGACCTCATCGCCTACGCCAACGACGGCGCCGACGCCGTGCTCGTCGGCGAGTCCCTGGTGACCGGCCGGGACCCCAAGGCCGCCGTGGCCGATCTCGTCGCCGCCGGCGCGCACCCCGCGCTGCGCCACGGACGGGGCTGACCGGCACCATGACGACGTACGCGCGACTGGCCCGGGGCTGCCGTCCCCGTGGCTGCCGCGCGCCCGCGCGGCGCGTCCTCGGCCGCCGCGTGCGCTACCACATCGGCTGCGAGCCGGGTCAGATCAACGGGCGCCGATGGCGCTGACGGCGGCGCCGTCCTCCTGATGACCGGGGCACGGGTGTGCCCACCGGCGTCCCGCCGGTGACCGCCCCGCCGTGCTCCCCGGCCGTGGACGCGCGCCCATGCCGCGGGCGGCGCCCATCGCGCCGCCGGCGCCGTAACGTGACCATTGGTACGCGAAACCCTGGGGGCTGCCGACGCGCGCCCCCGAAGGAGCCGAGAACGTCATGTCCGAAGACTTCTTCATCCCCGACCCCGAGGGCCGGGTGCCCAGCGCCGAGGGCTACTTCGGCCGGTTCGGCGGCAAGTTCATCCCGGAGGCGCTGGTCGCCGCCGTGGACGAGGTCGCCGTGGAGTACGACAAGGCGAAGTCCGACCCCGCCTTCGCCGCGGAGCTGAACGACCTGCTGGTGCACTACACCGGCCGCCCCAGCCCGCTCACCGAGGTGCCGCGGTTCGCGGAGCACGCCGGCGGGGCGCGGGTCTTCCTCAAGCGGGAGGACCTCAACCACACCGGCTCGCACAAGATCAACAACGTGCTGGGCCAGGCGCTGCTCACCAAGCGCATGGGCAAGACCCGGGTCATCGCCGAGACCGGCGCCGGCCAGCACGGAGTGGCCACGGCCACCGCCTGCGCCATGTTCGGCCTGGAGTGCACCGTCTACATGGGCGAGGTCGACACCGAGCGCCAGGCGCTCAACGTGGCCCGGATGCGCATCCTCGGCGCCGAGGTCATCCCGGTGAAGTCGGGCAGCCGCACGCTGAAGGACGCCATCAACGAGGCGTTCCGCGACTGGGTCGCCAACGTGGACCGCACCCACTACCTGTTCGGCACGGTCGCGGGCCCGCACCCCTTCCCGGCGATGGTGCGCGACTTCCACCGCGTCATCGGCGTCGAGGCACGCCGCCAGGTCCTGGAGCGCGCGGGGCGGCTGCCGGACGTGGTCGCCGCCTGCGTGGGCGGCGGGTCCAACGCGATCGGCCTGTTCCACGCCTTCATCCCGGACGAGGGGGTGCGCCTGCTGGGCCTGGAGGCGGCCGGCCACGGCGTGGACTCCGGCGAGCACGCGGCGACCCTGACCGTCGGGGAGCCCGGCATCCTGCACGGCTCCCGCAGTTACGTCCTGCAGGACGACGAGGGCCAGATCACCGAGCCGTACTCGATCTCGGCCGGCCTGGACTACCCCGGCATCGGCCCCGAGCACGCCTACCTCAAGGAGACCGGTCGCGCCGAGTACCGCCCGGTCACCGACGACGAGGCGATGCAGGCGCTGCGCCTGCTGTCCCGCACCGAGGGCATCATCCCGGCCATCGAGAGCGCCCACGCGCTCGCGGGTGCGCTGCAGGTCGGCCGGGAACTCGGCGCGGAGGGCCTGGTCCTGGTCAACCTCTCCGGGCGCGGCGACAAGGACATGGACACGGCCGCCCGCTACTTCGGGCTGTACGACGAGGCTGAGGGAGCACAGCGGTGAGCGGGCAGATCGAGCTGCTGGACCGGACCCTGGCCGGTGCCAGGGCCGAGGGACGCGCCGCCCTGGTGGCCTACCTCCCGGCGGGCTTCCCGACCGTCGAGGGCGGCATCGAGGCCGCGAAGGCGGCCCTGGAGGGCGGCGCCGACGTCGTCGAGATCGGCCTGCCGCACAGCGACCCCGTGCTGGACGGCCCCGTCATCCAGACCGCGGACGACATCGCGCTGCGCGGCGGCGTGCGGATCAAGGACGTGCTGCGCACGGTGCGCGAGGCGCACGCCGCGACCGGGAAGCCGGTCCTGGTCATGACGTACTGGAACCCGGTCGACCGCTACGGCGCCGAGCGCTTCGCGGCCGAACTGGCGGAGGCCGGCGGCGCCGGATGCATCCTGCCGGACCTGCCGGTGGAGGAGTCCGAGGTGTGGCGGAAGGCCGCCGAGCAGCACGGACTGGCCACGGTGTTCGTGGTCGCCCCGAGCAGCCGGGACGAGCGGCTGGCGAAGATCACTGCGGCGGGCTCCGGCTTCGTCTACGCCGCCTCGCTGATGGGCGTCACCGGCACCCGCGAGAGCGTCGGGGCCGAGGCGGCCGACCTGGTGCGGCGCACCCGTGCCCAGACGGAGCTGCCGGTCTGCGTGGGCCTGGGCGTCTCCAACGCCGCCCAGGCCGCCGAGGTGGCGGGCTTCGCGGACGGGGTGATCGTCGGCTCGGCGTTCGTCAAGCGGCTGCTGGACGCGCCGGACCTGGAGCAGGGCCTGGCCGGAGTGCGCGAGCTCGCGGCGGACCTCGCCCGGGGCGTCCGCCGGTAGCGGCGCCCCGCGCTCGGCCTCACTCTTCCGGGCGAAACATGGGCCGGGGGTACGCGCGAGCGTGCCCCCGGTTCGTTGTGCCTGGGTGTGAGCGAGAAGAACCGTGAAGGAAAGCGCAGTGCCCGGGACCGGCTGCAGGAGCAGCGCGCGGTGGACCAGCGGCGGCAGAAGCGAAAGAGGACGCTGATCGTCGCGGGCTCCGTGGTCGGGGTCCTGGCCGTCGGCGCGATCATCGGGATCGTGGTGTCCAACAGCGGCGGCAGTGCCGGCGCCCCGGCCCTGACCCCGGTGGGCGCGACGGGCAAGGACAAGCTGGCCCTCCCCAACGGCGCGAGCGACGCCCCGTCCACGCTGACCGTGTACGAGGACTTCCGCTGCCCGGCCTGCGCGGCGTACGAGAACGAGCTCCGCGACACCATCCACGGTCTCCAGGACCAGGGTCAGCTCAAGGTCGAGTACCACCTCGTCCGGCTCATCGACGGGAACCTGGGCGGCACCGGCTCGCTCAACGCCGCCAACGCCGCGGCCTGCGCCCAGGACGAGGGCAAGTTCCGCGCGTACCACGACGTCCTGTACCAGAACCAGCCGCAGGAGAACGACGACCGCTTCGCCGACAAGAACCACCTGCTGGAGCTGGCGGGCAAGGTGCCGGGCCTGAAGACCTCCGCCTTCACCACCTGCGTGAAGGACGGCACGTACGACGACTGGGTGAACGCCAACAACGCGGCCTTCGGCGCCGCCGGCTTCAACTCCACGCCCACCATCCTGCTCAACGGCGGGGAGAACCTGCTCGCGAAGGGGCAGCCCAACCTGACCGCGGACCGGCTGAAGCAGCTGGTCACCGAGGCCAACAAGGGCAAGAAGCCCGGCACGGCGACCCAGGGAGCCACCCCGAAGAGCGCGTCCGGCGCCCCGGGCGCTCCGGGATCGGCTCCGGGATCGGCGCCCGCGGAGGGCTCCGCCACGGCCTCGCAGAGCGGCTGAGCCCTCCGCCCGTTATCCAGCCGTTGCCGGGCGGGTGCCCGCCGCACCCGCCCGGCACGGTAGCGTCGGCAGTGCCATGGAATTCATCGCCTTCATTCCCAGCCCGTCGCGCGGGGTCATCCACCTCGGCCCCATCCCTCTGCGCGGCTATGCCTTCTGCATCATCATCGGTGTCTTCGTTGCCGTGTGGCTCGGCGGCAGGCGATGGGTCGCCCGCGGCGGACTGAAGACCACGGTCGCGGACATCGCCGTCTGGGCGGTGCCGTTCGGCCTGGTCGGCGGCCGCCTCTACCACGTGATCACCAGTTACGAGCTCTACTTCGGCGAGGGCAAGGACTGGGTCAACGCGTTCAAGATCTGGGAGGGCGGCCTCGGTATCTGGGGCGCCATCGCCCTGGGCGCCCTCGGCGCCTGGATCGCCTGCCGGCGCCGCGGCATCTCGCTTCCCGCGTACGCCGACGCCGTGGCTCCCGGCATCGCCTTCGCCCAGGCCATCGGCCGCTGGGGCAACTGGTTCAACCAGGAGCTCTACGGGCGCGCCACCGACCTGCCCTGGGCGCTGAAGATCGACAGCGCCCACCGGCCGGCGGACAGCCTGGACGCCGCGACGTACCATCCGACCTTCCTCTACGAGTCGCTGTGGTGCGTCGGCGTGGCCCTGCTGGTCATCTGGGCCGACCGGCGCTTCAAGCTCGGCCACGGCCGGGCCTTCGCGCTCTACGTCGCGGCGTACACCGTCGGGCGCTTCTGGATCGAGTACCTGCGCGTCGACGACGCCCACCACGTCCTGGGCCTGCGGCTCAACGACTGGACGTCGATCCTGGTCTTCGTCGCCGCCGTGGCGTACATCGTGGTCTCGGCGAGGCTGCGGCCGGGCCGTGAGGAGGTCGTCGAGCCGGCGGCCGTCGCCGCGGCGGTGTCCTCCGCGCAGGACACGGACCCCGACGCGAAGGACACGGACGCCAAGGACGCGGACGCCGCGGATGCGCAGGCGCCGGGCGGGAAGAAGGCGGAAGCCGGCGAGGCGGAGTCCGATCCGGACCGGGACGAGGAGGACGGCGTCGGCGTCCCCGTCGACGCCGAGGCCAAGCCCGCCAAGAACCTCTGACACGCACGTCGCACAGCCCCGCGGCCGCCGTTCACCACCTGGTGACGGCGGCCGCGGCGTTTCCGGCCGGGGCACGTTTTCGCAGGTAAGGCAGGCTTTCCTTGCTGGAAACGCAGGGAATTCGAGCGTACGGTCGAGGCGTTCGAGGGAGGGACGGGGGATAGCCGCCCCGGGGGAAGGAGCACCTTGACCATGACGTCGGCCATGGAGCGCAGCGCACTGGGCCCGGCCCCCGAGCGGACGCCGGGGGAGGACGAGCAGGCCACGCCGTACCATGTGGCCCACCACACGCACCGGGACGTGAGCGGCGGCTGGCTGCGTCCGGCCGTGTTCGGGGCGATGGACGGCCTGGTGTCGAACCTGGCGCTCATGACCGGTGTCGCCGGCGGCAACGTGGCCCCCTCCACCATCGTGATCACCGGATTGGCGGGACTCGCGGCGGGCGCTTTCTCGATGGCCGCGGGCGAGTACACCTCGGTCGCGTCCCAGCGGGAGCTGGTCCAGGCGGAGCTGGACGTCGAGCGGCTGGAACTGCGCCGCAACCCCAAGGACGAGCTGCGCGAACTGGCCGCGCTGTACGTCGCCCGTGGCGTCGAGCCGGAGCTGGCCGAAGAGGTGGCCCGCCAGATGTCCAGGGACCCGGAGCAGGCCCTGGAGATCCACGCCCGCGAGGAGCTGGGCGTCGACCCGACCGACCTGCCGTCGCCGCTGGTCGCGGCCGGTTCCTCGTTCCTGTCCTTCGGCATCGGCGCCCTGCTGCCGGTGCTCCCTTACCTGTTCGGCGCAACGGTCGTCTGGCCCGCGGTGATCGTCGCGCTGGTCGGTCTCTTCCTCTGCGGGGCGGCTGTGGCGCGTGTGACGGCGCGCAGCTGGTGGTTCAGCGGACTCCGGCAGCTCGTCTTGGGCGGAGCCGCCGCCGGGGTTACCTTCGTTCTGGGCGCGCTGTTCGGCACCGCCGTCGGTTGAGCCGGGTGACGGCCACAAGCCACGTGTTACCCGCTCGTTTCAGCGCGACCGACACAGGGCATCAGTCTGTGGCGCCGTGGGCAGTGTCGCCTGCGTCTCACGTGAGCGATGCTGGCCCAAAACTGCCTGCTCGTAGCGCTGCTTAGTCCACATGATGGAACTGGCTATCCACTTTTCGGCCATCCGGCCATCATGTAACCTGCACGAAATCGCAGAGGGCCAACGTCGTCCCTAGTGCGCATGTCATATGCCAGATGACGACGACGGGAGAGCCGATGCGTTCCGCGTCCACGCACCCCCAGGCCGCCGGCTCCGGATCCGGCCGGTCCCACATGGACGGGCGTCCCGCCCCCCAGGGGATGTACGACCCCCGCAACGAGCACGACGCCTGTGGCGTCGGTTTCGTGGCAACCCTCACCGGTGAGGCTGACCACGCGCTCGTGGAGCAGGCCCTGACCGTGCTGCGCAACCTGGAGCACCGCGGGGCCACCGGCTCCGAGCCGGACTCCGGCGACGGCGCGGGCATCCTGATGCAGGTCCCGGACGCGTTCCTGAGGGCGGTCGCCGGCTTCGAGCTGCCCGCC
This sequence comes from Streptomyces sp. NPDC058864, assembly GCF_042742985.1. Taxonomy (NCBI): domain Bacteria; kingdom Bacillati; phylum Actinomycetota; class Actinomycetes; order Kitasatosporales; family Streptomycetaceae; genus Streptomyces; species Streptomyces sp. NPDC058864. The sequence goes on along the minus strand of NZ_JBHYMQ010000049.1, from coordinate 9,743 downwards.
GCCGGCCGGTACGCGGTCGGTACGGCCTTCCTGCCCGTCGAGGACGAGGACCGCCGCAAGGCCGTCGAGTCCATCGAGCGGCTGGCCGCCGAGGAGGGCCTCGCCGTCCTCGGCTGGCGAGAGGTGCCGACCGACCCCGCGAGCCTGGGCGCCACCGCCCGCTCGACGATGCCGTACTTCTCCCAGCTCTTCGTCGCGGACGCCGGGGGTTCCCGGTCCGGGATCGACCTCGACCGCCCGGCCTTCGTGCTGCGCAAGCGCGCCGAGCGCGAGGCGGACGTCTACTTCCCGTCGCTGTCGGCCCGCACGCTCGTCTACAAGGGCATGCTGACCACCGGCCAGCTGGAGCCCTTCTTCCCGGACCTGTCCGACGAGCGCATCGCCACCGCGATCGCCCTGGTGCACTCGCGTTTCTCCACCAACACCTTCCCCAGCTGGCCGCTGGCGCACCCGTACCGCTTCGTCGCCCACAACGGTGAGATCAACACCGTCAAGGGCAACCGCAACTGGATGCGCGCCCGCGAGTCCCAGCTCGCCTCGGACCTCTTCGGCGGGGACCTGGAGCGGATCTTCCCGGTCTGCACCCCGGACGCCTCCGACACGGCGACCTTCGACGAGGTGCTGGAGCTGCTCCACCTCGGCGGCCGCTCGCTGCCGCACAGCGTTCTGATGATGATCCCCGAGGCGTGGGAGAACCACGACTCCATGGACGCGGACCGGCGCGCCTTCTACCAGTACCACTCCACCCTGATGGAGCCCTGGGACGGCCCGGCCTGCGTCACCTTCACCGACGGCTCGGTCGTCGGCGCCGTCCTGGACCGCAACGGCCTGCGCCCCGGCCGCTACTGGGTCACCGACGACGGCCTGGTCGTGCTCGCCTCCGAGTCCGGCGTGCTGGACGACATCGCCGCGGACAAGGTGGTCCGCAAGGGCCGGCTGCAGCCCGGGAAGATGTTCCTGGTCGACACGGCCCGGCACCGGATCATCGAGGACGACGAGATCAAGGCCCAGCTCGCCGCCGAGCACCCGTACGCGGAGTGGCTGGACGCCGGCCTGATCCACCTCAACGACCTGCCCGAGCGCGAGCACATCGTGCACACCCACGCCTCGGTCACCCGCCGCCAGCAGACCTTCGGCTACACCGAGGAGGAGCTGCGGATCATCCTGGCGCCGATGGCCAAGACCGGCGGCGAGCCGCTGGGTTCCATGGGCACCGACTCGCCGATCGCGGCGCTGTCCGAGCGGCCCCGGCTGCTCTTCGACTACTTCACCCAGCTGTTCGCACAGGTCACCAACCCGCCGCTGGACGCCATCCGGGAGGAGCTGGTCACCTCGCTGATCAGCGCCGTCGGCCCGTCCGGCAACCTGCTGGAGCCCTCCCCGGCCTCCTGCCGCAACATCACCCTGCCGTTCCCGGTGATCGACAACGACGAGCTGGCCAAGCTCATCCACATCAACGCCGACGGCGACCTGCCGGGCCTGAAGGCCGCGACCCTGTCGGGCCTGTACCGGGTCTCCGGCGGCGGCGAGGCGCTGGCCGCGCGGCTCACCGAGATCTGCGCCGAGGCGGACGCCGCCATCGAGGACGGCGCCCGGCTGATCGTGCTCTCCGACCGGCACTCGGACGCCGAGCACGCGCCGATCCCGTCGCTGCTGCTCACCTCCGCCGTCCACCATCACCTCATCCGCACCAAGCAGCGCACCCAGGTGGGCCTGCTGGTCGAGGCCGGCGACGTCCGCGAGGTGCACCACGTCGCACTGCTCATCGGCTACGGCGCCGCGGCGGTCAACCCGTACCTGGCGATGGAGTCGGTCGAGGACCTGCTGCGCGCCGGCACCTTCCTCCAGGGCCTGGAGCCCGAGGCGGCCATCAGGAACCTGATCAAGGCGCTGGGCAAGGGCGTGCTCAAGGTGATGTCCAAGATGGGCATCTCCACCGTCGCCTCCTACCGCGGCGCGCAGGTCTTCGAGGCCATCGGCCTGGACACCGACTTCGTCGACACCTACTTCCACGGCACCACCTCCAAGATCGGCGGCGCCGGGATCGACGTGGTCGCCAAGGAGGTCGCCGCCCGGCACGCCAAGGCCTATCCCGCCTCCGGCATCGCCCCGGCGCACCGCCGGCTGGAGATCGGCGGCGAGTACCAGTGGCGCCGCGAGGGCGAGCCGCACCTGTTCGACCCGGAGACGGTCTTCCGGCTGCAGCACGCCACCCGCTCGCGCCGCTACGACATCTTCAAGCAGTACACGGACCGGGTGAACGAGCAGTCCGAGCGCCTGATGACGCTGCGCGGCCTGTTCCGGCTCAAGGACGGCGAGCGCGCACCGATCTCCGTCGACGAGGTCGAGCCGGTCTCCGAGATCGTCCGGCGCTTCTCCACCGGCGCCATGTCGTACGGCTCCATCTCGCGCGAGGCGCACGAGACGCTGGCCATCGCCATGAACCAGCTGGGCGGCAAGTCCAACACCGGCGAGGGCGGCGAGGACCCGGACCGCCTGTACGACCCGGCGCGCCGCTCCGCGATCAAGCAGGTCGCCTCCGGCCGCTTCGGCGTCACCTCGGAGTACCTGGTCAACGCGGACGACATCCAGATCAAGATGGCCCAGGGCGCCAAGCCCGGCGAGGGCGGCCAGCTGCCCGGCCACAAGGTCTACCCGTGGGTGGCCAGGACCCGGCACAGCACCCCCGGCGTCGGCCTGATCTCGCCGCCGCCGCACCACGACATCTACTCCATCGAGGACCTGGCGCAGCTGATCCACGACCTGAAGAACGCCAACCCGCAGGCCCGCATCCACGTGAAGCTGGTCTCCGAGGTCGGCGTCGGCACGGTCGCGGCGGGTGTCTCCAAGGCCCATGCGGACGTGGTGCTGATCTCCGGCCACGACGGCGGCACCGGCGCCTCCCCGCTGACCTCGCTGAAGCACGCGGGCGGCCCCTGGGAGCTGGGCCTGGCCGAGACCCAGCAGACGCTGCTGCTCAACGGCCTGCGCGACCGCATCGTGGTGCAGACCGACGGCCAGCTGAAGACCGGCCGCGACGTCGTCATCGCCGCCCTGCTGGGCGCCGAGGAGTTCGGCTTCGCGACCGCGCCGCTGGTGGTCTCCGGCTGCGTGATGATGCGGGTGTGCCACCTGGACACCTGTCCGGTCGGCATCGCCACCCAGAACCCGGTGCTGCGCGACCGCTTCTCCGGCAAGGCCGAGTACGTGGTGAACTTCTTCGAGTTCATCGCGCAGGAGGTCCGCGAGCTCCTCGCCGAGCTGGGCTTCCGCTCCATCGAGGAGGCCGTCGGCCACGCCGAGCTGATCGACACCACCGCGGCCGTCGACCACTGGAAGGCGCAGGGACTGGACCTGGCCCCGCTCTTCCACGTGCCCGAGCTGCCCGAGGGCGCGGCCATGCACCGCACCACCGACCAGGACCACGGTCTGGAGAAGGCGCTCGACAACGAGCTGATCGCGCTCGCCGGTGACGCCCTCGCCAACGGCGACCCGGTCCGCGCCCAGGTCGCGATCCGCAACGTCAACCGCACGGTCGGCACCATGCTCGGCCACGAGGTGACCAAGAAGTACGGTGGTGCGGGCCTGCCCGACGACACCGTCGACATCACCCTGACCGGCTCCGCGGGCCAGTCCTTCGGCGCCTTCCTCCCCAAGGGCATCACGCTCCGCCTGGAGGGCGACGCCAACGACTACGTCGGCAAGGGCCTGTCCGGCGGCCGGATCGTCGTCCGCCCCGACCGGGGCGCCGACCACCTCGCCGAGTACTCGACGATCGCCGGCAACACGATCGCCTACGGCGCCACCGGCGGCGAGCTCTTCCTGCGCGGCACCACCGGCGAGCGCTTCTGCGTCCGCAACTCCGGCGCCACCGTCGTGTCCGAGGGCGTGGGCGACCACGGCTGCGAGTACATGACCGGCGGCCGCGCGCTCGTCCTCGGCCCGACGGGCCGCAACTTCGCGGCCGGCATGTCCGGTGGCATCGCGTACGTCCTCGACCTCGACCCGGACAACGTCAACACCGGAATGGTCAACGTCGAGGAGCTGGAGGCCGACGACATCAAGTGGCTGCACGACGTGGTGCGCCGCCACCAGGAGGAGACGGGTTCGACCGTCGCCGAGCGCCTGCTCGCCGACTGGGGTCACACCCTCACCCGCTTCGGCAAGGTCATGCCGAGGGACTACAAGGCAGTGCTCGCCGCCAAGAACGCCGCCGAGCAAGCCGGGCTCTCCGAGTCCGAGACCGTCGCGAAGATGATGGAGGCGGCAAATGGCTGACCCGAAGGGCTTCCTCACCACGCCCCGCGAGACCGCTCCGACCCGCCCGGTCGAGGAGCGCAAGCAGGACTGGAACGAGGTCTACGTTCCCGGCGGCCTGCTGCCGATCATCACCAAGCAGGCCGGACGCTGCATGGACTGCGGCATCCCCTTCTGCCACAACGGCTGTCCGCTGGGGAACCTGATCCCCGAGTGGAACGACTACGCCTACCGTGAGGACTGGAAGGCCGCCAGCGAGCGCCTGCACGCGACCAACAACTTCCCGGAGTTCACCGGTCGCCTCTGCCCGGCCCCCTGCGAGTCCGCCTGTGTGCTCGGCATCAACCAGCCGGCGGTGACCATCAAGAACGTCGAGGTCACCATCATCGACCGGGCCTGGGACAGCGGGGACGTCACCCCGCAGCCCCCGGACCGGCTCTCCGGCAAGACCGTCGCCGTCATCGGCTCCGGCCCGGCGGGCCTCGCCGCCGCCCAGCAGCTGACCCGGGCCGGCCACACGGTCGCGGTGTACGAGCGGGCCGACCGCATCGGCGGTCTGCTGCGCTACGGCATCCCCGAGTTCAAGATGGAGAAGCGGCACATCAACCGCCGCATCGAGCAGATGCGCGCGGAGGGCACCAAGTTCCGCACCGGTGTCGAGATCGGCCGCGACATGGACGGCGCCAAGCTGCGCAAGCGCTACGACGCCGTGGTCATCGCCGCGGGTGCCACCCAGTGGCGCGACCTGCCCGTCGAGGGCCGTGAACTCGGCGGCATCTACCAGGCGATGGAGTACCTGCCGCTCGCCAACAAGGTGCAGGAGGGCGACTTCGTCGCCCCACCGGTCTCCGCCGAGGGCAAGCACGTGGTCGTCATCGGCGGTGGCGACACCGGCGCCGACTGTGTCGGCACCGCGCACCGCCAGGGCGCCCGTTCGGTCACCCAGCTGGAGATCATGCCGCGGCCGACGGACGACCGCCCGGCCCACCAGCCCTGGCCGACCATGCCGATGACCTACAAGGTCACCTCGGCCCACGAGGAGGGCGGCGAGCGCGTCTACGCCGTCAACACCGCGAGGTTCGAGGGCGACGAGGACGGCAACGTCAAGGCGCTGCACCTGGTCGAGGTCGAATTCCAGGACGGGAAGTTCGTGCCGCAGCCCGGCACCGAGAAGGTCATCCCGGCCGAACTGGTCACCCTCGCCATGGGCTTCACCGGCACCGACCAGCGCAACGGCCTGGTCGAGCAGCTCGGCCTGGAGCTCGACGCCCGCGGCAACATCGCCCGCGACAAGGACTTCACCACCAACGTGGACGGGGTCTTCGTCGCCGGTGACGCGGGCCGCGGCCAGTCGTTGATCGTGTGGGCCATCGCCGAGGGCCGTTCCGCGGCCCGCGCGGTGGACCACTACCTCACCGGCGCGAGCATCCTGCCGGCCCCGATCCGTCCGACGGATCGCCCCCTGACGGTCTGACCCTCCGTCACACCTGAGACGTCCCGTACAAGGGCGTACGGAACGGAACGCGGCGCCTGCCCTCACCCGACCGGGGGCAGGCGCCGCACTGCCATGTCGCGGAACTCCACCCGGGCGTCCTCGGTGTAGGCGCCCACCGCGCCCCGTGCGTAGGGGCGTTCGGCGTCCGTGAACGTAGTCAGGAAACTCCCGTCGACCGTGATCGTGAACGTGGGACCACGCTGCTCCACCTCGATCCGGTACCCGTGCCCGGTGGGGAACGGTGTCGCACCGGTGGCCAGGAAACGCTGGCCGCCCGGATAGGCCGGGTCGCGCTTGCCCAGCTCCCAGCCGTTGGGCTTGAGGGCGACGTAGTAGAAGTGCTCCGGGTCGCGGTACGCCCAGACCAGCCACGGCACCTCCCAGGGGTTGGGGCGGGGGGTGCGCAGCTGACGGAGCGTCCGGGTCCGCGCCGCGTACACCATGTCCCCGAACTCCTCGGTGGAGACCACCAGCCCCGCGTGGGTGACGTCCGGCCGGTCCGCCGCGCCCGGGGTGAGCAGCAGTGACGTGGCGTCCCCGCGGTTGTCGCCGTAGCCGTCGTACACCGACAGCCAGGGCCCGTGCACGGTGCCGTCCGTCCAGCCGGGCCCGGCGCTCCCGCGTTCCTGGCAGGCGTACACCACGCCGACCACCAGCAGCAGGGCGAGCAGCAGCCCGGTGGACCGCGGGCCCCTCCGCCGCGGGGGACGGAGGGGCCCGGGCGCGGAGGACCTCGTGGCGGTGGTCATGCCGCGGGGGAGGGCTCCGGGGCGCGCGGTGGCCGGACCGCGGAGGAGAGCCCCGTGGGCACGTCCTCCCCGAAGTCCTCGGCGAGCTGGGCGAGGACGCGTTCGGCCGCCCGGCCGTCGCCGAAGGGATTGCCCGCGGTCGCCATCCGGTGGTACTCGGCCGGGTCGTCCAGCAGCCGGCCCGCGGCGGTCAGGATCGCCTCGGGGTCGGTGCCGATCAGCCGGGCCGCGCCCGCCTCCACGGCCTCCGGGCGCTCGGTCGTCGTACGCAGCACCAGCGCGGGCTTGCCCAGGCTCGGCGCCTCCTCCTGGATGCCGCCGGAGTCGGTGAGGACGAGTTCGCAGTCGGCGAGGGTGGCCGCGAAGTCGGGGTAGCCCAGTGGCTCGACGACGTGGACCGCGTGGTGGCCGGTCAGTTCGGGCAGCAGCGCGTCGCGCACGGCCGGGCTCTTGTGCAGCGGCAGCAGGATCTCCACGTCCCCGCGCTGGCCGAGCCGGCGCAGCGCGCGGCCCATGGCGCGCATCCGCTCGCCCTGGTTCTCCCGGCGGTGCAGGGTGAGCAGCACCCGGCGGCGGCCGCTTCCGGGGAAGGCGCTGCGGCCCACGCCCTCGCCCAGGACCCACAGCAGGTTGTCGATGACTGTGTTGCCGGTCGTGAACACCTGGGTGTCGGGGGTGCCCTCGGCGAGCAGGTGGGCGGCGGCCCGCGGGGTGGGGGCGAAGTGCCAGCGGGCGATCCGCCCGATCAGCCGGCGGTTGAGCTCCTCGGGGAAGGGGTTGTCGAGGACTCCGGTGCGCAGGCCCGCCTCGACGTGTGCGACCGGGACCCGCTCGTAGAAGGCGGCCAGCGCCCCGGCCAGCGCGGTCGTGGTGTCGCCCTGGACGATCACCAGGTCCGGGCGGTCGTTCCTGATGACCTCGCCGAGTCCCTCCACCAGACGGGCCGTCAGCTCCGAGAGCTGCTGGCGCTCGCGCATCACGTCGAGGCCGGCCTTGGCCGGCACCTGCAGCAGGTCCAGCATCTGGTGGAGCATCTCGCGGTGCTGTCCGGTGGTGACCACGATCGGCTCGAAATGCCGCGAGGCCGCCATGGCGCGGGCCACGGGGGCCAGTTTGATCACCTCGGGCCGGGTGCCGAGGACGAGCATCGCCCTGATGGTTCCCGGCACTTCGGGAAAATCGACTGGGTAAGCGGACATGGTTCCCCCCTGGGACGGTGGCGCCGGTGATCGGCCGGCGAGAAGGAGTGCGGGCCGTCAGGTGCGCGCGGTCTTCAGCCAGGTGCGCTTGCCGGTGAGCATCCGGCACAGCCCCCACCAGCCCGCGGCGAACCAGATGTAGCCGTAGAGGATGAATGCGTGCGCCACCAGGACGGAGCGCACCAGCCCGAGCGTGCGCTCGCGCTTGGCGTAGACGAAGCCGTAGACGTAGGCCGCGGTGAAGGAGAGCAGGTACGGGCCGAGCAGCCACATCGGCGAGACCAGCGGCCGGCCCTCCTGGAACGAGGCGAGGACGGTGCCGGCGACGGCGACCAGGAAGGAGAGCGGCAGCAGCGAGGTGAGCAGGATCAGCACCGGGCTGGACAGGTGGTACAGCAGGTCCAGGGCCGGGCGGGTGGCCACCTCGCGCAGGATCAGCGGCACCAGGTTGGCGGACTGCAGGTGCCCCTGGAACCAGCGGGAGCGCTGCCGCACCAGCCGCCGTACGTCGAGCACGGCCTGCTGGGAGACGGCGGCGGTGGTGCAGTACTGGTTGCGCCAGCCGCGGGCGATCAGCCGGACCCCGAGGTCGAGGTCCTCGGTCAGGCTGTCGCTCCAGGGGCCGTCGCCGCCGAGCGTGTCGAGCGCGGACAGCCGCATGAACTGCCCGTTGCCGCCCATGCCGACGCTGCCGAGGAAGCGCCGGGCGCTCTGGAAGACGTCGCCGTAGACGACGAACTCCATGTCCTGCAGCCGGGCGAGCAGACCCAGGTGCCGGTTGTACATGCGGACGCCGATCTGGACGGCGCCGGTGGCCGGGTCGTCGAAGTACGGGTCGACGGCCTGGATGGTGTGCGGGTCGAGCCGGCCGTCGGCGTCGACGACGCAGATGACGACGTCCTCGGGGGCGCGGTGGCCGAGCAGCCCGGCGGCCCGCAGATGGCGCACGCCCGCGTTGAGCGCCGCGCCCTTGCCGCGCCGGGCGTCGGGGAGGCGGCGCTGGTAGAGCCGGACCCGTGAGCTGTCGGCGGCCCGGGCGACCTCGGCCGTACGGTCGTCGGAGGCGTCGTCGATGACCAGCGCCACGAAGCTGTCGGCGGGCAGCGAGGCGATCCGGGCCAGGCTCTCGGCGAGGACCTTCTCCTCGTTGAGGCAGGCGAGCAGGAAGACGTAGAAGCGCTGCCGGCCCGGCTGGCGCACCCGGCGGATGTGCCGCCGGGAGAGCAGGAACAGCGCGCTGTTGTAGGTCCCGGCCAGCACGATCAGTGCGGTCGCGGCCCACAGGGCGAACCGGCCGGTCATGACCCGCCCCCGGCGGGGCGGTCGACCGCCGCCGCACGGGCCGAGGGCCGGCGGAGCCAGAGTCTCGCCGCCATCAGACCGAATGCGATCAGGCAATACAGCAGGAAGCCCATTCCTGCCGCTATTTGTAAACCTCTGGCGAACGGAATGCCAGGAACGGTCCTCGAAGCCGTGGCCATACCGGCCAGCGGCAGCATTGTGCCCAGTGCGGGCCTTCCGTACATGAGTGAGTCCCCCCAATGTGTTCCGGTGCGAAAGGCGGCCCGGAACTCCAGGGCAGGAAGTTAGCAGATACTTTTTGATGATCATCGGCTCCGGCGTCAAACCCGAGGTCGCGTACCGGGCGTGTGTCGTATCGCCGCAGCTCCCGGGCGTGCGGAGAAAGGGAAATTCACCCTTCCGAGGGCTTTGGTTTCCGTGACTGAATGGATAATCGAACGAGAAGCGAATCCGATGATCATGTTGACAGTGGGCATTGCCGCTCTGAACAATCGGCGACCTGTTCCGTACCGGTGCATTGGGGGGAAACATGCAATCCCGCATCGGGAGGCCCGGGAAGTCCGGGGTCTCCGTCATCGTCATGCTCATCGCGGCCCTGCTGGGGGCCGCATTCCTGTCCGCCCCGGCGGGCGGCGCCGCGGAGCGCGGCCCGGCCGGCCAGGGCGACCACCGCCACCGCGGCGGGCCGCCGGGCGGCCGGGCCGGCCTCGGCGAGGTCGACTTCACCGGCTGGGCCAAGGC
>NZ_JBHYMQ010000048.1:0-66086 GCF_042742985.1 Streptomyces sp. NPDC058864 | reverse complement strand
CCGCCGGGCAAGTCCCCGGCGGCGCCCGGTCCGTACCCACGGGGCCTACGGGAAGTCGTCCCCGCCGCCCGGATCGCCGTCGAGGCCGCCGATGGGCAGCCCGCCGGTCTCGGTGCCGCCGTCCTCGCCGGGGCTGGGCGGACCGCTGGGGCCGGTCGGCTCCTCACTGGCGGGCGGCTCCTCCGTGCCGGGCGGCTCGGAGGACTCCGGCGGGGCCGTCACGGTCGGCGGGGCCGTGGTGGCCGGCGGGGCGGAACTGGCCGGCGGGGCGGTGGTGGCCGGCGGGGCCTGGGCCCCCGGCTCCAGCCGCAGCTTGAAGTTCTTCGCCGGCTTCCCCTTCAGGGCGTCGGCCGTGTACTGGGCCCAGATCTGCGTGGGGTAGCCGCCACCGTTGACGCGGGACAGCCCCGTGGTGCCGTACAGCTTCTTCTGGGCGCCGGTCTGGGAGTCCTGCCCCATGACGGCGACGACGGTGGCCAGGTCCGGGGTGTAGCCGGCGAACCAGGCCGCCTTGTCCTCCTCCATCGTGCCGGTCTTGCCCGCGGCGGGCCGGCCCGCGGCCTGCGCGGCGGTGGCGGTGCCGCCCCGGACCACCGAGCGCAGGATGGAGGTCGTGGTGTCGGCGGCCTCGCGGTGGATCGCCTGCGTGGGCCGGCGGGTGGGCAGCTGCACCTCCTGCCCGTTCTTGGTGATCTTCAGCACCATGGTGTACGGCACGTACCGGCCGTGGTTGGCGAGCGTCGCGTAGGTCTGCGCCATGTCCAGCGGGCTCGCCGTCATCGTGCCGAGCGCCATCGCCGGGCTGGTCACCAGCTTCACCTTCTCCGGCATGCCCAGCGCGCGCACCGTGTCGTTGACCTTGCCCGGGCCGACGTCCTGCGCCATCTGGGCGTAGACCGAGTTCACGGACTTGTCCATGGCGTTGGTCACCGTGATCGACCCGTAGGAGACGTCGTCCTCGTTCGCCGGGGCGTAGCCGGTGGGGCCGTCGGGCCCGATGACCTCGCGCTTGTTCCGGCCGTCGTAGACGGTGTACGGGGTGATGCGCCGGCCGCTCTGGGTGGTGGAGTCGTTCTGCACGGCGGAGGCGAAGATGAACGGCTTGAAGGTGGAGCCCACCTGGTAGTCGGAGCGGGTCGCGTTGTTGACGAACTGCTTGGTGAAGTCGACGCCGCCGTACATCGCGACGACGTTGCCGCTGGCCGGGTCGATGGACGCCCCGCCGACCCGCACGTACTTGTCGGCCTTGTGCACCTTCGGCTTGAGCTTGTCGAGCAGCTGCTCCTCGGCCGCCTCGACGAAGGCCTTCTCCTTCTTGCGGTCGATGGTGGTGGTGATGCGGTAACCGCCGGAGCGCAGCGTCTCCTCGTCCAGGATCTTCGCCCCGTACAGGTAGTCCTTGACGGCCTCGAGGAGGTAGCCGCGCTGGCCGGACATCCCGGTGGCGGCCTTGGCCTTGTGCGGCTTCGGGAACTCCAGCCCGGCGCGCTCGCCCTGGCTCAGCCAGCCCTCCTTGACCATGCCGTCCAGCACGTAGTCCCAGCGGGCCTCGGCCTTGGCCTTGTTCTCCGGGTGGGCCACGATGTCGTACTCGCTGGGCGCGTTGAGCAGGGTCGCCAGGTACGCGCCCTCGGCGGCGTCGAGTTCGTCGGCGTCCTTGCCGAAGTAGGCCTGGGCGGCGGCCTGGATGCCGTAGGCGTTGCGGCCGTAGTAGCTGGTGTTGAGGTACCCCTCGAGGATCTCCTCCTTGGTCTTCTCGCGGTCCAGCTTGATCGCGATGAAGAACTCCTTGGCCTTGCGGACCGCCGTCTGCTCCTGGTTGAGGTAGTAGTTCTTGACGTACTGCTGGGTGATCGTCGAACCGGACTGCTTGCCCTTGCCGGTGACCGTGTTCCACCCCGCGCGCAGCATCGCCTTCGGACTGACCGCGGACTCGTGGTAGAAGTTGCGGTCCTCGGCGGCGAGGGTGGCGTGCTGGGCGACCTCGGACACCTGGGCCAGGCCCACGTTCTCGCGGTTGACCGCGCCGTCACGGACCAGCTGGCTGCCGTCGGAGTACAGGTAGACGTTGCTCTGCGCGACCGCGCCCGCGTTCGCCTTGGGGATGTCGACCAGCTGGTAGCCGATGATGAACGCCCCCGCGCACGCCAGCACGACCAACAGGAACGTGCCGAGCACCGCGCGCCAGCTCGGGATCAGTCGGCGGGCACCGGTGCGCTTCGGCTTCTTGCCGGAGGGCCGGTTCTCCCAGCCGCCGGGCGAAGCGTTGCTGCTGCTCATGTCTGTACTGACTCCTCCGCGGCCGCCGAGGGTTGTGCCGCGGCGGGAACATCTTGGGTCAATCGTGCCGTACGACCCGGCGGACACTCTCCCACCATCAGGACAAAAGGGGTCATCGCTGTGCATCCGTGACAAGCCTGTGACAGGCCGAAAGCGTGACGCCCTCCACCCCGCCGGGTGAAAACTCCGTGGCACCCGGCTGTCACCGCGAGTAAGGTCGGGCGCTTGCGCGCGAACGGGCGGACCCGTTCCCCACACCGGGAGGAGGGACCATGCACCTGTACGCGACCGTGGCGGCGAGCGGCTTCCGGCGCCACGCCACGTACCGGGTGGCCACCGCGGCCGGTGTCTTCACCAACACCGTCTTCGGCTTCATCACGGCATACACCTACATCGCCCTCTGGCACGAACGGCCCCACCTCGGGGGCTACGACCAGTCCATGGCGTTGACGTACGTCTGGATCGGCCAGGCGCTGTTCGCGACGTCCTCCCTCATGGGCGGCGGGTTCCAGGACGAACTGATCGAACGCGTCCGCAGCGGCGACATCGCCGTCGACCTGCACCGCCCCGCCGACCTGCAGGCCTGGTGGCTCGCCGCCGACCTCGGCCGGGCCGGCTACCAGCTGCTCGCCCGCGGCGCGGTGCCCATGGCCTGCGGCGCCCTCGCCTTCGACCTCGCCCTCCCCGCCTCCCCCGCCACGTGGGCCTGCTTCCTGCTGTCGGTCGCCCTCGGGGTCGTCGTCAGCTTCGCCCTGCGCTACCTCGTCGTCCTCAGCGTCTTCTGGCTCATGGACGGCACCGGGATCGTCGCCGTCTCCGGCCTGACCACGCTCTTCTTCTCCGGCATGCTGCTGCCCCTCAACGCCTTCCCCGGCGACCTCGCCGCGATCGCCCTGCGGCTGCCCTGGTCGGCGCTGCTGCAGGTCCCCGCCGACATCCTGCTCGGCCGGCACACCGGCGCCGGCCTCGCCGCCGCCCTGGCCTTCCAGGCCGCCTGGGCGGTGCTCCTGCTCGGCGCAGGACGGCTGCTGCAGTCCGCGGCCACCCGCAAGGTGGTGGTCCAGGGTGGCTGAGGCACTGCGCGCCTACGGGCTGATCGTGTGGATGTGGACCCGCTCGGCCCTGACGTACCGGGCGTCGTTCGTGATGACCGTGGCCGTCAACTTCGCCGCCACCGGGCTGGACTTCCTCGCGATCCTGCTGATGTTCTCCCAGGTCGACCGGCTCGGCGGCTTCTCCCTGCCCGAGGTCGCCTTCCTCTACGGCACCGCCGGCACCGCCTTCGGCCTCGCCGACCTCGCCCTGGGGAGCATGGAACGGCTCGGCGGCCGGGTCCGCGACGGCACACTCGACACCCTCCTGGTGCGGCCCGTGCCCGTCCTGGCCCAGGTCGCCGCCGACCGCTTCGCGCTGCGCCGGATCGGCCGCATCGTCCAGGGACTGCTCGTCCTGGGCTGGTCCGTGAGCCGTCTGGACCTGCACTGGACCGCCCTTGACCTGGTGCTGCTGCCGGTGATGGTGCTCAGCGGCGCCGGGATCTTCGGCGCGGTCTTCGTCGCCGGCGCGGCCTTCCAGTTCTGGGCCGGCGACGCCTCGGAGGTGCAGAACTCCTTCACCTACGGCGGTGCCACCCTGCTGCAGTACCCGCCGACGGTGTTCGCGAAGGAACTCGTGCGCGGCGTCACCTTCGTGGTGCCGCTCGCCTTCGTCAACTGGCTGCCCGCGCTGCGCATCCTGGGCCGCCGGGACCCCCTTGGCCTGCCCGGCTGGGTGGACTTCGCCCCGCCCCTGGTCGCCGTCGCCTGCTGCGCCCTGGCCGGCGCCGCCTGGCGGGCGGGCCTTCGTTCGTACCGGAGCACCGGGAGCTGATGCCCGACATGACCGCCCTCATCGAACTCGACCGCGTCGAGAAGGTCTTCGACGTGCGCCGCCGCACCGGCCTGCTGCGCAGGGAGCGCCGGCAGGTGCGCGCCGTGGACGGCATCACCTTCACCGTCCCCGCCGGCCAGGTGGTCGGCTACATCGGGCCCAACGGCGCCGGCAAGTCCACCACCGTCAAAATGCTCACGGGCATCCTCACCCCCAGCGGCGGCCGGCTGCGCGTCGCCGGCATCGACCCCTCCCGCGAACGCACCAGGCTCGCCCGCCGCATCGGCGTCGTCTTCGGGCAGCGCACCACCTTGTGGTGGGACCTGCCGCTGCGCGACTCCTACGAACTCGTGCGCCGCATGTACCGCATCGACACCGCCCGCTACCGCCGCAACCTCGACCGCTGCGTCGCCCTGCTCGACCTCGCGCCGCTCCTGGACGTCCCCGTACGGCAGCTCTCGCTCGGCCAGCGCATGCGCGGCGACATCGCCGCGGCGCTCCTGCACGACCCCGAGGTGCTCTACCTCGACGAGCCGACCATCGGGCTCGACGTCGTCAGCAAGGCGAAGGTCCGCGCGTTCCTGCGGGCCGTCAACACCGAGCAGGGCACCACCGTGCTGCTCACCACCCACGACCTCACCGACATCGAGCAGTTGTGCGGCCGCGTCATGGTCATCGACCACGGCCGCCTGGTGTACGACGGCGGCCTCGACGGACTGCACGCCGCCGGCGACAGCGAGCGCACCCTCGTCGTCGACTTCGAACGCGAGCTGCCACCGGTGGAACTCCCGGGCGCCCGCTGCGAACGCGTCGAAGGCGCCCGGCAGTGGATCGCCTTCCCCGCGGCCGCCAGCGCGGCACCCCTGGTCGCCGAGCTCGCCGCCCGGCACGGCGTCGTCGACCTGTCGGTGCGCGAACCCGCCATCGAGGACGTCATCGCCCGCATGTACGCCGCGAGCAGCACCGCCCCCGCGTGACGTCACGCGGCCGCGGGACGCGGGCCGGGCAAGGCGGTCCCGCCCCGGAAGGTCAGCGCAGCGAGGCCAGCGCCGCGCGCACCCGCTCCACCGCGCCCGCGGTGGTCGACGCGTGCGCCGACAGCCGGACGGAGTCCGCCCGCACCGACGGGGTCACCCCGTGCTCGTGGAGCGCCTTGGCGATCCGGGCCGGGTCCACGTCCGGCACCGCGAAGGACACGATGCCCGCACGCTCGGCGCGCGCCACCGGGGACAGCACCTCCCCGCCGGCCGAACGGACCACGTCGATCAGCTCGTCGACCCGGCGCGCGACGTGCCCCTCGATCGCGGCCACCCCGACGCCCTCGACCAGCTCCAGCGCCGCCGCGAAGGCCGCCGCCGTCACGGGGCTCAGATTGGTGATGCTCCAGCGCAGCGCGTCCGGCGCGACCGGGTGCTCGGTGTCGTCGAAGACGGCGACGTCCTCGACCCCGGTCCACCCCGTCAGCGTGGGCTCCAGCCGCTCCAGGGCCCGGTCCGACAGCGCCGCGAACCCGGTCGCCCAGCTGGCCCGCAGCCACTTCTGGCCGCCGGCCACGACCACGTCCGCCGCCTGCCACGGCAGCTCGACGACGCCGAACGCCTGCATCGCGTCGACCACGAGCAGCCGGTCCCCGACGACCTCGCGCAGCGCCGCGAGGTCGGCCCGGTAGCCGGTGCGGAAGTCCACCGCGCTGACCGAGACCGCCACCACGTCGTCCGTGAGCGCCTCGCGCACCGCGTCCGGCGTCGGCGCGCCGTCCAGCCAGCGCGGCACCGCCCGGCCCAGGGCGGCCGTGCGCCGCCACGGGTAGTGGTTGGCGGGGAAGTCCGCCGACGGCACCAGGACGGCACCGCCGGGCACGCCGAAAGCGGCGTGGAAGATCCCGGTGGAGGCGTTGGGCAGCAGCCCCACGTGCCCGGTGTCCGTGCCCGCCAGCCGGCCCGCCGCGGCCCGCGCCCGGGGCTCGGCCAGCATCAGGTCGTTGACGGTGGTGTGGTCGGCCTCCGCCGACGCCGCCAGGGCGGCCGCCGTGGCGTCCAGGACGTCCCGCGAGGGCGGGCCGTAACGGGCGAAGTCCAGGTAGCCCTCGGGCTCGCCGAAGTGCTCGGCGTAGCCGGTCAGCCCGCCCGCGTGGTCCGTCATGGGTGTCGCCGTCCGTCCGTACTCGTCACACCTTGGCCGCCGCGCCGCCCTTGAGCAGCGACAACTGCACAGTCTCCGCCATCCGCAGATAGCCGGCGTCACTGGGGTGCAGGTGGTCGCCGGAGTCGTAGGCGGGCAGCAGCGCGCTGGGACGGTTCGGGTCCCGCAGCGCCCGGTCGAAGTCGATCACCTCGTCGAACACCGTGCCCGCCCGGATCGCGGCGTTCACCTGCTGCCGCACCGCCTCGGTGTGCGTGCTGAAGCCCGCGCGTCCCGCGCACGGGGTCAGCGTGGCGCCCAGCACCCGCAGCCCGCGCTCGTGGGCGCGCGCAACGATCTCCTGCAGTCCGGAGAGGATCTCCTGCGCGCCGGTCCGCTGCGGCGGCCGCATCACGTCGTTGATGCCCAGCTCGACGACGAGCGTGCGGACGCCGGGCTGGGAGAGCGCGTCGCGTTCGAGGCGGCTCACGCCGCTGGGATTGCTGCCGTCCTCGCCGTCGCGCAACACCCGGTTGCCGCTGATCCCCTGGTTGAGGACGCCGAGCCGCAACCCGCTGTCGCCGGCACCGCGCAGCCGCGCCGCCAGACGGTCCGGCCAGCGGTGGTTCGCCCCCGGGGTGGAGGTGATGCCGTCCGTGATCGAGTCGCCGAACAGCACCACCGACCCGGTCGCCTGCCGCGTGAAGACGTCCACCCCCGTCACGTAACGCCAGTACGGGGTCCGCGTGGTGTACGCGGCGCCGTCGGTCCGCGCGGCACGCTCGCCGTACGCCATGAACGAGGTCTGCCGCGCCCACGGGTGGTACGTCACCGGCCCCGAGGCCCGCGGGGTGTAGATCGTCACCAGCAGGTCCGCCGCCTGCGGAACCGCCAGTTGCACGGGATCGCTGACGAGGTCGCCGCCCGCGGGGATCCGCACCGACGTCCGCCCGCCGAAGGTCAGCGAGCGCATCGTGCCGCGCGCCGCGGCGGGCGACCCCGGTGCCGCCGCGACGGCGACCGTCGCCCGGCCGACCAGCAGCGGCGTCCGGCCGAAGAGGTTGGAGAGGTGGATGCGCGCCGAGGTGCCGCCGACGCTGGTGTGCACCACGTTGCGGATCGACCACCCCGCGTAGCCGTCCGGCACGTTCGGCTCACCCCCGGCCGGGGACGTCGACCAGGTGCCCACCCAGGTACCGGAAGCCGCGGGCGCGGCCTGGTTGGGGACGCCGGGCAGTCCGGCCGCCGCCACGGACCTCCCTGACCGGCCGGCGAAGTCGCTGCTGCTGGCGGTGACGAAGATCGCGGCGGAGATGACCACGACGAGCGCGACAATTCCGGCGAGCAGTGCATAACCCGTCGATCTGGCCATGCGGTGCTTCACTCCTGGGATCAAAGGGCGGGAAACCGGCGCGATCCGCTGCCGCCATGATCCCATGGAGGCGTCGGGCCTGCCCGTCTGCATTGTCGGACGCCGGGAACCAGTTGTGCGTTCCACTCGATGAG
The DNA here is from genome assembly GCF_042742985.1 of Streptomyces sp. NPDC058864. Lineage (NCBI taxonomy): Bacteria > Bacillati > Actinomycetota > Actinomycetes > Kitasatosporales > Streptomycetaceae > Streptomyces > Streptomyces sp. NPDC058864. Next base: position 58,310 of record NZ_JBHYMQ010000048.1, on the reverse strand, counting down.
TGTGGTGTGGACGATACGCGGAAGGAGTGGATGCGGCGGATGGAAACGGCTCCGGTGACCGGAACGGACCAAGACCCGACTCCGGTGTTCTCGTACAGCCCCGCCGACGAGGGCCGGCGACGCGGCGTACGACGCATGAAGGTGATCGCCACCGGCCTGCTGCTGGTGGCCACGGCCGTCTACGCGCTGGCCAAGTGGGCCGAGTCGGCGGGGGCCGGCGGATGGTCCGGCTACGTCGCGGCCGCCGCCGAGGCGGGCATGGTCGGCGCGCTCGCCGACTGGTTCGCGGTGACCGCGCTGTTCCGCAGACCGCTCGGCCTGCCCATCCCGCACACCGCGATCATCCCCACGAAGAAGGACGCGCTCGGCCGCACCCTCGGCGACTTCGTCGGCGAGAACTTCCTCTCCCCGCAGGTCGTCCGCACGCGGCTGCGCAAGGTCGGCATCGCCCGGCGGCTCGGCGCCTGGCTGGAACACCCCGAGCACGCCGACCGCGTCACCGAACAGGGCGCGGCCGCGCTGCGCGGCGCCCTGACCGTGCTGCGCGACTCCGACGTCCAGGCCGTGGTCGGCGAGGCCATCACCCGCCGCGCCGACGCCCAGGAGATCGCCCCTGGCATGGGGAAGATGCTCGAGCGCGTGGTCGCCGACGGCGGGCACCGGAGGGTGGTCGACCTGGTCTGCGTCCGGGCGCACGACTGGCTGGTCGAGCACGCCGACTCGGTGATGCACGCCGTCCAGGAGGGCGCCCCCGGCTGGACCCCGCGCTTCGTGGACCGCCGGGTCGGCGAACGCGTCTACAAGGAACTCGTGCGCTTCACCGCAGAGATGCGGGACATGCCCGAGCACCCCGCCCGCGGGGCGATCGACCGCTTCCTGGCCGACTTCGCCGGCGAGCTGCAGTCCGACCCGGACACCCGGGCCCGCGTCGAGCGGCTCAAGAAGGACCTGATCGCCCGCAACGAGGTCCAGGACCTCATCGAGTCCGCGTGGGGCTCGGTCCGCGGCATGATCGTCGCCGCCGCCGAGGACGAGCGCAGCGAGCTGCGGCTGCGCGCCCGGGCCTCGCTGCTGTCGCTGGGCGCGCGGATGACGGAGGACCCCCGGCTGACCGCCAAGATCGACGGCTGGCTGGAGGACGCCGCCACGTACGTGGTCACCACCTACCGCGACGAGATCACCGCGCTGATCACCGACACCATCGCCGGCTGGGACCCCGAGCAGACCACCCGCAAGATCGAGGCCAACGTCGGGCGCGACCTGCAGTTCATCCGGATCAACGGCACCGTCGTGGGCGCCCTGGCGGGCCTGGTCATCTACACCGTCTCCCGGCTCCTCGCGGGGTAGCCGGGAGACGGGCGGGGCCGCGACCCTGGGAATCTGACGCGGCGTCATCTACCGTGCCGGCATGCCCACCCGCACCCCCGCCCCGCCGCGCTGGCAGGGACGCGCGCTGTGGGGCGCCGGCGAAGCCGCCCTCACCCTCGGCGCCGTCCTGCTGCTGCTCGTCGCCCACCAGCTGTGGTGGACCAACCTGCGGGCACACGCCGCCGCCACGGACCGGGTGAACACCCTCGAACGGCAATGGGACCGCGCCGGAACCCCCGGCACACCCACCCCCGAGACATCGGACCAATCCGCGGCCGCCGGCCGCCCCGCCCCCAGGAGCCGGCCACCCACCGGCGGCACCCGAACCGCCACCCGCACCGCCACCCCGCGGCCCTCCCAGACCTACGCCGTCCTCCGCATCCCCCGCATCGGCGTCACCGCCCCCATCGCGGAAGGCATCAGCCGCGCCAAGGTCCTCAACCACGGATACGCCGGCCACTACCCGCACACCGCCCAGCCGGGACAGCCCGGCAACTTCGCCCTCGCCGGCCACCGCAACACCCACGGCGAACCCTTCCGCCGCATCGACCGGCTCCGCCCCGGCGACACCCTCGTCGTCGAGACCGCCACCACCCGCTACACCTACGTCGTCCAGCAGACCGTCCCCCGCACCACCCCCTCCGACGGCACCGTCATCGCACCCGTCCCCCACAGCACCGTCCACCCCCGCCGGCACATGACCGGCCCCGGCCGCTACATCACCCTCACCACCTGCACCCCCGAGTTCACCTCCACCCACCGCCTCGTCGTCTGGGGCGGACTCGCCGCCGCGGAACCACGCTGACCCCCCGTACGTCATCCCCTCCGGAACGAACGGAAGGAGCAGCCCCCGTGATCCGCAGCACCGCACGCAGCACCGCCGCAGCCACACGCCTGCACGGCGCCGCGCTCCTGCTCCTGCTCACCGGGCTCCTGCTCACCCACACCGGCCTCACCGCCACCGTCGCCGCCGCCGCGACCACCGCCGCGCTCGCCCTCCTGCTCGGCAGCGCCCTCCGCCTCGCGGCCACCGCACCCCCCGTCCCCCGCGGACGCGTCCGCACCGCGCTGCGCGACCGGGAACGCCGCACCGCCTTCCTCCCCCAGCGCGACCCCGACGCCTCCGGCCGCCCACGCCCCAGGGCCCCCGGCCGCCCCCTCCCGACGGCCGCCTAGGGGCAACACCACCGCCACCGCACCCCGGCACCCGCTGCCCCACCGCGCCCCGTCACGCCGCGCCCAGCCCACCGGCACGACGACACCCGCGGAGGGTCCCACCCCCATGTCCGTGTTCACGCACGCCCTGCTCGCCCTCACCGACACCCTCACCCCCCTCACCGGACGCGCGGCCGCACCCGCCGCCGCGATCGTCCTCGTCACCCTCCTCGTACGCCTCGCCCTCCACCCCCTCGCCCGCGCCGCCGCCCGCGGCGAGAAGGCCCGCGCCGCCCTCGCCCCACGCGTCGCCGAACTGCGCCGCAAGCACGCGCACGACCCGCAGGAACTCCAGCGCGCCCTCACCCGCCTCTACACCGGCGAAGGCGCCTCCCCCTTCGCCGGCATCCTGCCGACCCTCCTCCAGCTCCCCGCCTTCTTCGTCCTCTACCACGCCTCCTCCACCGCCGAGATCGCCGACGCCCGGACCGGCGCCCTGCACGCCGCGGTCCTCGTCACGGTCGCCGCCGTCGCCTACTGGTCCTACCGCCGCGCCCGCAAGACCGCCCCCGACGCCGAGGGCCTCGCCAAGCACCTCCCCCTGCTCTCCTTCGGCACCCTGATCACCGCCGCGATCGTCCCCCCGGCCGCCGGGCTCTACATCGCCACCTCGACCGCCTGGACCGCCGCCGAACGCGCCTGGCTCCACCGTCCACACCATGGTCAAGGGGTTGCGGACGCCACCCCCGCCGCTGGAGGATCAACCAAGACCTCCGATGACCGCCCCCATCGGACATGACCAGGAACACGACCACGGACATGACCAACGCCACCCCCGACCACACCCGGAGAGTCTTGTGAAGCTGCTGCGAGTCGGCCCCGCCGGAGCCGAACGCCCGGCCCTGCTCGACCAGGACGGCACCCTGCGCGACCTCACCGCCCTCACCCCCGACATCGACGGCCCCCTGCTCGCCGACGCGGACACCCTCACCCGCATCCGCACCGCGGCCGCCGACGGCACCCTCCCCGCCCTCGACCCCGCCGACCTGCGCACGGGCCCCCCGCTCGCCCGCATCGGCAAGATCGTCTGCATCGGCCTCAACTACCACGACCACGCCCGCGAGACCGGCGCCGCCGTCCCCGAAGAGCCCATCCTCTTCATGAAGGCCCCCGACACCGTCGTCGGCCCCGACGACACCGTCCTCGTCCCCCGCGGCAGCCTCAAGACCGACTGGGAGGTCGAACTCGCCGTCGTCATCGGCCGCGAACTGCGCTACGCCGCCGACGAGGCGGAGGCCCTCGCCGCCGTGGCCGGCTACGCCGTCTCCCACGACGTGTCCGAACGCGCCTTCCAGATCGAGCGCGGCGGCCAGTGGGACAAGGGCAAGAACTGCGAGACCTTCAACCCCCTCGGCCCCTGGCTCGTCACCGCCGACGAGGTCCCCGACCCCCAGGCGCTGGGCCTGCGGCTGTGGGTCAACGGCGACCTCAAGCAGGACGGCACCACGGCCGAGCAGATCTTCCCGGTCGCCGAAGTCGTCCGTTACGTCAGCCAGTTCATGACCCTCTACCCCGGCGACGTCATCAACACCGGCACCCCGGCCGGCGTCGCCCTCGGCCGCCCCGAGCCCAAGCCCTACCTCCGGGCCGGCGACGTCGTCGAGCTCGAGATCGACGGCCTCGGCCACCAGCGCCAGGCCCTCAAGGACGCGTAGCCTCCCCACCCCCGCCGAAGGGCGCCCGGCATGACACGCCGGGCGCCCTTCGGCGTATCCCGGTCGGCGTAACCGTCGTACGAGCGGGTCATTAAAACGTGCGAAAGTGCAACACACGATCGCATGGGGGGATATCAGTGCCCGCAAGCCCCTACACCCGTGAGGTGCTGGCCGAAGCGGCGTCGTCGTCAAGGACGCTGTCCGAGGCCTTGACCAAGCTCGGTCTCGATCCGCGCAGTTCCACGCGGCGGTACATCCAGGACCGGATGAGACGGCTGGGCGTGGACGCCTCGCACTTCGAACGCGAAGGCGGCCGCTGGACCCGTGAACTCCTCGCCGACGCGGTCGCGGTATCGACCAACATGTACGAAGTACTGCGCCACCTGGGAGTGGAAGCCGTCGGGGGCCAGCACACCCACATCAGCCGCCGCGTTCGCGGATTCGGCATCGACACCTCGCATTTCGTCACCAGGCCGCGTGGCACGAGTCGGCGGCACGACGAGATCCTGGTCAGGCAGGAAGCGGGCTCAGCGCGCCGGGTGCACAGTGACCGCCTCAAGCGGGCGATGCTGACCCGGGGCATCGCCGAACGCTGCGCGCTCTGCGGAACCGAGCCCGTGTGGTGCGGCCGGCCGCTGCCCCTGGAGGTCGACCACCTCGACGGCGACTGGCGGGACAACCGCCTGGCCAATCTCCGCCTGCTGTGCCCCAACTGCCACGCGACGACGGACACCTACCGGGGCCGGGGCAAAGGGCGCGACCGGGGCGTGGGCCGTTGAGCGCCGGGACCCCGTACACCCGCGAACTACTCGAGGCGGCAGCGGCACAGTGCCACTCCATGAAGGAGGTCGTGGCATTCCTCGGCAGAACCCCCTACGGAAAGCTGCACCGCTACTTGGAGAAGCGGTTCGATGATTTCGGCGTCGACATCTCCCATTTCCGCAGGCCCACTTCCGGCAGAGGACACAAACGCCCCCGCCCCACGCCCGCGGAACTCCGCACGGCGGTGACCCGCTCCATTTCCGTGGCCGAGACCCTCCGCCGACTTCACCGGCCCGACAACACCCGCACCCGCGCGATGCTGCGCGCGTGGCTGACCGAGGACGGACTGGACACCGGCCACTTCCTGGGACAGGCACACGGCAACAGGAACGGGCGCAAGGCCAAAAAGCCCGCGGCAGCCATCCTGGTCGCCCGCACCGACGGCTACCGCACCAAGGCCGTACTCCTGCGGAGGGCCCTCGCAGAAATCGGCACACCCTCCCGGTGCGCGCAATGCGGCACCGGCGAAAGCTGGCACGGCAGGCCGATGACGCTGGAAGTGGATCACATCAACGGCGACCGGCTGGATGACAGGGCGGAGAACCTGCGCCTGCTCTGCCCGAACTGCCATGCGGTCACCGACACATGGTGCCGAGGGGGCAGACGCACACCGAGCCGGTAAACCGTATGCGATCCCGCAGCCGCCACCCGTTACCATGGGTGGCGGCTAGCGGCGGTGGCGCAACGGCGACGCGGCAGACTTAGGATCTGTGGCCCTTGATCGGGCTTGAGGGTTCGAATCCCTTCCGCCGCACCACTCGTGGCCTGCGAATCCAAGGAATGGATACGCAGGCCACAACCTTACGCACTCACCCCACCAGTTCCCGCACCACCGGCACCAGCGCCCGGAAGGCCTGGCCGCGGTGGCTGATCGCGTTCTTCTCCTCCACGGTGAGTTCGGCGCAGGTCCGGGACTCGCCGAGCGGCTGGAGGATCGGGTCGTAGCCGAAGCCGTTGGTGCCGTGCGGTTCGAAGCGGAGGGTGCCGAGGAGGCGGCCCTCGACGACGCGTTCGGTGCCGTCGGGGAGGGCGAGGGCGGCGGCGCACATGAAGTGGGCGGCGCGGTGGGGGGTGTCGATGTCGGAGAGCTGGGCGAGGAGGAGTTCGAGGTTGGCGCGGTCCTCGCCGTGCTTGCCGGCCCAGCGGGCGGAGAAGATGCCGGGGGCGCCGCCGAGGACGTCGACGCAGAGGCCGGAGTCGTCGGCGACGGCGGGGAGGCCGGTGGCCCGGGCGAGTGCGTGGGCCTTGAGGAGGGCGTTCTCGGCGAAGGTGACGCCGGTCTCGCGGACGTCGGGGACTTCGGGGTAGGCGTCGGCGCCGACGAGCTCCACGCCGAGTCCGGCGTCGGCCAGGATGGCGTGGAGTTCGGCGACCTTGTGGGCGTTGCGGGTGGCGAGGACCAGGCGGGTGTGCGGCATGGTCCGATTATCCCGTCAGCCGGGGGTGCAGACCTTGGAGAGTTCGGATGCGGCGTCGGCGACGGGGGTGATGTCGGGGACGTCGCCGTTCTCGGCGGCCTTCTGTGCGTTCTCGACGGCCTTCTGGAGGTCGCTGACGGCGGTGTTGACGTCGGCGTTGCCGGTCTTGTCGCCGAGGTCGGCGAGGTCGTCGGCGATCTGGTCGAGGGCGTTGGCGGCGTCCTGGGGGCTGTTGCCGGCGTTGTTGACGGCGTCCTGCAGGTTCTGGACGTCGGTGGCGACCTGGGCTGCGACGTTGGCGCAGTCGAGGGCCTTGTCGACGGCGTCGACGGCGCTGCAGCCGATGAGGACGGTGGTGCCGAGGGCGGCCGCGGTGGCGAGCGCCGCGAGGCGGCGGGTGCGTGGGTGCATACCTTTACATACGCACCACGCCGTCCTCAGGTTGCGCTTTCCAGACCTTCTCTTTGTCAGCTCTTGGCGATCTGTTCGAGTTCGGCGAGGGCGGCGCGCTGGAGCGCGTCGAGTTCGGCGCAGCCGGCGACGGCGAGGTCGAGGAGGTTGTTGAGTTCCTTGCGGTCGAAGGGCTGGCCCTCGGCGGTGCCCTGGACCTCGACGAAGCGGCCGTCGCCGGTGCAGACGACGTTCATGTCGGTCTCGGCGCGGACGTCCTCCTCGTAGCAGAGGTCGAGCATGGGGACGCCGTCGATGATGCCGACGCTGACGGCGCTGACGGTGCCGCTGAGGGGCTGGGCCTTGGCGCGGACGAGCTTGCGGCCGTGCATCCAGGTGACGGCGTCGGCGAGGGCGACGTAGGCACCGGTGATGGCGGCGGTGCGGGTGCCGCCGTCGGCCTGGAGGACGTCGCAGTCGAGGACGACGGTGTTCTCCCCGAGTGCCTTGTAGTCGATGACGGCGCGCAGGGAGCGGCCGATGAGGCGGGAGATCTCGTGGGTGCGGCCGCCGATCTTGCCGCGTACGGACTCGCGGTCGCCGCGGGTGTTGGTGGAGCGGGGCAGCATGGCGTACTCGGCGGTGACCCAGCCTTCGCCGCTGCCCTTGCGCCAGCGGGGGACGCCCTCGGTGACGGAGGCGGTGCAGAGGACCTTGGTGTCGCCGAAGGAGACGAGGACGGATCCTTCGGCGTGCTTGCTCCAGCCGCGCTGGATGGTGACGGGGCGGAGCTCTTCGGGGGTGCGGCCGTCGATACGAGACATGGCGTCGAGCCTAGTCGTAGCGCGGCCCGGGGCCCGTGCCGGTCCGGGAACGGGCCCCTTGCGGGTGAGGTGGGGGTGGTCCGGCGGTCAGTGCCGGGTCACATCATGTCCTCGATGTCGGCGGCGATGGGGTCGGCGTCGGTGCCGATGACGACCTGGATCGCGGTGCCCATCTTGACGACGCCGTGGGCTCCGGCGGCCTTGAGCGCGGCCTCGTCGACGAGCGAGGGGTCCTTGACCTCGGTGCGGAGACGGGTGATGCAGCCCTCGACCTCTTCGATGTTGTCGAGTCCGCCGAGCCCGGCGACGATCTTCTCTGCCTTGCTGGCCATCTGTACTCCTGGTTGGTCTCGGCCGTTCGGTCCGATTTCACACCGTAATGCAGTGGTGGACCGGTTTTGCGGGGATGCATGTGTGTCCCAGCCGCGCCGCAACTGGTCTACACCACATTACCTGCCGGGAGGTGCTCCCATGGGTTCGGACGCCGCCGCGGCCGCCCCGCGTCCGAGCCGGACGTGGGGTTCCGTGCTGTTCCAGGGGCTGCAGAAGATGGGGCGCAGCCTGCAGTTGCCGATCGCGGTGCTGCCGGCGGCGGGCATCCTCAACCGGCTGGGCCAGGACGACGTCTTCGGCCCCCAGGGCCTGGGCTGGGACGCGGTGGCGAAGGTGTTCGACGGCGCGGGCGGCGCGCTGCTGGACGGTTCGCTGGGGCTGCCGCTGCTGTTCGCGGTGGGTGTCGCCATCGGGATGGCGAAGAAGGCGGACGGCTCGACGGCGCTGGCGGCGGTGGCGGGCTTCCTCGTCTACTACGGGGTGCTGCACCAGTTCCCGCAGGACTGCCCGAAGGGGACGGCCTTCCTGGCGACGAGCACCATCAGCGGGGCGTGCATCCCGCCGGGGACGCCCGCGGCGGCGGCCCCGGCCGCGTACCAGAACCCGGGGGTGTTCGGCGGGATCGTGATCGGGCTGCTGACCGCCTTCTTCTGGCAGCGCTACCACCGCACGAAGCTGGTGGACTGGCTGGGCTTCTTCAACGGGCGCCGGCTGGTGCCGATCGTCATGGCGTTCGTCGCGATCGTCTTCGCGGTGCTGTGCGTGTTCGTCTGGCCGCCGATCGGTGCGGGGCTCACCTCGTTCAGCCAGTGGCTCACGGACCTGGGCTCGTACGGGGCGGGCATCTTCGGCGTGGCGAACCGGGCGCTGCTGACGGTGGGGCTGCACCAGTTCCTCAACGTCTTCGTGTGGTTCCAGTTCGGCAGCTTCACCAAGCCGGACGGGACGGTGGTGCACGGCGACATCAACCGCTTCCTGCAGGGCGACCCGACGGCCGGGCAGTTCACCTCGGGGTTCTTCCCGATCATGATGTTCGCCCTGCCGGCCGCCGCGCTGGCGATCACGCACTGCGCCCGCCCGTCCCGCCGCAAGGAGGTGGGGGGCCTGATGCTGTCGGTGGCGCTGACCTCGTTCGTGACGGGCATCACCGAGCCGATCGAGTACTCGTTCCTCTTCATCGCGCCGGCGTTGTACGCGATCCACGCGGTGCTGACCGGGGTGTCCATGGCGGTGACGTGGGGCCTGGGGGTGCACGACGGCTTCACGTTCTCGGCGGGGCTGATCGACTACGTCATCAACTGGAACCTCGCGACGAAGCCATGGCTGATCGTCCCGATCGGGCTGGCCTTCGCGGCGGTGTACTACGCGCTCTTCCGCTTCGTGATCACCAGGTTCGACCTGGCGACGCCGGGGCGCGAACCGGAGGAGATCGCGGAGGGGATGGAACGGGACAACGTCAAGGCGTAGCCGAGGCACCACGCTCGGGATTGTGGTCTAGACCACACCTGAGGAGGCTTTCCTTGACGCGTTGCTTACATGTTAATACTGGTCTACACCACTCGGTGGTTTAGACCAGGAGGACCCCCCATGACTACCGCCACCGCATCGGCGGCCCCCGCAGCGAAGAAGCGGGGCTCCGGCCTTTTCCAGGGCCTGCAGAAGGTCGGCCGCAGCCTGCAGCTGCCGATCGCCGTCCTGCCGGCGGCGGGCCTTCTGCTCCGTCTCGGCCAGCCCGACGTCTTCGGCGCGGACGGCCTCGGCTGGGACAAGGTCGCCTCGGTGTTCGCCACCGCCGGCGGCGCCGTGTTCGACAACCTGCCGCTGCTGTTCTGCATCGGCGTGGCGATCGGCTTCGCCAAGAAGGCGGACGGTTCGACCGCGCTCGCGGCGCTGGTCGGCTTCCTGGTCTACAGCAACGTCCTCAAGGCCTTCCCGGTCACCGAGGCCAAGGTCCAGGCGGGCGCGGACGTCGCCGCGACGTACAACAACCCCGGCGTCCTCGGCGGCATCATCATGGGCCTGCTGTCCGCCGTCCTGTGGCAGCGGTACCACCGCAAGCGGCTGGTGGACTGGCTGGGCTTCTTCAACGGCCGCCGGCTGGTGCCGATCATCATGGCCTTCGCGGGGGTCCTGGTCGGTGTCTTCTTCGGTCTGGTCTGGGAGCCCATCGGCGAGGTCATCAGCGACTTCGGCGAGTGGATGACCAGCCTCGGCTCCTTCGGCGCCGCGCTGTTCGGTCTGATCAACCGTGCGCTGATCCCGATCGGCATGCACCAGTTCGTGAACTCGGTGGCCTGGTTCCAGCTGGGTGACTTCACCAACTCCTCCGGCGCCGTCGTCCACGGCGACCTGACCCGGTTCTTCGCCGGCGACCCGCACGCCGGACAGTTCATGACCGGCTTCTTCCCGATCATGATGTTCGGTCTCCCGGCCGCCGCCCTGGCCATCGCCCACACGGCCCGCCCCGAGCGCCGCAAGGCCGTCACGGGCATGATGCTCTCGCTCGCGCTGACCTCCTTCGTCACCGGCGTCACCGAGCCGATCGAGTTCTCCTTCATGTTCATCGCGCCGCTGCTGTACGCGATCCACGCGGTGCTGACGGCCGTCTCCATGGCGGTGACCTGGGCTTTCGGCGTCCATGCCGGCTTCACCTTCTCGGCAGGCGGCATCGACTACCTGCTGAACTGGAACCTGTCGACCAAGCCGTGGCTGATCATCCCGATCGGACTCGTCTTCTCGGTGATCTACTACGTGGTCTTCCGCTTCGCGATCACCAAGTTCAACCTCCCCACTCCGGGCCGCGAGCCCGAGGAGGAGAACGAGGACCTCGTCAAGGCGTAGGGCGTAGCCTCCCCGCCGTACGCCGAAGCCCCCGGAACCACCTGGTTCCGGGGGCTTCGTGCTGCTCGGGGAGGGCGTGGGGGGGCGGGGGCGGTCAGACCTCGTAGACCGCGCCGGCCTTCGCCACCTCGACCGGGCCGTCGTAGACCTCGCGGGCGTGCTCGAGGGCGGTCTGCGGGTCGGTCCACGGCGGGATGTGGGTGAGGACGAGGCGCCCGGCGCCCGCGCGGTCAGCGTACTGGCCGGCCTCGCGGCCGTTGAGGTGCAGATCGGGGATGTCCTCCTTGCCGTGCGTGAAGGAGGCCTCGCACAGGAAGAGGTCGGTGCCCTCGGTGAGGGTCTGCAGCGCGTCACAGGGACCGGTGTCACCCGAATAGGTGATGGCGCGACCGCCGTGCTCGACACGGAAGCCGTACGCCTCGACGGGGTGGCTGACGACGTCCGCGGTGATAGTGAAGGGGCCGAGGCGGAAGGTGCCGGGTTCGAGGGTGCGGAAGTCGAAGACCTCGCTCATGCACTTCTCGTCGGGCACGTCCCCGTACGCGCTGGCCAGCCGCCGCTCGGTGCCCTCGGGACCGTAGACGGGGATGGCGTGGGCGGGACCGCCCTCGTGCCGGTAGTAGCGCGCGACGAAGTACCCGCACATGTCGATGCAGTGGTCCGCGTGCAGATGGCTCAGCAGGATGGCGTCGAGGTCGTAGAGACCGCAGTGGCGCTGCAGCTCGCCGAGGGCACCGTTGCCCATGTCGAGGAGCAGCCTGAAGCCGTCGGCCTCGATGAGGTAGCTCGAGCAGGCCGATTCCGCGGACGGGAACGAACCCGAGCAGCCGACGACGGTGAGCTTCATGTGCAGAAACCTCCGTGGATTGTTCCGGGGGTCTTGCGTTGGCGCGCCACGACGCCCCCGCTCCGCAGGGGGAGGGGGGAGGGGCGGGAGCGACCCGCCATGTGCTCTTGAGCGTAAGGCGCACGGCGGGTGCGTGCTCCTCCGCGGAGCTCCGTTGTGGGCGGAATCACCAGTACGGCGCCCTCGTCGCCGGAGGTCCGGCGGGGCGAGGGCGCCGTGGGCGGAGGATCAGGCCCAGAGCTGGCCGTGCAGGGCGGCGACGGCCGCCTCGGTGGACTCGGCGGTGTAGATGCCGGTCGACAGGTACTTCCAGCCGCCGTCCGCGACGACGAACACGATGTCGGCGCGTTCTCCGGCGCGTTCGGCCTTGCGGGCCACGCCGAGGGCGGCGTGCAGGGCGGCTCCGGTGGAGACGCCGGCGAATATGCCCTCCTGCTGGAGCAGTTCGCGGGTGCGGCGGACGGCGTCCTCGGAGCCGACGGAGAAGCGGGTGGTGAGGACGGACTCGTCGTACAGCTCGGGGATGAAGCCCTCGTCGAGGTTGCGCAGTCCGTAGACGAGGTCGTCGTAGCGGGGCTCGGCGGCGACGATCTGCACGCCGGGGACCTTCTCGCGCAGGTAGCGGCCGACGCCCATGAGGGTGCCGGTGGTGCCGAGGCCGGCGACGAAGTGGGTGACGGAGGGGAGGTCGGCGAGGATCTCGGGACCGGTCGTGGCGTAGTGGGCGCCGGCGTTGTCCGGGTTGCCGTACTGGTAGAGCATCACCCAGTCGGGGTGCTCGGCGGCGAGTTCCTTGGCGACGCGGACGGCGGTGTTGGAGCCGCCGGCGGCCGGGGAGGGGATGATCTCGGCGCCCCACATCGTGAGCAGTTCGCGCCGCTCGGACGAGGTGTTCTCGGGCATGACGCAGACCATGCGGTAGCCCTTGAGTTTGGCGGCCATGGCGAGCGAGATGCCGGTGTTGCCGGAGGTGGGTTCGAGGATCGTGCAGCCGGGGGTGAGGCGTCCGGCGCGTTCGGCCTGCTCGATCATGTGCAGGGCCGGGCGGTCCTTGACGGAGCCCGTGGGGTTGCGGTCCTCCAGCTTGGCCCAGACGGAGACCTCGGTGGAGGGGGACAGGCGCGGCAGCCGTACCAGCGGGGTGTTGCCGACGGCTGCCAGCGGGCTGTCGTATCGCATCAGCGCATTCCGCCCGCGACGGCCGGGAGGATCGTCACGCTGTCGCCGTCGGTGAGCTTGGTGGCGATGCCGTCGAGGAAGCGGACGTCCTCGTCGTTGAGGTAGACGTTGACGAAGCGCCGCAGCTCACCGGCGTCGACGATGCGCTCGCGGATGCCGGCGTGGCGGGTGTCGAGGTCGGCGAGGAGTTCGTCGAGGGTGCTGCCGCTGCCGTCGACGGCCTTGGCGCCGTCGGTGTAGGTGCGGAGGATGGTCGGGATGCGGACCTCGATGGCCATGCGTCGGCTCCAAGGGGTGCGTGAGTACGGCGGGAAGGCGGGGTGGCGCGGGCTGACGGTGCTCAGGCGCACGGACATGCCGCGCTGGCGAGGCGGCACAGGTCGACGTGCAGCCGCGCCACGAGCAGCGTGCCCGGCGCCTTGTCGCTCACGTCGAGGGAAACCATGGGGTCATCGTATCGATTCCCCCGGGGCCCCAGAGACGGATGTCCCAGGATGCGGACCGTGCCGTCTCAGATGTACGCGTCGACGATCTCGACGGGCTCCTCGGTGACCTCGCCGTCCAGGATGCGGAACGAGCGGAACTGGAAGGGGCCGGCGTCGTCGGTGTCGGCGGTGGAGACCAGCACGTAGTGGGCGCCGGGCTCGTTGGCGTAGGAGATGTCGGTGCGCGAGGGGTAGGCCTCGGTGGCGGTGTGGGAGTGGTAGATGACCACCGGCTCCTCGTCGCGGTCGTCGAGTTCGCGGTAGAGCTTGAGCAGATCGGTGGAGTCGAACTCGTAGAACGTGGGCGAGCGGGCCGCGTTGAGCATCGGGATGTGCCGTTCGGGCCGGCCGCTGCCGGCCGGTCCCGCGATCACGCCGCAGGCCTCGTCCGGGTGGTCGGCGCGCGCGTGGGCGACGAGTGCGTCGTGCAGGGCACGGGTGATGGTCAGCATGGTCGTCAGGATAAAGGGGTGCGTGCACGGCACCCGTTGCGAGGGCGGCGGCCGCCGTACGGGGGGCGTACGGCGGCCGCGGGCGGGGACGGGGGTCCCGGGGGCTACTCCTGCGCGAGGGCCGGGGCGGGGTCGGCGGGGGTGCGCCGCTTGAGGGCGAGGTAGCCGGTGCACAGCAGGGCCGACCAGACGAGCCAGACGTACAGGCCGAGGCGGGTGTCGGCGTCGGTCGCCATCAGGACGACGACGAAGAGCAGCGCCGCGATGCCGATCCAGTTGGTGACCGGGGCGCCCGGCATGCGGAAGTCGGAGGCGGGCAGCAGGCCGGCGCGGACCTTGGCGCGGTACCGCAGGTGCGCGGCGAGGATCATGATCCAGGTCCACAGGCCGGCGCAGGTCGCGACGGAGGTGATGTAGACGAACGCCTTGTCCGGGGAGACGACGTTGACGATCACGCCGATGCCCATGACGAGGGTGGACATGACGAGTGCGGGCAGCGGGAGTTGCCGGTCGCTGAGCTTCGCCACGGTCTTGGGGGCCTCGCCGTTGACGGCCAGGCCGCGCAGCATGCGTCCGGTGGAGTAGATGCCGGAGTTGCAGGAGGACAGGGCGGCGGTGAGGACGACGAAGTTCATGATCCCGGCGGCGCCGGGGATGCCGACCTGGACGAAGACCTGGACGAAGGGGCTGACTCCCGGGTCGTACTTGGTCCAGGAGAAGACGGACAGCAGGACGATCAGCGTGCCGACGTAGAAGATGCCGATGCGGACCGGGAGGGTGTTGATCGCCTTGCGCAGGGTCTGCTTGGGGTTCTCCGCCTCGCCGGCGGTGATGCCGACGAGTTCGACGCCGAGGTAGGCGAAGATCACGCCCTGCATGGCGAGCATGGCCTGCCAGGCGCCGTTGGGGGCGAAGCCGCCGTCGGTCCACAGGTGGGTGACGGAGGCGGTGTCGCCGGCGGAGGAGAAGCCGAAGGTCAGGATGCCGACACCGATGACGATCATCGCGATGATCGCGGTGACCTTGATCGTGGAGAACCAGAACTCCAGCTCGCCGAAGATCTTGACCGAGACGAGGTTGGCGACGAAGAGCACGACGAGGGCGACCGCCGCGGTGGACCAGACCGGCACCGACGGCCACCAGAAGTTGATGTAGGCGCCCGCGACGGTGACCTCGGACATGCAGGCGGTGACCCACAGGGCCCAGTACGACCAGCCCGTGGCGAAGCCGGCGAACGGCCCGAAGAACTCGCGGGCGTAGTCGGCGAAGCTGCCGGAGGTGGGGCGGTAGGTGAGGAGTTCGCCGAGGGCCCGCATGATGAAGAAGATCACGATGCCGGCGCCGGCGTAGCAGGCGATCAGGCTGGGCCCGATGGCGGCGATGCCCTTGCCGGACCCGTAGAACAGGCCGGTGCCGATGGCGCCGCCGATGGCGATCATCTGGACCTGGCGGGCGCTGAGTCCGCGCTGGTAGCCCTCTTCCGGAGACGCCCCCGTGGCGCCGCCGCCGGATTCGTACTGCTCGACCTGCGTCGAGGTCATGGTGCTGTGCCTTTCTCCATGCCCGTCCGGCCGCGACGGCCCGGATCGGGTTCCGATCCCCCCGGATGGTGGAGGTGCACGCCGGGGTCAGCCGGCCACGCGACCGACCGCGACAGGGGTGGCGTCACGGCCGGTGGTCGAGGATTCGTATCACGGGGTGTGCGCCGGACACGCAGCGCAAATGTGGCACACCGCACAGGGAGAAGCGGACAAAAGGTGCGCCGAACGGGAAGGCGGTCCGCTCGGGTGACGCGATCGTTATCCGGAATTGAGCGTCGTCTGAGCGAACGGACGCCCTCCTCGGATCACGGCATGAGGGTCTCCACCAGGCTCTCCTGGAGCGCCCCGAGCCAGAGGTAGGCCATGACGAGCGGCTTGCGCGGGTCGGAGTCCGGCAGCCGGTACAGCTCGCTGTCCTCGTCGTCGCTGATCTCCAGCCGGGTCCCCATGGTCAGCCGCAGGTCGTTGAGGGCGCCGAGCCACTGGCGCGCCTGCCCGGTGTCGAGGGTCAGCACCGCTCCCCCGTCGCCGCCGGAGGCCAGCGCGTCGAGGCTGCGGACGACGGCGAGGGCGTCGTCGCGCTTGCGGGCGCGCAGGTCGTTCTCGGTGAAACGGCGGAACTCCGAGGAGTCCGCCTCCTCCTCGTACGCGTCCGGGAAGAGCCGGGCCAGCGCCGGGTCCTGCGGGGGCCGGGTGGGGCCCTCGGCGAACAGCTCGGCCAGCGGGTCGGCCGGTTCGGCGTCGGCGGCGGCGTCGCCGGGGCCGATCAGTTCCAGCAGCTGCACGGCCAGGCTGCGCAGGATGGAGATCTCGACCGCGTCGAGCGCGACGGCGGCGCCGCCTCCGGCAGTGGTCTGGAAGTACCCGGGCATGTCGGTATCAGCCGTCCCTCAGGGGCTCGGTGGTCTCGGTGGTCTCGTGGCCTCAGCGGTCCTGCGTCAGGGTGGCCCACAGGCCGTAGCCGTGCATCGCCTGCACGTCGCGCTCCATCTCCTCGCGCGTGCCGCTGGACACCACGGCCCGGCCCTTGTGGTGCACGTCGAGCATGAGCTTGGTGGCCTTGTCCTTCGGGTAGCCGAAGTACGCCTGGAAGACGTAGGTCACGTAGCTCATCAGATTGACCGGGTCGTTGTGGACGACAGTCACCCAGGGAACGTCCGGGGACGGCACCTCGAAGGGGGCCTCGCTCGACTCGGTCCGTTCGATCTCAGCGGGGGCGACACTCACGTGACCCATGCTGTCACCAGACGGTGCCCGCAGGGAAACCGGCCCCCGAGAAATCGTCACTCTGACGAGAGTTGGGGGTAGCATCCTCAGACATGAGCACCGCAGACCTGGGGCTGCCCGTCGCTGTCCCCTCCACCGCACTGTTCACCGACCGGTACGAGCTGACCATGCTGCAGGCCGCGCTGCGCAGCGGCGCCGCCCACCGCCGTTCGGTGTTCGAGGTGTTCACCCGCCGGCTGCCCGAGGGGCGCCGGTACGGGGTGGTGTGCGGCACCGGCAGGGTGCTGGACGCCGTGGAGAACTTCCGCTTCGACGACGGCATCCTGTCGTTCCTGGAACGGGAGGGGGTGGTGGACGGGCCGACCCTCGAATGGCTGGCCGGCTACCGCTTCCGCGGCGACGTCCTCGGCTACCCCGAGGGCGAGGTGTACTTCCCCGGCTCGCCGGTCATGCGGATCGAGGGCACCTTCGCCGAGGCGGTGCTGCTGGAGACGGTGGTGCTGTCGATCCTCAACCACGACTCGGCGATCGCGGCCGCCGCCTCCCGGATGGCCGTGGCCGCGGGGGGCCGGCCGCTCATGGAGATGGGCGCCCGCCGCACCCACGAGCTGGCGGCGGTGGCGGCCTCCCGGGCCGCCTACGTCGGGGGCTTCGCCTCCTCCAGCAACCTGGCCGCCGGCTTCCGCTACGGCCTGCCGACCATCGGCACCAGCGCGCACGCCTTCACCCTGCTCCACGACGACGAACGGGACGCCTTCACCGCGCAGGTCGAGTCGCTCGGCCGCGGCACCACCTTGCTGGTCGACACCTTCGACGTGGCGTCGGCCGTCCGGGCCGCCGTGGAGATCGCCGGTCCCGGGCTCGGGGCCGTGCGCATCGACTCCGGTGACCTGCTGCTGCTCGCCCACCGGGTGCGGCAGCAGCTGGACGACCTGGGCGCAAAGGACACCCGGATCGTGGTCACCTCGGACCTGGACGAGTACGCGATCGCCTCGCTGGCCGCGGCGCCGGTCGACGCGTACGGCGTCGGCACCTCCCTGGTGACCGGCAGCGGGCAGCCGACCTGCTCGATGGTCTACAAACTGGTCGCCCGCGCCGCCTCCGACGACCCCGCCGCACCCCTGGTGCCGGTCGCCAAGAAGTCCATGGGCGGCAAGACCAGCATCGGCGGGCGCAAGTGGGCGGCCCGGCGGCTGGACGCCGACGGAATCGCCGAGGCGGAGGTGATCGGCACCGGACCGGTCCCGGGGCCGCTGGCGGACCGGCAGCTGCTGGTACCGCTGGTGCTGGGCGGCGAGACCGTGCACCGGGAGCCGCTGGAGGCCGCCCGCGCCCGCCACATCGAGGCGCGCGCCGGACTGCCGCTGTCCGCGACCCAGCTGTCGCGCGGCGAGCCGGTGCTGCCCACCGAGTACATCACCCACTGATCCGCCGGGGGGCGGCCTGCCTCGGCGGGGCGCCGCTCACTACAGTCGACAAGCGACAGCGACGGGAAAGGACCGAGCGCCATGCACCGCGCACTGATCGTCGTGGACGTGCAGAACGACTTCTGCGAGGGCGGCAGCCTGCCGGTCGCCGGCGGCGCCGAGGTCGCCGCGGCCATCACCGACCTGGTCGGGGACGCCACCGCCGGATACCGGCACGTCGTGGCCACCCGCGACCACCACGTCTCCCCCGGCGGGCACTTCGCCGACCACCCCGACTTCGTCCACACCTGGCCGCCGCACTGCGTCGCCGGCACCGAGGGCGTCGGCTTCCACCCCAACTTCGCGCCGGCGGTCGCCTCCGGCGCGGTGGAGGCGGTCTTCGACAAGGGCGCCTACGCGGGTGCGTACAGCGGCTTCGAGGGCGCCGACGAGAACGGCACGGGGCTCGCCGAGTGGCTGCGCGAGCGCCATGTGGCGGAGGTCGACGTGGTCGGCATCGCCACCGACCACTGCGTCCGGGCGACCGCGCTGGACGCCGTGCGGGAGGGCTTCCGCACCCGGGTGCTGCTCGACCTGACGGCGGGCGTCATGGCGGGGACGACCGAGCGGGCGCTGGAGGAGCTGCGCGCGGCCGGCGCGGAGCTGTCCGGGAAGCCGGTGGTGCGCGACCAGGCCTGAAGCCCGGACCGCACCCGGGTTCACCGGCGGACCGTCGGGCCCAGCAGTGCCGCGATCGACTGCCAGGCGGCGGCGGGGGGCGAGGGGATGCGGCGCCAGACCAGGCCGTCGGGGTGGTGGAGGACGGCGTTGATCTCGTCGGACGTCGGGGGTTCCATGTTGCCGACGAGGCGGACGGTCCGGAAGCCGAGGTTCCGCAGACGGGTCAGCGCGCGCTGGCGGTTGACCGCGACGACGAGCACCCTGATGTGTTCGTCCGGGGCCCCGCCGGGCGAGGGCAACCGGAGGGCCACGACGACGTCGCCGCTGGGGAGCCGGGTGAAACCGCCGCTGGCCATAAGCACATGATCGGCAGATCGGCCCCCGTCCACCAGGGGACGGGGGCCGATCAGGTCACTTCCGGCAGTGCGCGATCACTTCTTGGAGGGGCTGACCAGGAGGGTGACGGTGCTGCCGTCCCGGGCCTCGTGGATGATCGTGATGCGGGTGTTGGTCGGGGCCGTCTTCACGCTGCCCGTGGGGTTCTCCGAGGACCAGTAGGAGTTCCTGTCGTCGAAGACCGGGTTGCCGGGCAGGCTCGGGATCTTGGTGGCGACGCCGGCCTTGTGCAGGGTGAGGGCGTCGGTGCGGGCCCAGGTGAACGTGGAGTCGTAGGACTGCACGCGGTTGCGCTGCAGCGTGCCGTCCTTCCACTTCAGCGCCTTGGGGTGGGCGTCGATCGGAAGGATCCGGCCGGCACCCGGGTGCGCGCTGACGTTGTTGTCGTTCATCGAGGTGTCCCACAGCCAGATCAGCAGGCCGTTCTGGTACGCGTAGTGCTCGACCCAGTTGTCCTTGGGGGCGGCGAACCCGAAGTTGTACGGGCCGACCTTGAGGGTCTTGTCGTACGAGACGTACTGCCGGTTCTCCGCGATGTAGTACTGCGCGTACTCCTCGGAGAACGTGGAGCCCTTGGCCGTGAAGCCGTTCGCGGTCCAGCCGTTGTCACCGGACTCGGCGCCGTCGCTGAACACGGTCGCGCCGTCGGCGGTCAGGGTGATCGCGTCGGCGAGGAAGCCCTTCTGGGCCACGCCGCCGTCGGACTGGTAACGGAAGCGGAGCTTGACCGACTTGCCGGCGTAGGCGTCCAGCGGGAGCACCATGTCCTGGTACGAGGCCGCGGTGCCGGTCAGCGCGGGCTTGCCGCTGGCGTCGCGCGGGAGCGGGGCGCCGCCGATCGTGCCGTCGACCGCGGTCCAGGTGGCGCCGCCGTCGGTGGACACCTCGGTGTAGAGGTAGTCGTAGTTCTCCTCGATGTCGTACCAGCCCTTGAGGGCCAGGCTCGCCGAGGACTTGCCGGTGAGGTCGACGTCGCGGGTGAGGGTGTTGCTCAGGTTGTCACCGCTGCCGCTCCACCACTGCCTGGTGCCCTCGGCCGGGGTGGCCAGCTCGGTGGTCACGGTCTTCTCCGGGAGCGTGACGACCAGGCCCTGCTTCTTCGCGGTGTTGTACTCCGCGACGCCGAGGGTGCTGACCGAGGTCTTGCCGGCCTTGGCGGTGGCGTAGTTCAGCCAGCCCAGCTGCAGCTTGTCCCAGGCCGTCATGTCGCCGGGGAGGTCGCCGATGGCGTCCTCGCCGGTGCCGAGCCAGGAGCCGGACGACATCAGCGTCCAGAAGCCCGTGGAGTTCTCGGCGGTGTTGGTGGTGTCGTAGTGGTCCGGCAGACCGAGGTCGTGGCCGAACTCGTGGGCGAAGACACCGAGGCCGCCGTTCTCCGGCTGGACGGTGTAGTCGCCGACCCAGACGCCGGTGTCGCCGATCTGGGTGCCGCCGAGCAGGTTGCCCTCCGGGCCGGTGGCGCCGGCGTCGGTGCCGTACGCGTACCAGCGGTGGGCCCAGATCGCGTCCTCGCCCTGGGCGCCGCCGCCGGCGGACTCGTCCTCACCGGCGTGCACGATCTGGAAGTGGTCGATGTAGCCGTCGGGCTCGTTGAAGTTGCCGTCGCCGTCGTAGTCGTAGCGGTCCCACTGGTCGTACTCGGCCAGCTTCGCCTTGATCGTGGCGGCGCTGTCACCGGCGGCCTCGCGCGCGGCGACCCACTTGTTCACCGCGTCCGCGACGAGGTTCCAGGTGCAGGTGTCGCACTTGTTGCTGCCGTACCGGGCCTCGTTCCAGTCGACCTTGACCCAGTCGGCGACCTCGCCGGCGACGGAGTAGCGGCCGGAGGACTGCCTCTCGTAGTACTTGGCCATGGACTCCGTGTCCTTGGCCTTCGAGAAGTACAGGTCCTGGAAGTGCTGCCGGTTGTAGTCGGCCTGCCATTCCGTGCTGTTGTCCTTGGTGCGGTCCGGCTTGGCTATCTGGTTGTGCGCGGGACCGGCCGTACCTCCGTACGCGGGGTCGACCCCGTTGCCGAACTCGGCCAGGATCACGAAGATCTTGTCGGTCTTCTCGCGCGCGAGCTCGACGTACTTGTTCTTGCCGAGCTTCACCACGTCCGAGGCGCCGCGGTCCTCGACCTTGGACTTGCCGGAGATGACCTGCTCGATCGCCTGCTGGCGCTGTGCGGCCTGACGCTCGCTCAGCGGGCCCTTCAGATCGTGCTCGACACGCTCCGCCTTCGCCGGGTCGTGCCGCACGACACGACCGGCCTGCGTGTCGGCCTGGGCTGCCGCGACGGGAAAGGCGGTGGCGCCTATTGCGGCGATCGCCACGGCCAGAGCGGCGGATCTGATGGTCCGTCGTTGGCTTATCACGATGGTTTGACCTCCCTAGGGTGAAGCCATTGCACCGGAGTGACGCATGAAAAGACAGATCTTGACTTGACCATGACCGACAAGTACGGTGAGCGACCGTCCCGTTGCACATAGCGGACACGGCAGCCCGATCAAGTACCTTTCACCGCAACTTCGTTGGGCCGCGGAAGATCGTGATGCGACCCCGTGCGCCCCCCGTGCTTCCGCACCGTGGGTTAGGTCACGCTTACCAGGCGTTCCGCGCGGGCATCTCGCACCGTAGGGTCGGTGGTTGGCGTGCCACGTCCGAACCACCGGAAGACGGCCCTGGCCGACGCTCCGCCACAATCGACGCATATGAGGACGGATCAGCCATGCCACGTCCCACCCCCGCCCAGCTGACGTACGGTTCCGCGACCGTGGTGCTCTCCACCCTCGCGATGCTGCTGCTCTCCGAGGCGAGATCGGGCTTCGCCGTGGCGGTCATCGCCGCGGCGGGACTGGCGCTCGGCGTCCTGGTCGCCGTGACGGCGACGATCCCGGCCGGCGCGCGCCGCGCCAGGCGCGAAGTGCCCGTCGAGCGGCACCCGGTCCCGCGGCCCCGCGTGCGCGGCACCGCCGAGGCCCGGCTGGGCGAGCACTCGCTGCGGCGCTGAGCGCCGCACCCCCCGGAACACGACGACGGCCCCGGAGCGGATGCTCCGGGGCCGTCGTCTTCGTCCGTCTTCGCGGGAGTTGCGTGTCAGACCTGGACGACGACGGTCTTGGCCGCCTTGTCGTGCCAGCACTGGCGGTACGGCTTGTCCCACAGGTGCCACAGGGCGTTCAGCAGCGAGGGGATGGCACCCAGGCACGGGATGACGTTGCTGACCACACCCAGGCCCGCGTACACGCCGGCCCGGGCCCAGGCCGCGTCCACGGGCACGCCGCCGTCGGAGAGCCGCGCGACCCGGATCTTCATGACCTTCTTGCCGACCGTCTGCCCCGAGGCCCGCAGCATGAGCGCCTCGTACGCGAAGAGCGCGGCGCTGAGCAGCAACGAAGCCAGGATGCTCTTCCCGTAGCTTCCGGAGAAGCCCACGATGAGGAACACCACGACGGCGACCGGGATGAAGATAAGGGCGTCGATGAGCCGGGCGAGGAAGCGCTGGCCGCTGGTGGCCAGCGGGGGCATGCCCGCCAGGGCCGGGTCCGTCGGCATCTGCCCGTAGCCGGGCCCCTGCTGCGGATAGGCGTAGGGCTGCTGCTGCTGCGGGAACGGCTGCTGGTCGTAAGGGTTCTGGCCCTGGGGGTGCGGCTGCTGCCCGTACGGCTGCTGCCCGTACGGGTTCTGGTCCCCCGAGCCGCCCTGCGGGTAACCGTAGCCGGGCGGTTGATTCGAACTCATGGAGTGAGTAAATCAGCCGGGCATGACGGCGCATAGACGCAGATGGTCACGGCCCTGCGACGATCACCCCACAGTGTGCCTTACTCCACCGAAACCACCACGGTTTGCCCCGCTTTGTCATGAAGGCACTGCCGGTAGGGCTTGTCCCAGGTGCACCAGAGCACCTCGATGATCCAGAAGATCTCACCGCAGCACGGGATGATCGGCACCAGCGAGTAGACCGCCTCCCGCTTCAGCGCCGCCGGGGTCGTGGGGTTGGTGCCGTCGGTGAGCATGCCGACGCGCACCCTGAGCAGCTTCTTGCCGAGGCTCTGCCCGTACCGGGTGAGCATGAACACCTGGTAGGCCAGGTAGACAACGGCGTAGATCACGCCCTGGGAGAACAGCGCGCCGGTGGCGTTGTAGTCGTAGTTCCAGATCAGCCCGGTGAGGCCGTAGACCGGGATGCCGATGATCAGCCCGTCGACGATGCGCGCGACCAGCCTGCGCCCCCGGTTCGCCAGCGGGGGCATCCCCGCCAGGGGATCGGGCTCGCCCGCGCCGTAGGTGCCGCTCGCGTACGGGTCGCCGCCGCCGTAGCCCGGGGGCGGCTGGTCGTAGGGCGAGCCGCCGGGCGGGGGCTGGTAGGGGGGCGGCGGGTACGGCTGCTGACCGGGTGGAGGCTGCTGTCCCGGGGGTTGCTGCCCGGGCGGCGGTGACTGCCCGGGCGGCGGCTGCGCGGGCCCGGACGGCTCCCGGGGCGGCTTGGCGAACGGGTCCTCGGGCTGGTCGGTGCTCATGCCCCGAGTGAAACCCGGACGATTCGCCGGCGCCTCCGGCGGGGGCCGTTCGGGTGTCAGCGCTCGCGGGCCACGAAGGTGCGCGCCGCCTTGTCGTGCCAGCACTGCCGCCACGGCCGGTCGAAGAGGCACCACACCAGCCCGAGGAAGCCGATCACGAGCACGTCCAGCACCGTGTGGGTGAGCCAGCGGCGCAGCGCCTGCCCGAAGCCCGGCTCGTACTGGCTCTCGATGTCGAGCACCCGCAGGCCGAGCAGCTTCTTGCCCAGGGTGCGGCCCCACTTGGCGGTGGGCAGCACCTCGTAGAGCAGTCCGGTGACGAGCGCGACGGCGGCGACGATGCCCAGTTGCAGACCCGTCGTGCCGTCGATCAGCCAGACCGTGACCTCCTCGCCGGTCAGCCGGGCGGCGTCCACCTTGTCGCGCAGGTGCTCGTAGCCCGCCGTGCCCAGCGGCACCGCGGCCGCCGCGACGACCGCGCCCACCACGACGGTGTCGATCAGCCGGGCCACCAGCCGCTTCCCCGGCGACGCGGGGCGTGCCTGCTGCTGCGCGGAGGCGAAGGGGTCGTCGGCGACCGGCCGCCAGGGCGTGGGGGCCGCCGCCTCCCCGCCCTGCGACGGGACCTGACGGGCCAGGTCGTGCACCTGCTGCGCCCACGGGACGGCCGCGGGCTGCTGCCCCGGCACGGCGCTCTCGGTCGGCGCGGACGCGGTGGCCGCGCGGGCGGCCGCGGGAGCCGGGGCGGGCGCCGGAGCCGGGGCGGGCGCCGGCGAAGGGGCGGGGGCCGCGGCCTGTGCCGGTGCCGGTACGGGCGCGGCGGGCTGCTCGGGGCGCTCGGGGGTGCCCCACGACACCCGGGGCGAGGGGGTCTGCCGGGCCGGGTCGGCGGCCCACGCCCGCTCCGGAGCGGGCTGCGGACGGAACTCCTCACGCGGCTGCTCCACGGGAAGCGCCTGCTGCGGCTGCTGTGCCTGCAGCCCGGTGACGGTCTCGGGTCCGCGTTCGGCCCGCGGCGCCCGCGGGTCCTCGTCCAGGAACATCGGCCCGGACTCCTCCAGTGCGGGGGTCCGCGGCGTCGCGGCCGCCTCCGGGACCTCCGGCACCGGGGGGACGGGGGGCGGTGCCAGCGCGGGCCCGGCCGCGGCCACGGCCGCACCGGACGGCGGCGCGAGGTCCTCCCCGGGCCGCGGCGCGGGACGGCTCGTGCCGGGCACCCACGAGGAGCCGTTCCAGTACCGGATGTAGCCCGGGATGGACGGGTCCGGGTAGTACCCGGGACCGGGCAGGCTCCCGCCGCTGCTACCGGAGGTCATCCGTGACAACTCCCCTCACGACCGACACGCTCGACCAGCTCGCCGTCCCCCGGCGTGCAAGGAGGACACTAACGAAGAACGCGGCGGGCGGACGAAAGAAACGATCCACGGGCGAGGATCGGCATTCCGGGGCAAATCCCGGCGACCGAACCGATACGCTTCCGAACTGACACCGCCTCGGACGGACGGGGACGTGCGCGCCGCGGAGCCGTGGGCGCGGCGGGGGCGGGAACGGGAGGACCGTCGCGGCACCGTACGCACCCCCAGGAGGGGCGGACGGCGACGTTCCGTGTGTACCGCATCCATCTCGCGAGTGCCGGGCCTTCGGGGAAAGTCCTCCCGATCGCCGGAACCCGCGTAATGGTGAAGGCCGTATGCGCTCTCTCCCGGTGCGGGCCCCGCGCAGCACCCGCCGCGCAGCACCGCCAGGGGCCTTCGCGCCGAGGAAAGGACGACGAGATGCACACCGTGGTCGAACGCGAACTGGAGATGCACCTGGTGCTGTCGCCCGAGCGCAGCATCGCCGTCCCGGCCAGGCTGGCCTACCGGGCCGAGGATCCCTTCGCCGTGCACATCACCTTCCACGTCGGCTCCAACTGCCCCGTCAACTGGACCTTCGCCCGGGAGCTGCTGGTCGAGGGGGTGTTCCGGCCGAGCGGGCACGGCGACGTACGGATCTGGCCGACCAAGACGGACGGGCGGAGCGTGATCTGCATGGCCCTCAGCTCGCCGGACGGCACCGCCCTGCTGGAGGCGTCCTCGCACCCGGTGGCCGCGTGGCTGGAGCGCACGCTGCGGGCGGTGCCGCCGGGGACGGAGCTGGACCACCTGTCCATGGACGAGCGGCTGGACGAGCTGCTGGCCCCGGCCGCCGGCGAGGGCACACGCGACGAACGCCGTGCGCGCGACCCCTGGCACGGCTCCGACGAGCCGCCGGACGCCTGAGGCGGGAACCCGCGGGGCCCGGCGGCCGGAGCCGGGGCTCAGAACACCTTGCCCGGGTTGAGGATGCCGAGCGGGTCGAAGACGTTCTTGATGCCGCGCTGCATCTCCACGCCCACCGGGCCGAGTTCGCGCGCCAGCCACTCCTTCTTCAGCACCCCCACGCCGTGCTCCCCGGTGATCGTGCCGCCGAGCTCCAGGCCGAGCGCCATGATCTCGTCGAAGGACTCGCGGGCCCGGCCGGACTCCTCGGGATCGGCGGCGTCGAAGCACACCACGGGGTGGGTGTTGCCGTCCCCGGCGTGCGCGCACACGCCGATCGTCAGGTCGTGCTTGCGGGCGATCGCCGCGACCCCGTCGAGCATCGCGGCGAGACTGCCGCGCGGCACGCACACGTCGTCGATCATCGTGGCCGTGGACACCCGCTCCAGCGCGGGCAGCGCCATCCGCCGTGCCTGCAGCAGCATTTCGGACTCGGCCGCGTCCTCGGCGGGCACCACCTGCGTCGCCCCGGCGGCCGTGCACAGCGCCCCCAGCGCGGCCAGGTCGGCGGCCGGGTCGGGGGTGTCGAAGGCGGCGAGCAGCAGCGCCTCGGTGGATCCGGGCAGCCCCATGCTGGTCATCTCGTTGACCGCGCGCACGGTCGTGCCGTCCATCAGTTCCAGCAGTGAGGGCACGTGGCCGCCGGCCATGATGTCGCAGACCGCCGCGCAGGCCGCCTCGGCCGAGGGGAACTCCGCCACCAGCGCCAACTGCTCGGGCGGGGCGGGCTTGAGCGCCAGCACGGCCCGCACCACGATGCCGAGGCTGCCCTCGGAGCCGACGAACAGCCGGGTCAGGTCGTATCCGGCGACGCCCTTGGCGGTGCGCCGGCCGGTGCGCAGCAGCCGCCCGTCGGCCAGGACGACCTCCAGGCCGAGCACGTACTCGGCGGTGACCCCGTACTTCACGCAGCACAGGCCGCCGGAGCCGGTGCCGATGTTGCCGCCGATGGTGCACTGCTCCCAGCTGGAGGGGTCCGGCGGGTAGTACAGGCCCCGCTCGGCGACGGCGCGGGACAGGGCGGCGTTGACGACGCCCGGCTCGACGACCGCGACACGGTCGACGGGGTCGATCTCCAGGATGCGGTCCATCTTGGTCAGGGAGAGCACGATGCAGCCGTCGGAGGCGTTGGCGGCGCCCGACAGGCCGGTTCGGGCCCCTTGCGGCACGACGGGCACCCGCAGGGCCGTGGCGGTCCGCATGACGTGCCGGACCTGCTCCACGGTGCGCGGCAGCACGACCACCGCGGGCGCTCCGGCCGGGCAGAAGCTGGCCATGTCGTTGGCGTAGGAGGCGGTGACGTCGGGATCGGCGAGGATGGCCTCGTCGGGGAGTCCGGCGCGCAGCCGGTCGATGAGATCGCCCATGCGTCCAGCTTCGCACCGCGGCGCCGCCCGGGGAAGATCACGTCACCGGGCGTCCGGCGGCGTTCTGAGTATCCGTACGGATGGTGGCGCGGGCGGGGGCGCGGCGAGGATGACCGCCGTGACGGACACGACGGATACGACGGACACCGGCGGCACGGCACAGGCGCGGCGGCGGCACGGCCGCAGGGTCGCCGTGCGCTGCGTGTGGGCGGTCGTGCTGCTCGCCCCGCCGGTGGTGCTGTGGGTCATGGGCGCCGTGGACGCGGCGCAGCACAAGAGCCCCACGGACTGGGTGGGCAACCACCGCACCAAGGTGGCGCTGGAGAACGCGGCGCTGCTCATCGCGGGCCTGCCGGCGGCGGGTGCGGTGGCAGGCGTGCTCGCCGGGGCGCTGCGGCGGCCGCCGCGCGCGGGGCTGTGGGCCGCGACGGGGGCGGTGCTGGGGGCGCTGGCGCTGTGGGCGTTCGGGGTCTGGGCGCTCGCGATGGCCCTGCGGAACTTCCGGATCGTCTTCTGACCACGGGCCGGCACCGGTCCACGCCCCTCCCCCGTGGAGGCATGGTCCGGCGCCGGAGTCCGCGGCATCGGCGATCAGAGGTTGCCGCGACGCTCCTGCTCGCGCTCGATCGCTTCGAAGAGCGCCTTGAAGTTGCCCTTGCCGAAGCCCATCGAACCGTGCCGCTCGATCATTTCGAAGAAGACGGTCGGGCGATCCTGGACAGGCTTGGTGAAGATCTGCAGCAGGTAGCCGTCTTCGTCCCGGTCTGCCAGGATCTTCAGCTCGCGCAGGGTGTCGATCGGGACGCGGGTGTCGCCGACCCACTCGCCGAGGGTGTCGTAGTAGGAGTCCGGGGTGTCGAGGAACTCGACGCCCGCGGCGCGCATGGCGCGGACCGAGGCGACGATGTCGTTGGTGGCGAGGGCGATGTGCTGGACGCCGGGGCCGCCGTAGAACTCCAGGTACTCGTCGATCTGGGACTTCTTCTTGGCGATCGCGGGCTCGTTGATGGGGAACTTGACCTTCAGCGTGCCGTCCGCGACGACCTTGGACATCAGGGCGGAGTACTCGGTGGCGATGTCGTCGCCGACGAACTCCTTCATGTTCGTGAAGCCCATGACGCGGTTGTAGAAGGTCACCCAGTCGTTCATCCTGCCGAGCTCGACGTTGCCGACGCAGTGGTCGATCGCCTGGAAGTAGCGCTTGGCCGGCGGCTCCACGATCGGCGCGGCGGCGACGTAGCCGGGCAGGTACGGGCCCTTGTAGGCGCCGCGCTCGACCAGGGTGTGGCGGGTCTGGCCGTAGGTGGCGATGGCGGCCAGCACGACGGTGCCGTACTCGTCGCCGACCTCGTGGGGCTCCTCCAGGCCGGTGGCGCCGTGCGCGAGGGCGTAGTCGTAGGCCGCACGGACGTCCGGCACCTCCAGGGCCAGGTCCACGACGCCGTCGCCGTGGGCGGCGACGTGCTCCTCCAGGAAGCGGCCGTGGTCGGTGGCGGCCTTGACGACGGAGGTGAAGACGAAGCGGGCGCTGCCGGACTCCAGGACGTAGGACGCGGTCTCGCGGCTGCCGTTCTCCGGTCCGGAGTAGGCCACGCGCTTCATGCCGAACGCGGTCGAGTAGTAGTGGGCGGCCTGCTTGGCGTTGCCCACCGCGAAGACGACCGCGTCCATTCCCTTGACCGGGAACGGGTCCGCGTCGCCGGGGGTGGGGGAAGTGTGATCCAGGGTCTCAGTCATGGCAGCAGCCTCGCCCGGCACCTCAAGGTGCGCAATAGTTTCCCGAACGACTGGACAACCTGCACAGCAGTGCACGGAAATCGGGCGGCATTCTGTGCACGGTGACCACCGTCACAGGAGGGACTGGGGTGCCATGGGTATCGACCGGCTGGACGGACGGCTGATCAAGCTGCTCGCCGAGGAACCGCGGATCGGCGTGCTGGAGGCCTCGCGCCGCCTGGGAGTGGCGCGCGGGACCGTGCAGGCACGGCTGGACCGGCTTCAGGCCAATGGGGTGATCCGCGGCTTCGGGCCGCAGGTGGACCCGGCCGCGCTGGGCTACCCGGTGACGGCCTTCGCGACGCTTGAGATCAAGCAGGGGCAAGGTCCGGACGTACGGGCGCATTTGGCCGGCGTCCCGGAGGTGCTGGAGTTGCACACCACGACCGGGCAGGGGGACATGCTGTGCCGGCTGGTGGCCCGCTCGAACGCCGATCTCCAACGTGTGATCGACCGGGTTGTGGGCTTTGATGGCATCGTGCGGGCCGCCACGGCGATCGTCATGGAGAACCCGGTCCCGTTGCGGATCATCCCGCTGGTCGAGCAGGCGGCACAGGACGCGGACACGTAGCCGAGGGACGGCAGGGGTGATGCCCGGTGAGCTTCTGGGAGTACCTCGCCAGCCGGCACGAACAGCTGCTGATCGACGCCTACCAGCAGGCCAGTCTGGTCTTCCAGTGCATGGTGCTGGCGACCGCGATCGGGGTGGGGATCGGGGTGCTCTCCTACCGGCGCGACTGGGCCGCGGGCCTGGCCGTCACCTCCACCGCCACGATCCTGACCATCCCGTCCCTGGCCCTGATCGGCCTGCTCATTCCCTGGCTGGGGCTCGGCGTCCCCCCGACGGTGACGGCGCTGACGCTGTACGGGCTGCTGCCGGTGGTCCGCAACGCGATCGTGGGACTGCGCGGGGTCGACCCGGCGCTGGTCGACGCGGCCCGGGGCATCGGCATGTCCCGGACGGCGGCACTCGTCCGCGTGGAGCTGCCGCTGGCGTGGCCGCCGGTCCTGACCGGCATCCGGGTGGCGACGCAGATGCTGATGGGCATCGCGGCGATCGCCGCGTACGCCTCCGGGCCGGGGCTCGGCAACGAGATCTTCCGCGGGATCGCCTCCCTGGGCGGCGCCAACGCGCTCAACCAGGTGCTGGCCGGGACCATCGGCATCGTCGTCCTGGCGCTGCTCTTCGACGCCTGCTACGTGCTGCTCGGGCGGCTCACCATCCCCCGGGGGATCCGTGGCTGAGGCGTCGGGCGCGACCATCGAGCTGGAGCAGCTGACCAAGCGCTACCCGGGCAGCGCGGAGCCGGCCGTGGACGGCGTGAGCATGGAGATCGGGGCCGGCGAGACGGTGATCTTCGTCGGGCCCTCCGGGTGCGGCAAGTCCACCACCCTGAAGATGATCAACCGGTTGATCGAGCCGACCTCGGGCCGCATCCGCATCGGCGGCGAGGACGTCACCCACATGGACCCGGTGAAGCTGCGCCGCAAGATCGGCTACGCGATCCAGTCCTCGGGGCTGTTCCCCCACATGACGGTGGCCGAGAACATCGCCCTCGTCCCCCGGATGGTGGGCTGGTCCAAGGCGCGGGTCCGCGACCGCGTCGAAGAGATGCTGGATCTGGTGGGGCTGGACCCGCGGGAGTTCCGGGGCCGCTACCCGCGCCAGCTGTCGGGCGGTCAGCAGCAGCGTGTCGGGGTGGCGCGGGCGCTGGCGGCCGACCCCCCGGTGCTGCTGATGGACGAGCCGTTCGGCGCCGTCGACCCGATCACCCGTGACCACCTCCAGGACGAACTGATCAGGCTGCAGCACGAACTGCACAAGACGATCGTCTTCGTCACCCATGACTTCGACGAGGCGATCAAGCTCGGGGACCGCATCGCGGTGCTGCGGGAGCGCTCGCACATCGCCCAGTTCGACACCCCCGAGGCGATCCTCACCAATCCGGCCGACGACTTCGTCTCCGGGTTCGTCGGCGCCGGAGCCGCCCTGAAGCGGCTCAACCTGACCCGGGTGCGGGACGTGGGCGTCGCCGACTTCCCCACGGTGCGCCTGGACGACCCGCTGCAGTCGATCTTCGATCGGCTGCGGGGGGCGACCACGACCAACGAACTGCTGCTGCTGGACCGCAGGGGCCGCCCCTACAAGTGGCTGCGGCGCGGCGACCTGATGCGCGCCAAGGGCTCGCTCGCCCGCGCCGGAACGCTGGTGGGCGACACCGTGACCCGCGACGCGACCCTGCGGGACGCCCTGGAGGCGGTGCTCACCGACAGCAGCGGCCGGGTCGCGGTGACCGGCCGGCGCGGCGAGTTCACCGGGGTGGTGGACATGGAGACGCTGCTCAACTCCGTGCACGAGCTGCTGGAGGAGGACCGGCTGGCGGCCCTGGAGCACCGTCACGACCTGGAGGAGCTGCGCGCCCCGCAGACCCGGGCCGAGCAGGAGGGCTCCGACCACGAACCGGGGGCACGGGCATGAGCCCCGCCGCCGGACCGCCGGACGGGACGGGTGGACCGGGCGGGCCCGCGACGGCTCCCGGCGCCGGGGGCGGCACCACGGGCCCCGCGCAGCCGGCGGCCGGTCAGGGCCCCGGCGACGAGCCGGCCCCGCCCGCCCCCGGGCCGCCGCGGCGGCTGACCTGGCGCCACCTGGTGGCCACCCCGGTCGTGCTGGCCCTCGTCCTGCTCGCCACCTATCTGTGGATCACCGGCATCACCCTCGACTCCATCGCCGAGAACGCCCTCGTCGGCGACACCGTCCGGGTGCGGCTGTGGCAGCACGTCAAGCTCACCGCGATCTCCACCTTCTGGGTGCTGGTCATCGCCGTCCCGCTCGGCATCGCGCTGACCCGGCGGCGGCTGCGCCCGGCCGCCCCGGTGGTCACGGCGATCGCCAACGTCGGACAGGCCACGCCGGCCATCGGGATGCTGGCGCTGCTGGTCATCTGGCTGGGCATCGGGCCCCGCACGGCGCTGGTCGGCATGGTGGTCTACGCCGTGCTGCCGGTGCTCTCCAACACCATGGCCGGACTGCGGGCCATCGACCCCACTCTGATCGAGGCCTCGCGCGGCATCGGGATGTCGGCGGCCGGGACGCTGTCCCGGATCGAACTGCCGCTGGCCGTACCGCTGATCCTGGCGGGCGTGCGCACCGCGCTGGTGCTCAACGTGGGCACCGCCACGCTCGCCACCTTCGTCGGCGGCGGAGGGCTCGGCGACATCATCACCACCGGGATCGTCACCCAGCGCATGCCGGTGCTCGTGCTGGGTTCGGTGCTCACCGTGGTGCTGGCCCTGCTGGTGGACTGGCTGGCGTCGCTGGCCGGGCAACTGCTGCGGCCGCACGGCCTGGAGACGGGCTGATGCGCCGCCGGGCGCTGGCCGCGGGCCTGCTGGTGCTGCTCGCCTGCGCCCCGGGCTGCGGGCTCAAGAGCGGCAGCCCGCTCGTCGACGACGTACGCCCCGGCTCCCTGGGGAAGGGCCTGCCGCTGAAGGGCGCCTCGCTCACGGTGACGTCCAAGAGCTTCAGCGAGCAGATCATCCTGGGCTCGATGATCGGCCTGGTCTTCAAGGCGGCCGGCGCGGAGGTGCTGGACCGCACCAACATCCAGGGTTCCATCGGGGCGCGCGAGGCGATCAAGTCCGGTGCCGCGGACGCCATGTACGAGTACACGGGCACCGCCTGGATCACCTACCTCGGCAACGACGAGCCCATCGCCGACCCGCAGGAGCAGTGGCGGGCCGTCCGCGACGCCGACCGCCGCAACGGCATCATCTGGCTGCGGCCGTCCACCCTGGACAACACCTACGCCCTCGCCATCAGCCGGGAGAAGAACCGCCCCTACGGGCTGCGGACGCTGTCCGACGTGGCCGCCCTGTCGCGGAAGGATCCGAAGGCCGTCACCCTCTGCGTGGAGAACGAGTTCGCCTCGCGGGACGACGGCCTGCCCGGCATGCAGAAGGCGTACGGCATGGACCTGCCCTCCTCCGGCATCCGCAAGATGGACACCGGGATCATCTACACCCAGATCGCCAAGCCGGGTTCCTGCCTGCTCGGCGAGGTCTATACGACCGACGGCCGGATCGCGTCCCTGGACCTGCAGGTCATGGAGGACGACAAGCACTTCTTCCCCAACTACGACGCTGCTCCGGTCGTCAACAGCGCGGCCCTGGACCGCTGGCCCGCCATCCGCGCCCTGCTCGACCCGCTGTCGGCGAGGCTGACCACCGACGTCGGCCGGGAGCTCAACGCGAAGGTGGACGTGGAGGGCGAGGACCCGCACGAGGTCGCCAAGGAGTGGCTGGTGAAGGAGGGCTTCATCACGGCCGGCTGAGCGGGGCCGGAAAAGAGCGCAAAGGTTCTTTGCAAAGAAGCATTGCAAAGAACCTTTGCGACTTCTACGGTGGGACCGTGCCAGACGAACCCACCGCCGACGCGGCCGACCCCGGCGTCATCAGCCTCGACCCGCGCACCCTGCGCGGCCTCGCGCACCCGCTGCGCATCCGGCTGCTCGCCGCGCTGCGCGAGTACGGGCCCGCCACCGCTTCCGGGCTGGCGGGCCGGCTCGGCGAGTCCAGCGGAGCCACGAGCTACCACCTGCGGCAACTGGCGGCGTACGGATTCGTGGAGGAGGAGCCGGGCCGCGGCACCGCACGCGAGCGCTGGTGGAAGGCCGCGCACCGGGGCACGCACTTCGACGCCGGGGGCTTCCTCGGCCACACCGACCCCGAAGTGCGCGCCGCGATCGGCCTGTTCGGGCGGGAGGTCGCCGCGCTCCACGCGGCGGAGCTGGAGACGTGGCTCGCCACCGTCGGCGACTGGTCCGAGGAGTGGCGCCGCAGCTTCGACCTCAGCGACTTCGCCCTGCGGCTCACCCCGGCCGGAGCCCGGGCCCTGCGCAGGGAACTGCACGCCGTGCTGGAGCGCTACCGGACCCCGGAGGGCTCGGAGCCGGGGAACGACCGGGACGCCGGGACCGCCGAAGACACCCTGGACGCCGCGCACGTCCGCGTCCACCTGCACGCCTTTCCGCGCCCCGCGGACTGACCATACCGACCACGGGGGACCTGCATGGAGACCGGAACCGACATATCCGAGGGCGCCGAGCGGGCCACCGGGGCCGCCCCGGCACCCGATCCGCGGCCGCTGCGGCTGGTGCTGGCTGCCAACATCGTTTCGATCAGCGGCAATTCGCTCACCGTGCTCGCCGTCCCGTGGTTCGTTCTGCAGACCACCGGCAGCGCCGCCCGCGCGGGTCTGGCGGCCTTCTGCGCGACCCTGCCGGTCGTGGTCTCCGCGCTCGCCGGGGGACCGGTCATCGACCGCTTCGGACGGCGCAGGTCCTCGGTTCTGTCGGACGCGGTGTGCGCGGTGGCCGTCGTGGCGATCCCGCTGCTCCACTTCGCGGGCGTGCTGCGGTTCTGGCAGCTGTGCGCGCTGATGGCCGTCAGCGGGCTCTTCCACGGCCCCGGCGAGACCGCGCGCGAGGTGCTGCTGCCCGTACTGGCCGAGCGGGCCGGAACGCCGCTGGCCCGCGCCGCGGGCTACTTCGACGGCGCCTCGCGCGGCGCCCGGATGCTGGGCGCCTCGGCCGCCGGCGTGCTCATCGCCGTCCTGGGCGCGGAGACGGTACTGCTGCTGGACGCGGCGACCTTCGCCGTCTCAGCGTCGCTGATCGCCTTCGGCGTCCGGGGGCTGCCGGGCGCCGAATCCCTCAAGACCGCGGCACCGGTCTCCCTGCGCACCTACCGGGCCGAACTGCGCGAGGGCTACGTCTTCCTGATCCGCTCCCGGCTGCTCCTCGCCATCACCTTGATGGTCATGGTCACCAACGGCCTCGACGCGGGCTGGAATTCGGTGCTTCTGCCGGTGCACGCGGAGCGGGAGCTCGGAGGCGCCGTCCAACTCGGCCTGCTGTCAGGCCTTTTTGGCGCCGGCGCGCTCGCCGGGGCGCTGCTGTACGGGGCGGTGGGCCACCGCCTGCCCCGGTGGCCGGTCTACACGCTGTGCTTCCTGCTGTGCGGCGCGCCCCGGTTCCTGGTGGCCGCGTGGGTGCCCGGGTGGGGCGGCCTGGCAGTGACCATGGTGGCCGGTGGCATCGCGGCGGGGGCCCTCAACCCAATCCTGGCGACGGTGACGTTCGAGCACGTCCCCGACGGGCTGCGCACCCGCGTCCTGGGCACCCTGGGCGCCGGGGTGCTGCTCACCACCCCCGTGGGTGGGCTCGGTGCGGGCTACCTGGTGGACGGCATCGGCCTGACCACCGCGCTGCTGCTGACCGGCGGGGCGTACTTCCTGGCGACCCTGTGCCCGCTGGTCTTCCCCTCCTGGCGCCGGATGGACGCCCGGCGGGGCACCTGAAGGCACCGCCTAGCAGCTGGGGACCTTGCCGCCGCTGTCGAGGGCGTCCAGGGCGTCGATCGCACCGTCGAGGGTGGTGACGGGCACCAGCCGCAGCCCCTTGGGGAGCTCGGCCCTAGCGTCGGCGCACTCGGCCTTGGGGACGAGGAAGACGGTCGCGCCGTCGCGCCGGGCGGCCTGCTCCTTGAGCGGGACGCCGCCGACCGGGCCGACCTTGCCGCCCGCGGTGATCGTCCCCGTACCGGCGATCCTGCGCCCGCCGGTGAGGTCGCCGCCGCGGCCGTTGCCCTCGATCTTGTCGATGATGCCCAGGCTGAACATCAGCCCCGCGCTGGGCCCGCCGACATCCGCGAGGTGGAGGTCGACCTTGACGTCCGAGGGGGACAGCCGCAGCTGCCGCAGGGCCGCGGCGGTGGCGTCCTGCTGGGACTCGGTCATCTCCGCCCGGTTGTGCTGCTCGATCTCCTTGACCGTGCCGCCGGTCGGGTAGACCGCGTCGCGCGGCATCACGGCCTGGTCCGTGGCGAACCAGGCCTTGAGGACGTCGGTGATGCGGACGGCCGCGTCCGGGTTGGTCGCCGCGATGGTCGTCATCCGCAGCTGGCCCGAGGTGTCACGGGTCGCGGTGCCGGTGATCGTGATCACCGGCTTGCCCTGGTCGTCGCCGAGGACGTCGGCCGTCAGCCCGGGCACGACGATCGAGATCGGCAGCGGGGCGAACAGGGCCACCGCCAGCAGCGCGGCCACGAGCGCGGCGCAGACGGCGAGGATCCGGTTCCGGGCGGAGGCGAAAGGCATGGGGTGAATGTAGTTCACGGCGGCGGCCCGGCGTGCCGGGGCCCGGACCGGCCCACCCCGCCGCGGCCGCTAGCGCAGGGCGTCGGCGACCTCCAGCGCCGCCTCGACGACCCGGGGACCCACCCGTTCGGGTATCACGTCGGCGAGCATCACCACGCCGACGCTGCCCTCGATGCCCGGCACGCCCACCAGCGGGGCCGCCGCGCCGCTCGCCCCCGCCTCCAGCTCGCCGTGGGTGAGGACGTAGCCGGGGCCCTCGGAGCAGCGCGGATCGGGCTCGTACGGCTGCACGCTGCGCCCGGCGAGGATCGCGCGGCCCGCGGCGCCGCGTTCCAGGGAGTGCCGGAAACCGGTGCGGTAGGCGACGTGGTAGTCGGTCCAGCTCGGCTCGACGACCGCCACGGCGAGCGCCTCCGTGCCGTCGACCAGGGTGAGGTGGGCGGTGGCCCCGATGTCCTCGGCGAGGGAGCGCAGGGCGGGGAGCGCGGCCTCGCGCAGCAGCGGGTGCACCTGGTGCGCCAGCCGCAGCACGCCGAGGCCGACCCGGGCCCGGCCGCCGAGGTCCCGGCGGACCAGGGAGTGCTGCTCCAGTGTGGCAAGGAGGCGGTAGACCACCGTACGGTTGACGCCCAGCTTCACCGCCAGCTCCGTGACGGTCAGTCCGTGGTCGGTGTCGGCCAACAGCTTCAGGACCCGCA
Organism: Streptomyces sp. NPDC058864; assembly: GCF_042742985.1. NCBI lineage: Bacteria > Bacillati > Actinomycetota > Actinomycetes > Kitasatosporales > Streptomycetaceae > Streptomyces > Streptomyces sp. NPDC058864. Next base: position 21,428 of record NZ_JBHYMQ010000048.1, on the reverse strand, counting down.
GGCCCCGATCGAGCGTCTGAGAGGTCTCCGCGGTCACGACGCCCCCTTCTCGTGTGAGTGGCGGCTCATCTCTCACGTCGGGAGCGCTGCCGGACCCGCGGCAGAGCGCGGAGAGGCCACCGGTCTGGCGGTACCGGCTGGCGCCCCGAGGCTGCTCTGCCACGGCGCGTTGCGTGACCGGAACGGTAGCGATGCGTACCGCTCAGCGGAAGACTTCGTCCACAATCCGGTCACGTGACCGGAGTAGCGGGGGCACATGACGTAAATCTTCCGCGGAATCAGCTCTCGCACCGCAAGATTCACAGCGCCACTGACGTACCATCAGCACCCTGCGCGGGCACCGCGGATGAGCGGACGGCCGCCGCTCAGCGCATCCGCGTCGCCCACTCCTGGACCTTCTTGATGCGCTCGTTGAGCTGCCCCGCCGTCGCCTCCGCGCTCGGCGGGCCGCCGCACACCCGGCGCAGCTCGTTGTGGATGACGCCGTGCGGCTTGCCGCTCTGGTGGTTGTACGCGGCGACCATCGTGTTCAGCCGCTTGCGCAGCTCCAGCAGCTCCTTGTGCGTGACGATCGGCCGCCGCTCCGCGGGGAGTTCCAGCAGGTCCGCCTCACTGTCCGGCTTCTTCCTGCTGTGCGCGATCTGGCGGGCCTGCCGCTTCTGCAGCAGCAACTGCACCTGGTCCGGCTCGAGCAGGCCCGGAATGCCCAGGTAGTCCTGCTCCTCCTCGCTGCCCGGATGCGCCTGCATGCCGAACTCGGCGCCGTCGTAGAGCACCCGGTCGAAGACGGCGTCGGACTCCAGCGCCTCGAAGGGCAGCATGTCCTGCTCGCCGGTGTCCTCGTCCTGCTGCTTCTCGGCCTCCTCCAGCTCCTTCTCGGACTCCGCGTACGGGTCCTCCTCGCCCTCCTTCTTGGGCTTGTCGAGGGCGTGGTCCCGCTCCACCTCCATCTCGCCCGCGAATTCCAGCAGCATGGGGATGGTCGGCAGGAAGACCGAGGCCGTCTCGCCGCGCCGACGCGACCGCACGAAACGGCCCACCGCCTGCGCGAAGAACAACGGGGTGGAGATCGTCGTCGCGTAGACCCCGACGGCCAGCCGCGGGACGTCCACGCCCTCCGACACCATGCGGACGGCGACCATCCAGCGGTCGTCGCTCGCGCTGAACTCCTCGATCCGCGAGGACGCCCCGGTGTCGTCGGAGAGCACCACGGTCGCCTTGTGCCCCGTGATCTCCCGGATCAGCTTGGCGTACGCGCGGGCCGTGTCCTGGTCGGTGGCGATCACCAGCGCACCGGCGTCCGGAATGGACTTGCGGACCTCCGTCAGCCGCTGGTCGGCGGCGCGCAGCACGTTCGGGATCCACTCGCCGGTCGGCGCCAGCGCGGTCCGCCAGGCCTGCCCGATCGCGTCCCTGGTCATCGGCTCGCCGAGCCGCGCGGAGATCTCGTCGCCGGCCTTCGTGCGCCAGCGCATGTTGCCGCTGTAGGAGAGGAAGATCACAGGGCGCACGACGTGGTCGGCGAGCGCGTTGCCGTAGCCGTAGGTGTAGTCGGCGGAGGACCGGCGGATGCCGTCGTTGCCCTCCTCGTACGTCACGAACGGGATCGGGTTGGTGTCCGACCGGAACGGCGTCCCGGTCAGCGCCAGCCGCCTGGTCGCCGGCTCGAACGCCTCCAGGCACGCCTCGCCCCAGGAGCGGCTGTCGCCCGCGTGGTGGATCTCGTCGAGGATCACCAGCGTCTTGCGCTGCTCGCAGCGGTTGCGGTGCAGCATCGGGCGTACGCCGACACCCGCGTAGGTCACCGCGACCCCGTGGTAGTCCTTGCCGACCGGCCCCGCGCTGTACTCGGGGTCCAGTCTGATGCCTATCCGGGCCGCGGCCTCGGCCCACTGCTTCTTCAGGTGCTCGGTGGGTGCGACGACGGTGATCTGCTGCACGAGGTGGTTGTGGAGCAGGTACGAGGCCAGGGTGAGCGCGAAGGTCGTCTTGCCGGCACCGGGGGTCGCGACGGCCAGGAAGTCCCGTGGCTGCGTCGCGATGTACCGGTCCAGGGCACCCTGCTGCCAGGCACGCAGCTTCCCGGCCGTGCCCCAGGGGGCGCGGCCGGGGAAGGCGGGCGACAGGTGGTGCGAGTGCGAGTTGCTGGCGCTGTGCGGGGCGGTGGTAGTCACGGTCTCCGGTGACGGGTCGGGTACGACAACCGTCACAGCCTACTGGGGCGCCGTCCGTGCCTCGGGCCGCAGCACCGACCGGGCCCGTGGTCGCGGCCTGCGGTCGTGTGCGGGTGCGTTGCGCCTCCGGCGGGGCGGGGCGGGGTGCAGGGCGGGGCGGGGTGCAGGGGCCGGTTCAGCTGCTCGGCGTCGTCGGCTGCCCCGCCGTCTCGCGCCCTGCGGGCGCAGAGCGCCGGCTGCGGATGGGGAGGGTGGGCGGCCGGGACTTGTGGGCGTGTGCGGGTCGGCGCGTGGCCGGGTTCAGGCGCCGGAGCGGATTTCCTTTCCGGTTGCCTCGGGTCTCGTTGCCGTCCGCGGGTGCAGATGGCCGGTGACCACGCCTGCTGCCGGTGGTGGGCGCGCCCGCCGTTACCCGCGACTGCGGGTGATTCGGGGTGCTGCCGGGCGGTCGGCGGGAGATCGGGCCCGCTTTCACCGGCATGTTCGGCGGAACAGAGCCCGAAGTCGGGGAAGCACCCGCAGACGCAGGTCACGGCGGGCGCGCCACCCACCAAGGGTGGGCGTCGCAACCGGCCATCTGCACCCGCGGACGGCAACGAGACGGGAACCGTACGAACGACCGGCCCCGCTCAGGCGCCTGAACCCGAGCCGCCCACCGACCCGCACCGCGGTCAAGGAGGCCGGGCCCCACCCTCCCCTTCCGCAGCCCGCGTCTTTGCGCCCGCAGGGCGCGAGACGGCGGGGCAGCCGAACGTGGCCCACCGCTGGGGCGGGCGCACAAAAGACCCGGGAAAAGCCCCGCTCAGGCAGCGGCGAGGCGGGCCAGGGCGTGGCCGATCGCGGCGGGAGCGGAAACCTCCCCCGCCGCGACAGATACGACCAGGTCGTACGCCGCGTCCTGGTCGGCCGACCGCAGGTCGACCCCGTTCAGGCCCAGGAGGACCGCCGCCGCCAGCCACGCCGTCCGCTTGTTCCCGTCGACCAGGGGATGGTTCGCGGCGATCGCGTGCAGCAGCGCCCCCGCCGCCGCGAAGACGTCGTCCCCGTAGGCCTCGACGCCGAACATCCGCGCCCGCGGCCGGTGCACGGCCGACTCCAGCAGCCCGGGGGCGCGCACCGCGGGCGGTTCGCCGCCGCAGGCGAGGCGGGCGAGGTCGGTGACCTCGGCGAGGGTGAGGTGGCGCACGGTCACGTCACTCCCCCAGCCTGCGCAGCAGGTCCGCGTGGGCGGCGGCGTACGCCTCCCCCGCGGCGCGGACGCGCGCGGCCTCGGCCCCCTCGTACGCCCGTACCGCCGTGCGCACGAACTCCGCGACGGGCACGCCGTGCGCGTCGGCGAGGTCTGCCAGGGACTCCCACTCGGCGTCGGTGAAGACGACGGTCAGCTCTTTCACACCGGGACGGTAACCGCACGGCGCGCCCGCCTCACCCGGTTTTCGGGCGGAGCCGTGCCGCGACGCCGACGCCCGCGAGGGAGAGCACGGCCAGCGGGAGGAGGACGGCGGTGAAGGCGCCCGCCGCCCCGCCGAGGGCGGCGAAGACGGTGCCCGCGGCGGCGACGAGGACAACACTGGACAGGGCGTCGGAGACCTGGAGGGCGGCGGAGTTGGCGCCGGCCTCGGAGGGCGGCGAGAGCTTGAAGAGGATGACGCCCAGGGAGGAGATGACCAGGCCCGCGCCGAGGCCGCCCACGGCCCACGCGGCGGCCGCGCTCCAGGCGGGGGCGGCGTCCAGGAGCGGCAGGGCGGCTCCGGCGATCGCGGCGGCCATGAGGAACATGCCGAGGACGACCAGACGTTCGCGGTGGGGCTCGAAGCGGGGGCGGCCCTGGATCCAGGAGCCGATGCCCCAGGTGACACCTCCGCCGGCCAGGGAGAGCCCGGCGAGGGTCGGGGACATGTGCCGCTGCGTGACGAGCATCAGCGGGACGAAGCTCTCGGCGCCGAGGAACGTGCCGGAGGCCACACCGCGCAGCAGTACCACGGACGGCAGGCCGCGGGCCGCGCGGAAGGTGCCGCGGGGCAGCAGCCGCAGCGCGGACGGGACGACGAGCGCGGCGCCCGCCGCCGCGAAGAGCAGCGACAGCGGACGCAGGTCCTGTCCGGCGTACTGGAGCAGCCCGGCGCCGGCGGAGACGGCGAGCGCCAGGCCCAGCCGGCGGCGGTCGGGGGCCGCGCGGTCGTCCGGCGGCCGCTGCAGGGAGGTGCGGCGCAGCGCGGGCAGGCCGATGAGGAGCGGGAGCACGACGAGCACGGGGATGGCGAGGAAGACCCAGCGCCAGCCGAACTGCTCGGTGACCGTGCCGGCCACGAGCGGGCCGACGATGGACGGCAGCACCCAGGACGCGGCGAAGGCGGCCATCACCGCGGGCCGCAGGCGTTCGGGGTAGGCGAGGCCGACGACGACGTACAGGGCGACGATGACGAGCCCGCCGCCGATGCCCTGTACGGCGCGGCCCAGCACGAACGGCCACATGGACTGGGCGGTGCCGGAGACGACCAGCCCGGCCGCGAAGGCGCCGATGCCGGTGACCAGCGGCGCCAGCGGGCCGGTGCGGTCGGACCACTGGCCGCTGACGACCATCGCGAAGAGCGAGGTGGTGAAGTACCCCGAGAAGGCGAAGGCGTACAGCGGCAGCCCGTCCAGCTCGCGCGCGGCGACGGGCATGGCCGTGCCGACGGCGGTGGCCTCGAAGGCGATGAGCAGGACGACGGAGACCATCGCGAGGGTCAGCGCGCGGTAGCGGCTGCCCAGAACGGTGTCGGTGCCGGTGTCCTGCGCGGCGAGGGGCATGCCTGCATGGCCGGATACCGGCTCGGTGTCTACGGTGGTCACCACGACAGGGTAAGGGGTCAACCGGGCCCTTGCCCCTGGCACCCGGTCGGCCTTTCGGCCTAGGGCCGGGAGAAGCCGGCCCGGGCAGGGAAGGCGTAGGCCATGCCGCACTACACCTCGTACGACGGAACCGAGCTCGCCTACACGGACCGGGGCGAGGGGCCCGTACTGCTCGCCCTCGCCGGCGGCCCGGGACGGGACGCCGCCTATCTGGGCGACCTCGGCGGCCTGGACCGGGGCAGGCGCCTGGTGGTCCCGGACAGCCGGGGCACCGGGGACAGCCCACCGGCCGGCGACCCGCTCGCCTACTCCTTCCCGCGGCTCGCCCAGGACGTGGAGGCGCTGCGCCGGCACCTGGGCCTGGAGCGCTTCGTGCTGCTCGCGCACGACGCGGCCGCCGCGACCGCGCAGGCGTACGCCGCCGCCTACCCGGAGCGGCTGACGCACCTCGTGCTGGTCACCCCGGGCTCCCGGTTGCAGGGCGAGCTGCCCGACGACGCCCGGGAGATCTTCGAGAGCCGGGTCGGCGAGCCCTGGTGGCCGGAGGCGGTCGCCGCCCTCGCCGAACTGGAGAGCGCCGACGACCTCGACCGCGTCCGTACGCTGCTGCTCCAGGTCGCGCCGATGGCGTACGGCCGCTGGGACGGGCCCCAGCGCGCCCACGCCGCCGCCGAGGGCGGCCAGTTGCACCCGGTCCCCCGCGCCGGCTTCTGGCAGGGCCTGGACGAGCCGGCCCGGCTCGCCGTCCTGGCCCGGCTGCGCGAGGTGACCTGTCCGGTCCTGGTCGTCACCGGCGACCGCGACGCCGTCACCGGCATGCGCGCGGGCGAGGTCGTGGCGGCCTGCTTCCCGTACGCCCGGCTGCGCCCGCTGCACGCCGTCGGGCACTTCCCGTGGGTGGACGAACCCGAGTTGTTCCGCCCGGTGGTGGAGGAGTTCCTCGCCTTCCCCGGTGGTTCGTGAACGGCGTGTGGCAGTCCTGTTGCGGGCTCCCGGGAAGCGTTGACCGCCTCCCGGGGGCCGGGCCTATGGTCGGGGTACGTCGATGACGCAAGGCCGTGTGCCCGAGTGGTTCAGGGGCTCGACTGCAAATCGAGTTACGTGGGTTCGATTCCCGCCACGGCCTCCACACGAAGGGCCCGGTCCGCAGGGACCGGGCCCTTCGTCGTGGGTGGCGGTGGGTCAGGCCTGGGGGCGGGCCACCGCGTGCTGGGGGCGGATGGGGAGGCGGCTGACCGGGCGGCCGGTGGCCGCGCGGACGGCGGAGGCGACGGCGGCCGGGGAGACGACGACGGGGACCGCGCTGGCGGCCTTGGCGCCGAAGGGGGCGAGCACGTCGCGTTCCTCGATGAGCCGGACCACCCGGATCGCGGGCGCGTCGAGCGCGGTGGGCAGCGAATAGCCGGTCAGGTTGGGCCGCTTGATGACGCCGCGCGGCGCGCGGAGGTCCTCCATCAGGGCCATGCCGACGCCCTGGGTGACCCCGGCCTCGATGCGGGCCCGCAGCTGTGCGGGGTTGAGGATCCGGCCGACGTCCTGGGCGACGGCCATCTCCACGACCCGGACCGCGCCGAGTTCGATGTCGACGTCGACGACCGCGCGCACGGCGCAGAAGGCGAGGCCCACGAACGCGTCGCCCTGGCCGGTGTCGTCGAGCTTCTCGGTGGGGTGCGGGCGGCACTGGGCCGTGGCCCACAGTTCCTTGCCGGCCAGCTCCTCCTCGACGGTGGTGGAGAGCACCCCGTCGTACGAGGTGATCTTGCCGTCGGCGATGGAGAGCAGTTCCGCCGACATGCCGAACTTCCCGGCGAGCGGCTGCAGCAGCTGGGTGCGGACCATCTTGGCGGCGCGTTCGACGGCGCCCCCGGAGACCCAGGTGTGGCGGCCGCGGGCGGCGGCGCCGGCCGGGGGCTGGTCGGTGTCGGAGGGCAGCACGCGGACGTCCTCGACGCCGAGGACCTCCTGAACGATCTGGCGGGCGAGGGTGACGAAGCCCTGGCCGGTGTCGACGGCGGCGCAGATGACGGTGGCGGCGCCGTCGTGGACCCGCACGGTGGCGGTGGAGACCTCGTCGGTGCCCTCGGCGCCGAGCATGTGGACCATGCCGAGCGCGTAGCCCACGCCGCGGCGCACCGCGCCCGGTTCGCCCGCGCCCTCCAGGCCGCCGGGGAGCAGCCATTCGGACTCGTCGTCGTCGACCGGCAGCGGGGGCAGGTCGGTGTCGCGCACGGCCTTGAGCAGTTCGCCGACGGGCGCCGGGCAGGTGACCGTCTGCCCGGTGGGCAGCAGGTCGCCGGTGGCCATGACGTTGCGCATGCGGATCTCGGCCGGGTCCAGGCCGAGTTTGGCGGCGAGCTTGTCCATCTGGCCCTCGTAGGCCGCGCAGACCTGCATCGCGCCCTCGCCCCGGACGTGGCCGGAGGGCGGGTTGTTGGTGCGCACCGCCCAGCCCTCGACGAAGACGTGCGGGACGACGTAGGGGCCGGCCGCGAAGGACACGGCAGCGGCCAGCGCGTCGGCGGAGGTGTCGGCGTACGCGCCGGCGTCCAGCAGGACCTGGGCCTCGACCTTGACCAGCCGGCCCTCGGCGTCCGCGTGGTGGCGGTAGCGCAGCAGGGTCGGGTGGCGGTGGCTGTGGCTGAGGAAGGACTCCTCGCGGGTGGCCACGAACTTCACCGGGCAGCCGGTCTTCAGCGCGAGCAGCCCGAGCGGGATCTGCACCCCGGAGTCCTCGCGGTCGCCCATCGCGCCGGGCACTCCGGTGACGACGACCTTGACCCGGTCCTGCTCCAGCCCGAAGCAGGCGGCGGCCAGGTCGCGGTCGGTGTGCGGGTCGGTGGAGGCGACGTAGAGCTCCACGCCGCCGTCGGGGCGTGGCACGGCGAGACCGGCCTCGGCGCCGACCGGGGCCGGGTCCTGGCGGCCCACCCGGTACAGGCCCTCGACGATGACCTCGCCGACCGCGTCCGGGTCGCCGAACTGCAGCGGGATGTGCCGGATCAGGTTGCCGTCGGGGTGCAGCGGGGGCGCGGAGAAGGCCCGTTCCGGGTCGATGACGGGCTCCAGGACCTCGTACTCGACGTGGATGGCGGCGGCGGCGAGCCGGGCGGTGTCGGGGTGGTCGGCGGCCACGGCGGCGATGGCCTCGCCGTGGTGCCGGACGGTGTCCTTGGCGAAGACCGGGCGGTCGGCGACGCGGCGGCCGTGCATGGCGTCGCCCGGGACGTCCTCGTGGGTGACCACGGCCCGGACGCCGGGCAGCGCGGCGGCCTCCGTCGTATCGACGGACAGGATCCGGGCGTGCGGGTGCGGGGAGCGCAGCACGGCCGCCCACAGCAGGCCCTCGGCCCACAGGTCGGCGGCGTACGGATAGGTGCCCTGGGCCTTGGCGAGGCCGTCGGTGGCCGGCAGGGAGGTGCCGATGCCGTGCGGCGCGGACTGCTGCTCGGCGGCGACGGACGCGACCGTCGCGGGGGTGCCCACGGCCGGGGTGGCCGTCGCGGCGTCGGGGCCCGTCATCGCGCGTACCTTTCGCTGCCGCGAGGGGGGAGGTGGTGCCGGGTCAAGCGGTTCGGGGTGCTCACGCCGGGCCTCCGGAGGAGGGGCGCGGGTGCGGGACGCGGATGCCGTCGGCGGGGTCGCCCGCGATGTCGTCCGCGGCGCCCTCGGCGGTCTCCTCGCGCTCGGCCACGACCTGGCGGACGGCTTCCAGGACGCCCTGGTAGCCGGAGCAGCGGCAGAGGTTGCCGCTGATGGCCTGCCGGGTCTCCAGCTCGGTCGGGTTGTGGTTGCCCTCGAGCAGGTCGTGCACGGTCATCGCCATGCCGGGGATGCAGAAACCGCACTGCACGGCCCCGCACGCGGCGAGCGCGCGCTGGACGTCGGAGGAGCCGCCGTCGGCGGACAGCCCCTCGACGGTGCGGATGTCGCTGCCCGCGGCGGTCGCCGCGGGCACCAGGCAGGAGGCGACGAGCCGGCCGTCGACCTTGACCGAGCACGCTCCGCACTCGCCCTGCTCGCAGCCGTCCTTGGCGCCGGCGAGGCCGAGGCGCTCGCGCAGCACGTACAGCAGGGACTCGCCGAGCCAGGCGTCGGTGACGGGCCGGTCGGTGCCGTTGACGCTCAGGACGTAGGAGTCCACCGGGTGTTCGCTGTGCGCGTCCGCGACGGGCTCGTCACCGGGTTCCCCGGACGCCTCCTCCGGGGCCGCCTCCTCCGGAGCCGGGGGCTCCTGGGCCGCGAGGTCGGCGACGGGGTCCTCCGCGGGGTCCTCGACGGGCTCCTGCGGGTGCGCGAGCCCCTCGCCGGGAACCGGCTCGGGCCGGAACTCCCCGGGGTGGGGGGCGGTCGCGGGGTCGGGTGCGGTAGCGGGCGGGAAGCCGTACTCGCCGGACTCCCCGGCGACACCGTCCGGGGCGAGCGGCAGCGTCCACTGCCCGGTGGCGTCCGCGGGCAGCGACCAGCCGCCGTCGGCCGGGCCCGCGGGCGGCACCGGGGGCGCCTGCGGGGCGGCGGGGGCCGTCCAGGGCTGCGCCGAGTCAGGGGTGGGGGTGGGCACGAAGGCTCCCACCGAGTACTCGCCGGAGTCGTCGGCGGCGGGGTCCTCACGCACGACGGGGATAACCCACGTCGTGGCCGCGTCCTCACCGGCGGCCGGGGCGGCGGGCGCCTCGGTGTGGGCGACCGTCATCGGCACGGCGGGCGGCTCGGGCGCGTAGCCGTGGCCCGGGGCGGCGAGCGGGTCGGCGCCCGGCTCGGTCATGGACAACTGCGCCGCGAAGGAGACGTGCATGGTCTGGTCGGGGTCGTACTCGCCGTGGGGCAGGGGCTCCCACACCCCGTGCCCGGGGGTGAATCCCCCGCCGTACGGGGAGCCCTCCTGCGGCTGGTCGGTCATGCGCCCGTCCGGTGTCCTGTCGTCGTACACGTCGTCACTCATGCCAGTGCCCTCCCCAGCGCGCGGCGGGCCAGTGCGGCCACCGTACGCCGCAGCTGGACGGCCGCGGGGGGCAGTTCGGGGGCTGCGTTGCCGTCCGCGGCCGGCAGCGGGTCGGGGATGCAGGCGGCGGCGACGTACTCGCCGAAGGCCGTGAGGGCCTCCGGTGCCAGCGTGCGCTCGCCGTCCCAGTCGATCAGCCCGGCGACCCAGCGCTCGGCCTCGAGCGGCCGCAGCGGCACCGGTGCGACAGCTCCCACCGCGCAGCGTACGCCCCGGCGGGCGGGATCGAGGACGACCGCGATGGACGCGATCGCGCGGCCGGGTCCGGTGCGGCCGGTGGCCTTGAGGAAGGTCTGCGGCGCGTGCAGCAGCGGGACCCGGACGTACGCCAGGACCTCGCCCGGCCGCAGCGGGTCCATGCCGGTGAGCAGGTGGCTGACCGGCAGCTCGCGGTTGCCGTCCGGCCCGGCGACGAGGACGGACGCCTCCAGGGCGGCCAGCACGGGCAGCGAGTCGCCGGTGGGGGCGGCGCCGGCGATGTTGCCGCCGAGCGTGCCCGCGTTGCGGATCTGCGGGGGCCCCGCGGCGCGCGCGGCGGCGGCCAGGGCGGGGATGAGAGCGGCGAAGTCCGGGCGGCCCATGCGGGCGTGGGTGAGGCCGGCGCCGAGCAGTGCGGCGCCGTCCGCGTACTGCCAGCCGCGGATCTCGCTGATCCGCCCGAGGCCGACCAGTCCCGCGGGACGCAGCAGCCCGGAGTTCACGGCCGCCATGAGGTCGGTGCCTCCGGCGACGGGCACGGCGGTGGGCGCGGCGGCCAAGGCCGCCACGGCCTCGTCGAGCGAGGTCGGCAACGCCACATTGCGCGCTGCCTGCCGTGCGTACGTGCTCACGCAGCTGCCCCTTCCCCGGCTGTCCGCGGTGCGGTAGCCGTACGGTACGTGCTGACAGCCCGGACGTGGCAACTCTGGCACATCTTCCGGGGTGATCAACGCGAGGGTCGCAAAGGAGAACCCGGCTTCCGGATGGAACTCCGTCCGGTTCGCGGCTTTCTCCAGGTTGCGACGGGAATGGCCTCCTTCACGCGCCTTGCCGTGATTGGCCACACCACCCTGCCATCTCCCGCGCCGACCGGCCCCGCGTTGTGGCAGGCCTCACACGATCGGGGGCGGCCCCTCGATCGGGCGTCCGATGACGCCCGGACGCCGCTGCCACGGCAGCGGACCGCCCGGCGGCCGGTATTCGACCCCCAGTGCGTCAAGTCGCCCGTAGTGGGTGGCCATTCGGGCGGCGAAGCCCTCGTGGTCACGGGCGGCGGGCGCGGGCAGCCGGCTCCAGACCGTCTCGGCGAAGGCGGCGAGCCGCGGGAAGGCCATGTAGTCCACCGCGCGGACCGAATCCATCGTCTCCGTCCAGATGTTGGCCTGCGCGCCGAGGACGTGGGCGGCCTCCTCCGCGGTGAGGCCGTCCGGGACCGGCTCGAAGCGGTAGACGTCCTCCAGGGTGCGAACGTGCGCGATCGGCACCGGCTCGTCCTCGCCGTCCGACTGGCGCCAGTCCAGGTAGACCTGGCTCTCCGGGCACATTACGACGTCGTGCCCCGCCCTGGCCGCCGCGATCCCGCCCGCGTAGCCGCGCCAGGAGGAGACGGCGGCGCCCTCGGCCAGTCCGCCCTCCAGGATCTCGTCCCAGCCGATCAGCCGGCGGCCGCGGGCGCTCAGCCAGGTGTCGAAGTGCCGGACGAACCAGCTCTGCAGCTCGTCCTCGTCGCGCAGCCCCAGCTCCTTGATGCGGGCCTGGACGGTGGCGGAGGCGCGCCACTGGTCCTTGGGGCACTCGTCGCCGCCGATGTGCACGAACTCCGAGGGGAAGACCTCCAGGAGTTCGGCGAGGACGTCCTCGTAGAAGCGCACGGTGGCCTCGGTAGGCGCCAGCACGTTGGGGTTGATGCCCCAACCGGTCAGCACCGGCAGGGCGGCGGTGTCCACCACGTCCGCGTTGCCGAGTTCCGGGTAGGCGGCGATGGCGGCCTGCGAGTGGCCGGGGACGTCGATCTCGGGCACGACCGTCACGTGCCGCCCGGCCGCGTACGCCACGATCTCACGCAGGTCGTCCTGGGTGTAGTAACCGCCGTGCGGGCGCTCGTCCCACAGGGGGGACTCGCGCAGCCCGACCTTGGTGCGGGTGCGCCAGGCGCCGACCTCGGTCAGGCGGGGGTGGCGGCGGATCTCCACCCGCCAGCCCTGGTCGTCGGTCAGGTGCAGGTGGAGCACGTTCAGTTTGTGCGCGGCCAGCAGGTCGACGTAACGCAGGACGACGTCCTTGGGCATGAAGTGCCGCGCCACGTCCAGCAGTACGCCCCGCCACCCGAACCGCGGGGCGTCCTCGACGGAGCAGTGCGGCAGGCGCCAGGCGCGTCCCGGCAGCGGCGCCCGCCGGAAGGCGTCGGCGCCGAGCAACTGCCGTACGGTCTGGGCGCCCCAGAACACCCCCGCCGCTCCCCCGCCGGCGATGTGCACGCCGTCCGCGGCGGACACCGTCACGCGGTGGCCCTCGGCGCCGAGGCGCTCGGTCAGGTCCGGGTCGAGGCGGAGCGTGATCGTGCCGGGCGCGCCCGCGGGCGGCGGGGGCAGCGGGAGCCCGGTGGCGGCCCCGACCGTGGCGCGCAGCCAGTGCGCGGTCCCCTCGGTGCCGGGACCGGCGTCGAGGGTGGTGCCGGGGCCGAGGTCCACATGACCGCCGTCTGCGTGCCGGTGCGCCTCGACGGGCGCCGGGATGAGGTCCATGGCGACCATCCTGCCGCGCCCGCGGCAACTGGAATAGACCAATCGCCGCCTCTTTCCGGCCCGTGTCCCGGCCGGGAGCGGGCCGCCCTCAGCCGGCCGTCCGGCGGGCCCGGTTCAGCGCGAGAAGGGGGATCAGCATGCCGACGACGCACCACAGGACGTGCGCCACGGTCACCACGGACCACACCGCCGTGGAGCCGGCCCGCGCCACGGACAGCGCCACGGTGGTGCCGACGAGGGCGACGACGGCGGCCAGTTGGAGGACGGCGTGCCGGCTGGGCAGGAAGTCGCGCTGCAGGAAGGCGTCGCCGTACCACCAGCGCACCGCGCGGGCGGCGGCGAGCAGCACCACGACGGCACCCGCCGCGACACCCAGGACGGCCGGAAGCGGCCACGGGTTGCCGTCGGCGGCGGAGGCGGCCGCCAGACCGGTGGCGGCGAACGGGAGCACCGGCAGGAAGGCCCCCGTGGTGAGGGCAACGGCCCGGCCGCGGGCCGGGTCCCTGCTCAACTCGGTCCGGGCCAGGGCGCGTACGGTCTGCAGCCGCCCCCGGCCGGTGCTGCCGGAGCGACGGGCCTGCAGCAGCCACAGCGCGCCCGCCAGCGCCGTCAGGACGGCCAGTCCGCCGGCCAGCACCCAGGGATCGGCGAAGAGCACCAGCGGGACCACCAGCAGCGCGGGCACGGCCCGCGGCCACCGGCGCCGCCCCGCCACGTCGGCGGGCGGGGCGCCGAGCTCCAGGGCCCGGGTGACGACCGTGCGGCGTTCGGCACGGGCGGAGGGCCGGAGCGAGAGGTCCAGCGCCCGTGCGAGCGCGACGTGCGCCTCGGCCTCGCGCGGCGCGATCAGGACCGCCCGCCGGGCGGCGGCGACCGCCTCGGGGCGGCGGGAGAGCATCCGGCAGGCGTCGGCGACCAGCACCTGGGCGCGCCACTCGCGGGGGTCGGCGGCGGCCACCCGCAGCCCGAGTCCGAGGGCCGCGTGCGCGTCACCCAGCATCAGCAGGACGAGCCCGGCCAGCAGCGGCGGGTCCGGGTCGCCGCGCTCCGCGTGCGCCAGCGCCCAGTCGACGGCCTCCCGGGCCCGGTCGGCCCGCCGCTCGTAGGCGAAGACCCTGGCCCGTACGAGGTAGCCGAAGCTGCCGTTGCGGGCGACGAAGGCGTCGTCGACGAGCGAGTGCGCCATCGCGAAGCGCCCGCGCTCGCAGAGCCCGAAGACCCGGTCCGCCGTGACGGCGTCGTCCTGCGCCATGTCCCCCCGAACGCGCGGGACGCGGCCGCCGTTCCGCGGCCGTACCCGCCGGGTGCCGTGGCGGCCGCTACTTGCCGCCCTTGTCCTTGTCCCCGCCGCCGGTGGGCATGGATTCGAAGATCTCCTTGCACATCGGGCACACCGGGTACTTCTTGGGGTCCCGGCCGGGCACCCAGACCTTGCCGCACAGCGCGACCACCGGCGATCCGGAGAGCGCGCTCTCCATGATCTTGTCCTTCTGGACGTAGTGCGCGAAGCGCTCGTGGTCGCCGTCGCCGTGCGACACCTGCGGGGTCGGTTCGACGAGGGTGCCGGTGCCCGCCCCGCGCTCGGGCTCGAGAGTGCTCATGGCACGCAAGCCTAATTCAGAGACGGATCGTCCGGATACGTCGCGACCATCGCGAGTTCACTGCGCTGCCTGCGCAGCACGGAGCGCCACAGCTGCTCCGGGTCCGGGGAGAAGACGTCCCCCGGCTCGGACTCCACCACGTACCAGGCACCCTCGACGAGCTCGTCCTCCAGCTGGCCGGGCCCCCATCCGGCGTACCCGGCGAAGATGCGCAGGGAGCCCAGTTCGGCCGCGAGGAGCTCCGGCGGCGCCTCCAGGTCCACCAGGCCGATCGCGCCGTACACCCGGCGCCAGCCGAGCGGCTCCGCGTCCTCGCCGTCCCGCGGCTCCCCGGGCACCACGGCCAGACCCAGTGCGGAGTCCAGCGAGACGGGCCCGCCCTGGAAGACGACCTGCGGCGCGCCCGCCAGACCGGCCCAGGACTCCAGGACGTCGCCGACCCCGACGGGCGTGGGGCGGTTGAGGACGACGCCGAGCGACCCCTCCTCGTCGTGGTCGAGGAGGAGCACCACCGCCCGGTCGAAGTTCGGGTCCGCGAGCGCGGGCGTCGCGACGAGCAGCCTGCCGGTGAGCGATGACACTTCGGTCATGGTCAACATAATCCCGCATTCCGCCGCCGCGCGGGGTGGCAACGGCCCCCTTTTCCGCGCCGGCGGCGGCGCGGAGGCGGCCGGACCGGACACCCTCCGGCACCGCGCGAACGCTCAGGGTGCTGTAGCGAAGCCATTACATGAGTGGGACCTCACAGGCCTCTTCCCGGCGCCGGAAGGCCGATTACCATTTCTCCTTGGTGCCTGCGGGGACCGAGCTTCCTTTCTGCCCGTCTCCAGGAACGCGAGAGCAATGACCGGCCTTAACGACGTACTGCTCGTCCACGGTGGCACACCCCTCGAGGGGGAGATCCACGTCCGCGGCGCGAAGAACCTCGTGCCCAAGGCGATGGTGGCGGCGCTGCTGGGCAGCGAACCCAGCCGGCTGCGCAACGTGCCCGACATCCGGGACGTGCGCGTGGTGCGAGGCCTGCTGCAACTGCACGGGGTGACCGTGCAGGCCGGCGACGAGCCCGGGGAACTGCTGCTCGACCCGTCCAAGGTGGAGAGCGCGAACGTCGCCGACATCGACGCGCACGCGGGCTCCTCGCGGATCCCGATCCTGTTCTGCGGCCCGCTGCTGCACCGCCTCGGCCACGCCTTCATCCCGGGCCTCGGCGGCTGCGACATCGGCGGCCGGCCGATCGACTTCCACTTCGACGTGCTGCGCAAGTTCGGCGCGGTGATCGAGAAGCGCCCCGAGGGCCAGTACCTGGAGGCCCCGCAGCGGCTGCGCGGCTGCAAGATCGAACTCCCGTACCCGTCGGTCGGCGCGACCGAGCAGGTGCTGCTGACGGCCGTCCTGGCCGAGGGCGTCACCGAGCTGAGCAACGCCGCGATCGAGCCGGAGATCGAGGACCTCATCTGCGTCCTGCAGAAGATGGGTGCCATCATCACGATGGGCACCAACCGCACCATCCACATCACCGGCGTGGACAAGCTCGGCGGCTACAACCACCGCGCCCTCCCGGACCGCCTGGAGGCCGCATCCTGGGCCTGCGCGGCCCTGGCCACCGAGGGCAACGTCTACGTCCGCGGCGCCAGCCAGCGCGAGATGATGACCTTCCTCAACGTCTTCCGCAAGGTGGGCGGCGCGTTCGAGGTCGACGACGACGGCATCCGCTTCTGGCACCCCGGCGGCCCGCTGAACGCCATCGCCCTGGAGACGGACGTCCACCCCGGCTTCCAGACCGACTGGCAGCAGCCGCTGGTCGTGGCCCTCACGCAGGCCTCCGGCTTGTCCATCGTCCACGAGACGGTCTACGAGTCCCGGCTGGGCTTCACCTCGGCGCTCAACCAGATGGGTGCCCACATCCAGCTCTACCGCGAGTGCCTGGGCGGCACGCCCTGCCGCTTCGGCCAGCGCAACTTCCTGCACTCGGCCGTCGTCAGCGGGCCGACCCGGCTGCAGGGCGCCGACCTGGTCATCCCCGACCTGCGCGGCGGCTTCTCGTACCTGATCGCGGCCCTGGCCGCGCAGGGCACCTCGCGGGTCCACGGCATCGACCTGATCAACCGCGGCTACGAGAACTTCATGCAGAAGCTGGAGAAGCTCGGCGCCAAGGTCGAGCTGCCCGGCACGGACTGACCGGCGCCCACCGCCTGACACACGAAAGGGCGGCCTCCCCGCGGGGAGGCCGCCCTTTCACATGTCGCGGTAGTCGCGGAATTACTTGCCCTTGGCGGCTTCCTTGAGCTTCGAGCCCGCGGAGACCTTCACGCTGTAGCCGGCCGGGATCTGGATCGGGTCACCGGTCTGCGGGTTGCGCGCGGTGCGCGCGGCACGGTGGCTGCGCTCGAAGGTGAGGAAGCCGGGGATGGTGACCTTCTCGTCGCCCTTGGCGACGATCTCGCCGACGACCTCGGCGAACGCGGCCAGAACGGCGTCGGCGTCCTTGCGGGTCACCTCGGCGCGCTCGGACAGCGCGGCCACCAGCTCACTGCGGTTCATCTAAGTACTCCTTGCATGGAAACCCCCAACGTCGACCGTCGGGGAAGACGCATTGTGAAGACGCTCATCGCGCTTCTGCGGTGCGGCCCTCACCGCCCAGGTACGCATCCTGCCCCTATTTCTGGGGGAAACGCCAATCCGGCACCCGGGAGAGTCACACAAAAAGCGGGTCGTGTACGGCCCGATGACGCTCCGTCGTCACGGGGTCGCGGTGAGGCCCTGTGCCTTCGCGGCCTCGCGGACGGCGCCGGCGACGGCGCCCGCGACCTTGTCGTTGAAGACGCTCGGGATGATGTAGTTCGGGTTGAGTTCGTCCTCGGTGACGACGTCCGCGAGGGCGGTCGCCGCCGCGAGCATCATCTCGGTGTTCACCGTCCGGCTCTGGGCGTCCAGCAGGCCGCGGAAGACACCCGGGAAGACCAGGACGTTGTTGATCTGGTTCGGGAAGTCGCTGCGCCCCGTGGCGACGACCGCGGCGGTCTCCCGGGCGACCGCCGGGTCGACCTCGGGGTCCGGGTTGGCGAGGGCGAAGACGATGGCGCCGTCGGCCATGGCGGCGACGTCCGCGCCCTCCAGGACGTTGGGGGCGGAGACGCCGATGAAGACGTCCGCGCCGCGCACCGCCTCCCTCAGGGTCCCGGTGATCTCCTCCGGGTTGGTGTTGTCGGCGATCCAGCGCAGTGCCGACCCGGGGTCGGCCGCGACCAGGTCCTCCCGGCCGCTGTGCACGACGCCGTGGATGTCGGCCACGACCGCGTGCTTGACGCCCGCCGCGAGCAGCAGCTTGAGGATGGCCGTGCCGGCGGCGCCCGCGCCCGACATGACGACCCGGACGTCGCCGATCTGCTTGCCGACCACACGCAGCGCGTTGGTCAGCGCCGCGAGCACCACGATGGCGGTGCCGTGCTGGTCGTCGTGGAAGACCGGGATGTCCAGGGCCTCGCGCAGCCGGGCCTCGATCTCGAAGCAGCGGGGCGCCGAGATGTCCTCCAGGTTGATGCCGGCGAAGCCCGGGGCGATCGCCTTGACGATCTCCACGATCGCGTCGGTGTCCTGGGTGTCCAGGCAGATCGGCCAGGCGTCGATGCCCGCGAAGCGCTTGAAGAGCGCCGCCTTGCCCTCCATGACCGGCAGCGCGGCCTTCGGGCCGATGTTGCCGAGGCCCAGCACGGCCGAGCCGTCGGTGACCACGGCGACGCTGTTGCGCTTGATGGTCAGCCGGCGGGCGTCCTCGGGGTTCTTGGCGATCGCCATGCAGACCCGCGCCACACCGGGCGTGTAGACCATGGAGAGGTCGTCACGGTTGCGGATGGGGTGCTTCGACGCCATCTCGATCTTGCCGCCGAGGTGCATCAGGAACGTACGGTCGGACACCTTGCCGATCGCGACGCCCTCGATCTGCGCCAGCTTGGCGACGATCTCGTCCGCGTGCGCGGTCGAGGTGGCCGCGATGGTCACGTCGATCCGCAGCTTCTCGTGGCCGGAAGCGGTCACGTCCAAGCCGTGGACCGCTCCACCGGAGGCCTCCACGGCCGTGGTGAGCTGGCTGACCGCGGATCCGCTCGCGGGCACCTCCAGCCGCACCGTGATTGAGTACGAGACGCTCGGCGCCGTTGCCATGGCCGCTGTTCCTCCGCTGTCGCTGCTCTGTGCGCCCTCGATGCTGCCACCTACTGGTGGGTACGCGTAAACCCGGGGGGCCTACGACGAACTCTCGGGCAGCGCTGGGGTTCAACGGAAGCTTGTGTGCTTAATGTTCCCCCGGCCGCCACCGGAACGGCGCACACGAACGGAATGACAATCACGGATCGTTTGTTAGCCTGGGTGAGGCACCGGCTCGATCCAAGCCCCCGGGCCCAACCTTAGGCGCTTCGAGCGCCCACTTGCCGCGAGGCGAGCATGGCGGGTCGGTGTCGCACACGTCCGGCGGGGCGTCCCTCACGAAGGGGCGCCCCGCCGTCGTCATGGGGGTCAGTCCCGCAGCAGGTCCGGGACGCCGGCGCCGTCGGGCAGGTCGCGCCCGCCGGAGAGCACCGTCAGCCGCTGGGTGGCCCGGGTCAGCGCCACGTACAGCACCCGCAGCCCTGCCGGGGACTCGTCCGCGATCTCCGCGGGCGAGACGACCAGCGTCGCGTCGTACTCCAGGCCCTTGGCCTCCAGGCTGCCCAGAGCCACGACGCGCTCGCCCAGGCCCGCCAGCCAGCCCCGGGCCTCCTCCCGGCGGCCCATGGCCACGACCACGCCCACCGTGCCCTCGACCTCGCCGAGCAGCCGCTCCGCCTCCGCGCGCACCGCCTCCCCTGGATCGCCGTCGGCGGTCACCACGAACCGGGGAACCAGTCCCGTGGAGCGCACCGCGCGCGGCGACTCGCTGCCCGGCATGGCCAGCGCCAGCACCTTCGCCGCCAGCTCCGCGATCTCGGCCGGGTTGCGGTAGTTCACGGTGAGGGTGAAACGGCGTCGCGGACGGGTGCCCAGGGCCTCGTCGCGGGCGAGGGCCGCCTCGTCGGGGTCGGTCCACGAACTCTGCGCGGGGTCGCCGACCACCGTCCAGGTCGCGGCACGGCCCCGGCGGCCCACCATCCGCCACTGCATCGGGGTGAGGTCCTGCGCCTCGTCGACGATCACGTGCGCGTACTCCGTGCGCTCCGCGTCCAGCCGGTCCTGGCGGCTGCGCCGCCCGGCGGCCATCCGGTCGGCGAAGGTGGTGACCTCCTCCAGGCCGGTCAGCTGGTCCAGCGGGTCCGCCTCACGGCTGCGCACCTTGGGCGGCGGGCCCAGCAGCGCCTCCAGCTCGTCGAGCATCGCCACGTCGTGCACGGACAGCGCCCCGTTGCCCGCCGCGTCCAGCCGGCGCAGCGAGCGCGCCACCCGGCGCACCTCGGGCGGCGTCAGGACCCGCCGCGCCCAGCGCCCCATCCGCTTCTCGTCGGAGAGCGCGGCCAGCACCCCGCGCGGGGTCAGCACCGGCCACCAGGCGGCCAGGAAGTCCACGAACTCCTGCTCGGTGGAGACGTCCTCGTCGAAGCCCTGCCGCTCCTCGGCGGCCAGTTCCGGGTCGTCGAAGCGGCGCCCGGTCTTGCGCCACAGCGCGTCCAGCAGCAGACGGCGGGCCCGCGGCCGCAGCAGGTTCACCGGCGTCGTGCCGCCCAGCACGGCGTGCCGGATCCCCGACAGCTCCTCGGCGTCCAGCTCCAGCCGCCGCCCGAACGCCACCACCCGCAGCCGGTCCGGGCACCGCCCGGCCCCGCCGCCGTACTCCAGCACACCGCGGGCGGCCCTGCGCAGCACCTTCAGCATCCGCAGCGAGCCCTTGATCCGGGCGACCGCCGGATCGTCGTACGTGGTCGCCTCGGCGCCGTCCACGAGCGAGCCCACGGCGCGGATCGCGACCTGCCCCTCCTCGCCCAGCGAGGGCAGCACGCCCTCGGTGTACGCCACCAGCAGCGGCGTCGGGCTGACCACCAGGATCCCGCCCGCGTACCGTCGCCGGTCCTGGTACAGCAGGTACGCCGCCCGGTGCAGCGCCACGGCCGTCTTCCCCGTGCCGGGCCCGCCCGTCACCTCGGTGACCGACGCCGCGGGGGCCCGGATCACCACGTCCTGCTCGGCCTGGATGCTGGACACGATGTCCCGCATCGTGTGGCTGCGCGCCTGGCCCAGCGCGGCCATCAGCGCGCCGTCACCCACCACGGGCAGGCCCGTCGTCAGCTCCGGGCGCAGCAGGTCGTCCTCGACGCCCAGCACCTTGCGGCCCTTCGAGCGGATGACCCGCCGCCGCACCACCCGGCCGGGTGCGACCGGGGTCGCCCGGTAGAACGGCGCCGCCGCGGGGGCCCGCCAGTCGATCACCAGCGGCGCGTAGTCCCCGTCCAGCACGCCGAGCCGGCCGATGTGCAGGGTCTCGGCGACGTCCGCCGTCCCGTCCGGCCGGATCGCGTCGTCGGCGGGCTCCACGGAGGTGAACGCACCGTCCGGGCCCTTCTTGCCGTCCTTGCCCAGCAGCAGGTCGATCCGGCCGAAGAGGAAGTCCTCGAACTCCGCGTTCAGCCGGTTCAGGTGCAGCCCCGCCCGGAACACCTGGGCGTCCCGCTCCGCGAGCGCACCCGGCGTACCGACCTGGCCGCGCTTGACGGCGTCGTCCACGAGGAACTCCGCCTCGTGGATCTTCTCCTCGAGCCGGTCGTACACCCGGTCCAGATGCGTCTGCTCGACCGCGATCTCCGTGTCCCGGACCGCTGCCACGCAGGACCCCCTTCTTGTTCTTCCGTACGTCACGCGCCCCGGCGAACGGGGCAGCCTGTCACCGTACGCCAACCAGGCGTTTCCCGCCCACTCGGCAAGTGCCTCCGGACACGGTCCGGGGGTGCGGCTCCGCGGTCGCGGCGGGGGTTGGTGGGGGGTGGGGTGGGTGGAGGTCGGTGCTGCCGGTGTTCGGCTGTCCCCCCGTCTCGCTCCCTTCGGTCGCGGAGCGGCCGGCTGCGGAACGGGAGGGTGGGGGCGGGCCTTCGCGGCGGTGTGCGAGTGGGTGAGTGGCGGGGTGCAGGCGCCGGAG
>NZ_JBHYMQ010000047.1:0-66294 GCF_042742985.1 Streptomyces sp. NPDC058864 | reverse complement strand
TCGGCGCCCCGCTGCTCGCGGGTGACTTGGAGAGCGGCACGGCCAAGCTCGTCACCTCCCAGGGCGCCGGACCCGCCCGCTGGCTCGCCGCCAAGATCGCGGGCGCAGTCCTGGTGGTCGTCGTCTGCACGGTCGCCCTCGCCCTCGCGTGCGAGGCGTGGTGGGGGCCGTTGAAGGAGCAGGACGGGAGCATGGGCTGGGACGTGACGGTGTTCAGCAACACCGGGCCCGTGCCCGTCGCGCTCACCGTTCTCACCGTCCTGGGCGGCGTCGCGATCGGCATGGTCCTGCGCCGCACCCTGCTCTCCATGGTCGTGACCTTCTTCTTCACCGTCGCGGTCGAGGTGGTCTGGGCCATGCACCGGATGGCCTTCGCGGATCCGGTCAGGATCGTGAGCCGTTCGGGACACGCGGGTTCCGCCCCGCTCGTTCCGCCGGGCGGCTTGGAGGTGGACCAGTCGTACCTCACGGGCTCCGGGCAGACCCTGCCGCTGGGCACCTGCCTGAACGAGCCCTCGGGGCACGCCGCCGAGTCCTGCTTCCGGCAGAAGGATGTCGTCGGCCACGCGGTGGACTACCTGCCGCTGTCGCAGTTGAGCACCACTCAGTGGCTCGACGCCGCGGTCCTTTTCGCGCTCGCGGCGGGCGTGGCGGGCTTCGTGCTGCTGCGTGGCCGCAAGCGCGTCGTCTGACCAGACCCCGGTCAGGGGCACCGGACGGCGTTCGGCCACGAAGGCCCCACGACTTCCCCGGCGGAACGCCTGCACCACCGCCGCCGAGAGTGCGGCGGTCCCCGCCGCCGCGCTCTCCTCCACCCGGTCCCGGCCGCCGAACGCGCGGCGAAGGTCCGGAAGATCTGGCTCGGCGGCAAGGTCGAGGCGAGTCTCGACCGGAGCACGGCGCAGATCGGCGCCCCACCGGCCTGGGCGGCCGGTTACGACGGCACGGGCGTCACCGTCGCGGTCCTGGACACCGGGGTGGACGCCACGCACCCCGACCTGAAGGACCGCGTCGACGCCCAGGAGAATTTCTCCGACACGCCGGACACCGTCGACCGCGTGGGCCACGGCACGCACGTGGCCTCGACCGTCGCGGGCTCCGGGGCCCGGTCGGGCGGGAAGTACAAGGGCGTGGCGCCCGGAGCGCGCATCATCAGCGGCAAGGTCCTCGACGACAGCGGCTCGGGTCGTGAATCCGACATCATCGCCGGTATGCAGTGAGCTTTTTCAGAGTGGCCACTGATCGAGTAATGGCTGAGCCCAAGCACGCCAGTTGTCACATAGGCAGGCTTGCTCTCGCTGTGGCCGAGGCTGCATGCGTTGGACTTGACCAGATGAACACCGATGCCACTGAGGCTGATTGAGGCAACCGGGGGTTGTCAGTGGCTGGTGGCAGGATCACCGGCATGGTTTTCGTACGTACGACTCCGCCGCGGCCCGTGGACGTGACTGCGGTCTTTCCCGAGCTGGCGCCGTTGGCGCGTCCTGCGATTCGGCTGCACCCTCGCCCCGGGTCGCCTTCGACCGGGGAGAGCTCGGTCGGGGGGCCGTTGCTGTGGCCGGCTGCGGAGCCGTGGCCGCACTGTGAAACCTCGCACCTGCACGTGGACAGCGGGTTTCGCGAGTCACCGGACGACGTGCGGCTCTTGAGGCGCATGCGGGTCCGGTGGCACGGCGATCACGGTGGTCCTGGGACAACGCCCGAGGAAGCGGCGGTCAAGGAACGTAACGCCGCGAGACTCGCGGAGCGACTCGACGCCGGCCCGCCGCCTGCGGACTGCCCGGTCCCCATGCTGCCCGTGGCCCAGCTGTATCTGCGCGACATTCCCCTGCTGCGGCCGCCGGGACAGGCCGATCTGCTCCAGGTGCTGTGGTGCCCCTACGACCACGATCCGGATCACAAGCCGTTGACCGCACTGTTCTGGCGGTCCGCCGCCGAGGTTGTCGACATCCTCGCCACACCGCCTGAGCCGTACGAGGTGAACTATGAGGGCTATGTGCCGGAGCCGTGCGTGCTGGCACCGGAAGAGATCGCCGATTACCCCGACAGCCTCGACCTGAGCCCGCAGATGCGGCTGATGGTGGGGGACTGGGGCAGGTGGCAGGCGGCCGGCGCCAGCGTGGACAGCTCCTACGCGGAGTATCCGCGGGACTTCTATGACCAGCATCTGGCTGACGCGCCCGGCTGGAAGGTCGGCGGCTGGCCTCCGTGGGGCCGCACCGATCCCAACCCCCGACACTGCGCTGTGTGCGACGCCCGGATGGTCCCGCTGCTGACCATCGCCTCCCGCGAATGGGGCGGCGGGGAGGGACACAGCTGGACGCCTCAAGAGGACCAGGCCGCCGCCAACGCCGCCGCGCAGTGCTGTGGCCAGAGGCCCTCGGGGCCGACCAAGGTCGAAGTCGGCAGCACCGACAACATGCAGATCTACGTCTGCCCCATCTTTCCCGAGCATCCGCACACCGACCTGATCCAATGAGCTGCCGGGCCTGTCACGCACCCTCCGCAGCCGGAGACAGAAGTGCCGCCGCGTCAGGGTGTGTGACAAGCCGTTCGCCTCAAGGCGGCGGGACCCGCAACGCACAAGGCTCCTGTGCCGTAGGAGGAGGTGTTCGAAGTCTCAACCCGCTCGCACGGGGGCCTCGTTGGTTTCCCATCCTGCTGCACTCGACCTGCCGCACACGCTGGTTGAGTCGGTCACCATGCTCATCGTCACGCGTGAGGGTGACCGCCGCTCGGGTCGGCGAGATCGGACTCCGGCGCGCGCTGGGTGCGTCCCGGCGTCAGGTCGCCGGGCAGTTCCTGACGGAGTCCACCACCACCATCCGGCTCCTCGGCGGGATCGTCGGCGCCGCCCTCCGCGTCCTCGTCGTCGTCAGCGTGTCCGCCGTCAAGGACTGGACTCCCGTCCTCGACCCCCGCCTCGCCCTCGGCGCCCCCGTCGCCGGCGCCCTGGTCGGACTCGTCGCCGGCCTCTACCCCTCCCTGCGCGCCGCCCGCATGGAACCCGTCGACGCCCTCCGCGCCCCCTCCTGATCCCGGCCCGGCCGGCGTCGGGACGTACGGACCCAGCGCGCGTAGTGCCGGATCATCGCGTACTGGTGGAAGGGGTCCAGCGCTGCCGAGAAGTCCAGGTTCCAGTAGTCGTTGAGGTGCGCGTTCGTGATCTCGGGCCGTTCCGCGCGCACGTCGTCCAAGCGGTTCAGCACCGATGACGGAAGCTCGTCCGACTGGGCGATGAACTGCCAGAACAGCGGTCTGCCCGCGGCCTTCTCCAACTGGGCCGCGACGGCCCTGTCCTCGTCTGGCACCGACCCCACGTGGAACAGCACCAGGACCGGGACCCGGGAGTTCTCGTACTCCGTCCGCAGCCGCTCCATCGCACCGGCGACGCTGCTCCCGGTGAACAGCCCGAACTCCGCGGCCGAGCGTGCCAGCAGGTTGTCGTCGACCGGGCTCTCGGCGAAGACGGGCTCCTGCGCGAGGACCGCCCAGTCCGCCTCCCACGCCTCGAGCGCGTCTCGCGGTATCGGCGGGAGGCGGTGGCAGTCCGCACCGTAGATCCAGACGTCCGGTACGCGTGATGCGTCCAGCGCCTGCGCGATGCGCACGGCACGGCGCACCGTCAGCCGGATGCGCTGCCCCTCGAACGCGGTGCGGCTGTCGCCGGACAGCACCAGGACGACCTTCGACTTCCCGCGCTTGAGACGGCTCAGCCGGGCCGCCCACCACATCGTCATGCTCACCTTGTCAGGCTAGCGTCCGGGCGCGAGCCGGGGACCGGAACGATCAGTGCGCGACCGTTCCGACATCGCTGACCCACACGGGGAGGGGTACGTCCCGCCCGGGCAACGGCGGTTCCGGCCCGGCGCCGGCGTCTTCAAGGGCGGACCAGGTGACCACCCCCGGTTCCGGGTCGCCGAGGAAGGCCTCGACGATGGTCCCGAGGTCACCGGAGGGGGTGCAGGCGGCGCCGAACGGCAGGTCGTGCGCGGCCACCGAACCGGTGGAGCAGCGAAGTTGCCCGGCTTGTCCGTCGTGCCACACGTAGAACGTCGCCGGCCCCGTGAAGCCCGTCGTGCGGACGCGCCGCCGGATGCCTTCGGCGGTCCGCTCGAACGCGTCGACCACCTCGGCCACGGAGACCGACCGCCGGTCCTCCGGTTCCGCGGACAACCACCAGGTGTTGGTCCGCCGCTCCGCCCCGCGGTCGGCCGGCTCCAGCAGGAGCGGCTCGTCGGCGATCTCGGCGATCCAGGTCAGCAGCACGCCGGCAGTATCCCGCGTGCCCGGACCTCGGGAACGCCTCAGGCGGGGCCCGCGTCCGCGGCGGCTCCCAGGACCTCGCCGTCGCGGTAGACCCGGGTCGCCTCGACGTCGAGCACGGTGGCGACCCGGGCGAACGACCAGTAGTAGCCCGCCACTTGCAGGACCTCGACGACCTCGCGCTCGCTGAGGAAGGAGCGCGCCAGGCCGAACACCTCGTCGCTGACGCGGGGGTGCTGCACCACTTCGGCGGTGAGGCGGAGCACGGCGCGGTCGGGGAGGGGGAGGGCGGGGTTGTCCAGGTCGCGGGCCCGGATGAGGCGGAGGGTCTGTTCGTCGACCCCGGCCGACTGTGCGACGGGTTCGTGCTGGGCCGTGACGAAGGCGCAGTCGGTGTACGCGGCGACGGTGAGGATGACGAGTTCACGCGAACGGGCCGGGAGGCGCAGCGAGGTGGACTGGGCCCGGGCGAGTTCCACGAACGGCTGCACGGTGCCGGCCGAGTGGGACAGCATCTTGACCATCGGGTCCGGCGGCAGCGTGGTCAGGTACTGCCGGACGTCTTCGGGGAAGGACGACGGGTCGGGGTCGGTCAGTCGGGGCATGGGGTGCTCCAGCGGTGGTGCGGTCGGGTGTGTCAGCGGGCGTCGCCGGGGAGGTCGAAGCCGGCGTCGCTCAGGTGCCGGAAGCGGCCGTCCTCGGAGTGGGTGCCGAAGACCGCGACCTCGCGGTGCCGGGTGGAGCCGTCCGCCAGGGTGACGTGGTAGGCGTGCCGTTCGGCGTACGTCGTTCCGTCGCAGACCTCGTCGATGACGGTGAGCGTGCCGCGGGTGATCCGGCTGCGGAGGCCGGCCACCATGGCCGCGAACTGCTCGCGCGTCAGGACCGCGCCGTTGTTGCGGTGGGTGTAGTCGGGCGCGTAGTAGCGGTCGAGGACCTCGTCCAGCGCGACGCCGGGCTCCGGCTCGAAGACCAGTGCCCGGAGGGCGTCACTGATGCGGGCGCGCGTCATCGCCACGGTTGCTCCTTGCGAAGGGGGAGTATGCGGACCTTCGAGTCCGGATAATCCGACCGTACCGGACTCGGAGGTCCGGTACTGCCCCGGGCGACCTGTGGGCCGCGTCACAGCCCTTGGCGCGCGCCCGAGGACGCTGGTACCGCGGGTCCCAGGAAAACGGGACGACTCCCTGCCCGCCCCGCCCCGCCGCAGTCTGGAGGCGTCGGAGAACCGAACACCCGAGACGGGAGCGACACCATGACGACCACACTGATCACCGGAGCCAACAAGGGGCTGGGCCACGAGACCGCGCGCCGCCTGATCGCGGAGGGCCACACCGTGTGGATCGGGGCCCGCGACGCCGAGCGCGGCCGCCAGGCCGCCGAGCGGCTGGGGGCGTCCTTCGTGCGGCTCGACGTGACGGACGACGAGTCCGTTGCCGCCGCCGTGCGGACGGTCGAGGCCCAAGGCGGCCTGGACGTTCTGATCAACAACGCCGGCATCGAGGTGCGCCGGGCGGACAACAGCGTCGTCCCCACCGTGGAGACCACCGCCGACGCGATGAAGGCGACCTTCGAGACCAACGTCTTCGGCGTCGTGCGCGTCCTGCACGCCTTCGTGCCGCTGCTGCGGAAGTCCACCGCCCCGGTCGTCGTCAACGTCGGCAGTGGTCTGGGCTCGCTGCACCACGTCGCGGACCCCGACCAGCCGGCCTACATGTTCCCGGGCATGGACTACCCGGCGTCGAAGCTGGCGGTGAACATGATCACCGTCCAGTACGCGAAGGCGCTGCCGGACTTCCGGATCAACTCGGTGGAGCCGGGCTTCACGAAGACCGACCTGAACGGCAACACCGGCTTCCAGACGGTCGAGCAGGGTGCCGAGATCATCGTCCGCATGGCGCTCGTCGGCCCGGACGGCCCGACCGGCGGCTACTTCGACCGCGACGGCGCGCTCCCCTGGTGACGACCGGCCCCCACGCCGGGCCCGGGCGGCGGCATCGCTTAGCGGGTCGCCGCGAGGGGGGAGGGGGCCGGCCGCCGGGAGCGCGCCGGCGGGGTACGGGTCCTCAGGCGCGGAAACTGAACATGGGGCCGAGGGACTTCCAGGAGTGGAGGTTCCCCGCGGGCTCGGTGGTCGAGGAGCCCGTGCAGTCCGCGTTCTTGTAGAAGGTGACGGGGCGGTCCGTCATGTTGATGTTCGCGAGGATCCCGAACGGTGCCGTCACGCACGCGGTGCCGACGTCACGGTAGAGCGCCGTGCGGCCGGTGAACCACTCGGTCTCGAACACGCAGAGGCTGCCCGCGGTGGTGCACCGCGAGTCCGCCGTCCCCATGACGACGGGTCCGGTCGTCGCCGACGCCTGGGCGGGTGCCAGTCCCAGCAGCAGTCCGGCGGCGGTCGCCGCCGCGGCCGCCGCGGCCGTTGCGGCGCGCTTGTACCCGAATAGGTGCATGACTCTCCTTCGTGACGCGGGGGATGGGGCCCTGAGGGTCCCCAGCCTGACCCGGCCGCGAGGAAGTGGTCAACGTTTCAACTAGATATGGCCGGTTCCGTGCCCGCCCTCTTGACGCACGGCGGGGAGGCCGTCGGCGGTATACCGGCGGGTTAAGCTGTTGCAATGACGGCGGATGCTCCCCTGAACGCAGAAGAAGAGCGCTTCTGGCGTGCCCTGGCGCGCGTGATGACGGCGTTGCCGAAGGCTCTGGATGACGACCTTCTGAAGTCGACCGGGCTGACGCTGTCCGAGTACTCGGTGCTGATGTTCCTGTCCGAGGCCAAGGACCGCGAGCTGCGGATGATCGACCTGGCCGAACTCACCCGTCTCTCGGCCAGCCGCATCTCACGGGTGGTCGACTCCCTCAAGGCCCGCGGCTGGGTGGCCAAGCGCCGGCACGAGGTGGACGCACGGGGGAGCGTGGCGACCCTGACGGCCGGCGGGCTCGAGCGTCTGGAGGCCGCCTACCCGTCGCTCCTGTCCAGCGCGCGCAGGCGCGTCATGGACCACGTGGACTCCGCCTCCCTCTCCAGCATGGCCGTGCAGTTCGAAAGCGTCGCCGAGCACCTCGGCTAGCCGGCGCCGCCGGACAAACCCGGTGGCGGACCCGGGCCGTCACCGACCACGATGCGGGGCATGAGCGATCAAGCGACGCGATGGACCCGGGCGACCGTCTACCCCGACATGTGGGTCGACCCCGACGACGACCCCCGCAACAGCGACGGACCGGGTCCGGACGGTGAGCTCGCCACCCTCCAGGACTACCTGACGAGCTACCGCACGACCCTGCGGATGAAGTGCCAGGACCTGGACCCCGGGCAACTGGCCCGTCGTTCGGTCCCGCCCTCGACGATGTCGCTGCTCGGCCTGCTGCGGCACCTCGCGGAGGTGGAACGGGACTGGCGCAACTGGATCGGCGAGGGCGAACCGCTGCCGAAGCTCTACGGCCCGCGTGACGCGGACTTCGACGGCGCTGTCGCCGACCGGGCCGTGGTCGATGCCGCGTACCGGGACCTGGAGCGTGAGCAGGCCGCGACCGACGCGGCGCTGGCGGAGCATCCGGACCTGGGCGCGCGTGTGGGCAAGGAGGGGATCGCGGTCCGGGAGCTGATGGTGCACAGGGTCGAGGAGTACGCCCGGCACTGCGGGCACGCCGACCTGTTGCGCGAGTGCGTCGACGGCAGAGTGGGTCAGTGACGCGGACCGGGGACCTTGCGCCCCGGCCCGCCGGCCGCCGCGTGCCCTGCGGGGGGCCGCGCTCCCTCAGGTGGGCGCGCGGCGGCCGGCGTCGTGCCGGTTCCGTCGTGCCGGTCGCGTGCTACCGGCCCCGGGCGGACGCCCGGTCCGGTACGACCATCCTCGAGGTGTCGACCACGGCGAGCCCGGCCAGCCCCAGCAGGGGCAGGACGGTCAGCTGCCACAGACCGGCGCCGCCCCAGCCGAGCGCGTCCACGAGCCGGGCGAAGAGCAGCCCCGAGAAGGCCGCCGGCACGTAGTAGGTCAGCATGAACAACCCCGCGCCCCGGCCGACGAGCTCGGGGCGCACCGCGCGCTGCATGGCGGTGGTGCAGTTGGTGAACAGGACGCCGCTGGCGAAGGCGCCCATGAGGAAGGCGAGGGCGTACTGGGCCGCGGCGGACGTGGCGTACTGGTAGGTGAGTGCCGCGGTCCCGGACGTGGTCACGAAGCCGACGGCCAGCAGGAGCCGCTGGTTGACGCGGTCCCCGAGCCAGCCGGCAGGCAGCGCCATCATCGCGCCGAAACCGAAGCATGAGACGGCCAGCGCGGCCTGTCCCGCGTCGAGCCCGAGGTGCTCGCGCAGGAAGGTCGGGTAGAGCCCGAGGAAGCCGTAGTTCACGAGGCCGGTCACGGCACAGACGATCCCCATGCCGAGCGTGTTGCGGTTGTACGGGCTCGCCGGCACGTGGTCGAAGCGGTCGGCTGGCGTGCCGGCGCCGGTGCCGGTGACCGCTTCGGTCATGGTGCGGCTGACGGTGGCGCGGATGAGCAGGGCGATCCCCAGCCCGGCGGCCGCGAACACGTAGAAGGGGTCGCGCCAGCCGCCCCACGTACCGGCGAGGCCGTTGCCGATCAGCGGGCCGAGGAAGACGCCCGCGCCGAAGGCGACGCCGACGACGCCGGCGGCGACCGCCCGGCGGTGGAAGAAGTAGGCGCCGACGACGGCGTACAGGGCGGTGGCCTGCATGCCCTCACCCACCCCGGAGAGCAGCCGGTAGACGCCCATGTCGGAGAAGCCGGAGGCGAGAGGGATCGCCAGGGTGCCGAGGGAGTAGACGACGACGCTCAGCACGAGGACGCTTCTGCGGCCGAGCCGGTCCATCAGGTAGCTCGTGGGAAGCCCGACCAGGGCCATGCCGAGCGTGAAACCGGTCGCGAGCAGCCCTCCCTGGTCGAGGGAGAACCCGAACTCGGCGCGGATCTCGGGCAGCAGGGGGTAGAAGACCTGCCGGTCCATGGCGTTGACCATGTACGAGACGCACAGCACCGCGAAGCCGACGGCGACACCGGCGCGGGTGAGGGGCCTGGGGAAGGCGGGGCGGGAGCGGCCTTCGCAAGGGGTCCGTCTATCACGTGAGGGTTCCTTGGGGGACGACGACAGAGGGTCGCACTCGAGAGCGGACGGATGTCCGTATGACGTACACGTGAAGTGCTGGCCGCAACGATGAGCGACGCGTGAGGGGCTGTCAATACATCGCGCGCGGCCCGGCGGGGGTCGGCGGGCAGATCTCCCCAGCGGATTGATGTGGGGCGATCCGGGGTGATTCCCGCGTCGCGGGCGCGAGGTCCACGATGTTACGGACAGATGTCCGTAACTATTTGCTCACGCATGGACCTATGTTACGGTCGCGCTGACTCCTCCCGGGGGCAGCGCACCACGCGCTGCCGAGGCCCCACCCCGCCGTGGGCCCCCTGTCCCGTCGCCCCGGCCGTGCGGCCCCGTGCGGCGGGGACCCGAACGCCGGCCGACGAACGGAGAGCACGATGGGAAGTCACACCAGCGAGATCCGGGACGGCATGCGTGTCGACTGGGACGTCCCGATCCCGATGGACGACGGGGTGGTGCTCCGGGCGGACGTCTTCCGTCCCGTGACGGAGGGCCGCCATCCCGTGATCATGACCCATGGGCCCTACGCCAAGGGGCTGGCCTTCCAGGAGGGCTACCCGGGCATGTGGGGGCCGCTGTCCGCCAAGTACCCCGACGTGACCGCCGGTTCGTCCAACCGGTACCAGAACTGGGAGACCGTCGACCCCGAGAAGTGGGTGCCGGACGGGTACGTGTGCGTCCGCGTGGACTCGCGCGGCGCCGGCCGCTCCCCCGGGCTCCTCGACATCTTCTCCCCGCGCGAGACCCGTGACTACCACGACTGCGTCGAGTGGGCCGGCACCCAGCCGTGGAGCAACGGCAAGGTGGGTCTGCTCGGCATCTCGTACTACGCGGTGAACCAGTGGCAGGTGGCGGCGCTGCGGCCACCGCACCTCGCGGCCATCTGCCCCTGGGAGGGAGCCAGCGACCTCTACCGGGAGTTCGCCCGCCACGGCGGCATCCTCAACACCTTCACCTCCGTGTGGTACCCGGTCCAGGTCGCCTCGGTGCAGCACGGAGTGGGCGAGCGCGGCGCGCGCAACCCGCACACCGGCGAGTACGTCGCGGGCCCCGGCACGCGCCCGGAGCCGGAACTGGCCGCACTCCGCACCGACGCGCCCGCCGAACTGCTCTCCCGTCCGCTGGACGAGGCCTACTACCGGGAGCGCTCACCGGAACTCGAGAGGATCACCGTGCCCGTCCTCTCGGCCACCAACTGGGCCCACCACCTGCACACCCGAGGCGGTTTCGAGGGCTACGCCCGCGTCGGCTCGGCGGACAAGTGGCTGGAGGTGCACGGGCTGGAGCACTTCGCCGAGTTCTACACCGACTACGGCGTGGCCCTGCAGAAGCGCTTCTTCGGCCACTTCCTGAAGGGCGAGGACACCGGCTGGGACCGCCAGCCGCCCGTCCAGCTGAACGTCCGTCACGTGGACGGCACGTTCGAGCGGCGCCCGGAACGGGAATGGCCCCTCGCCCGCACCCGGTGGACCGAACTCCACCTGCACCCGGGCACCTTGGAGTTGGCCGAGGAGGCCGCCCCGGAGGAGCGGAGCGCCGACTTCGACGCGACCGGCGACGGACTGACCTTCACCACCGGGCCGTTCCCCGAGGACGCCGAGATCACCGGGCCCGCGGCCGCCCGCCTCCACATCGCGTCGACGACCACCGATGCCGACCTGTTCCTCACCCTGCGGGTGCTCGACCCGCGGGGCGAGGACGTCACCTTCGTCAGCGGGCTCGATCCGGCGGGCGTGGTCGGGGCGGGCTGGCTGAGGGCCTCCCACCGTGCCACCGACCCCGAGCGCAGCCTGCCCTACCGGCCCTGGCACACGCACGACCGGCCGCAGCCGCTCATCCCGGGCGAGATCGTCGCGCTCGACGTCGAGATCTGGCCCACCTCCGTCGTGGTGCCCGCCGGCCACCGGGTCGCCCTGACCGTCACGGGACGCGACTTCGAACTGCCCGGCGACGGCCCCTGGCCCAGTACGTACGGCGTACCGATGAAGGGGCACGGCATCTTCCTGCACGACGACCCCGACGACCGCCCGTCCGAGGTCTTCGCCGGCACGACCACCCTCGTCTCCGGTCCCGCCCACCCCTCCCACCTGCTGCTCCCCTTCGTGCCGCGCGGCGCCCAGCCGACGCCGTGACGAATGGCGCGGGCCCCGCGGGAACCACGCCGGTGACGGTGACGGTGACGGTGACGGTGACGGTGACGGTGCCGTGACCGGGGAAGCGGCGTTGACGGGACCCGGACGGCGCGGGAGAAGGTGAGGAACCGGACGTACGCGGTACGGATCCCTGCGGCGACAGAGATCCGCACAGGCACAGGGGAGACCCATGACCGTCTCACTGATCACCGGCGGCACCAGGGGCCTCGGCCGGGAGACCGCCCGCCGGCTGGCCGGGCTCGGGCACACCGTGCACGTCGGCGGCCGCGACGAGGGCCGCGGGCGGGCGGCGGCCGATGGGATCGGGGCACACTTCCTGCCCCTCGACGTGACCGACGACGCCTCCGTCGCGGCGGCCGCCGCCGAGTTCACCCGCCGGGAGGGCCGGCTCGACGTCCTGGTCAACTGCGCGGGGGCTTTCGAGGGCATGCGCGGGGCCGAGGAGGTCACCGCGGACGTCATGCGCCACGTCTTCGAGACCAATGTCTTCGGCGTGGTGCGCATGACGCACGCCTTCCTGCCGCTGCTCGCGGTCTCCGAGGCACCCGTCGTCGTCAACGTCAGCTCGGCGTTCGGCTCGTTCGGGATGGTCACCGACGCGGGCCGCCCGGAGGCCGCGATCCTCCTGCCGGTGTACGCGTCGTCGAAGGCGGCGCTGAACATGCTCACGGTCCAGTACGCGAAAGCCCTGCCCGGCCTGCGCGTCAACGCCGCCGAGCCGGGGCTGACGGGGACGGATCCGTACGGAAGGGGCAGCGGCACGGTCGAGGAGGCCGCCGAGGTGATCGTCCGGCTGGCGACCCTCGGCCCGGACGGACCCACGGGCACCTTCTCCGGCCCGGACGGCGCCCTGCCCTGGTGACACCGCGCTCAGCCCACGCTGCGGTCCCGCCCCGCGAGCAGGCCGGCGATCAGCTGCGCCACCATCAGGACGGCCATGACCACCAGCGGAACCCGCCAGCCGCCGGTGCGCTCGTACAGGGCGCCGACCAGGAACGGGACGGGGATCGAGAGCAGGTAGCCCGTGCTCTGCGCGAAGGCGGAGAGGCGCACCACCGTCGCGCTGTTCCGGCCGCGCAGTCCGATCATCGTCAGGGCGAGCGGGAACGAGCAGTTGGCGACGCCCAGCAGCACCGCCCACACCCAGGGCGCGGCGGCCGGTGCCGCCCACAGCCCCGCGTAGCCGGCCAGCCCGAACACCCCGAGCGCGACCGCGATGCCGCTCTGCCTCCGCAGCCGCCCCGCGAGGGCGGACAGCGCGAAGGACAGCGGCACCCCCAGTAGCGAGGTGACGGCGAACAGCAGGCCCGCCGTACCGGCCGACAGCCCCGCGTCGCGGAACACCTGGGGCAGCCAGCCGATGACGACGTAGGCGGCACCGGCCTGCAGACCGAAGTAGGCGGCCAGCGCCCAGGCGGTGGGGGAGCGGGTCATCCGCACGCCGGACGCGGACCCGGACCCGGACCCGTACGAGGTGCCGGGTCCCGGCCCGGCGCCGGGCGGCGGCACGGACGCGGGCTCCGGCGCCCGGTCCGCCGTACGGACCCGGGCCAGCACGAGCCACGGCGGCACCGCCACCGCGGCGACCACGCCCCAGGCGCCCAGTCCCCACCGCCAGTCGCCGCCGAACGCCCCGGACAGCGGCACGGTGGCGGCCGCCGCGACCGCGGCACCCAGGTTGAGCGCCATGGAGTACAGGCCGGTCATCCGGCCGACCTGACCGGGGAAGCGCTGCTTGACCACCACCGGCAGCAGCACGTTGGCCACCGCGATCCCGGCGAGCGCGACGGCGCTGAGCGCCAGGAACCGAGCGGTGCCGCCGGCGAGCGGCCGCAGCACAAGGCCCACGGCGACCACGGCCGTACCCGCGGCGACGACTGCCGAGGGCCCGTACCGGCGGGCCAACCGGGGCGCGGCGACGCCGACCAGGGCGAAGCAGAGCGCCGGCACGGAGGTGAGCAGCCCGGCCACGGCACCGCTCATTCCCAGGGCCGACCGCGCCTCGGCCAGTACTGGGCCGAGGCTGGTGACGGCGGGGCGGAGGTTGAACGCCACCAGCAGCAGCGCCACCACCGCGAGGCCGCGGGTGCGGCCGCCTTGCCGCGCCGCGTTACGCCGTACCGCGGACGGGCCCGGGACCCTGCGGCGTATAATCATGGGATGAGTCTACGTCCCGTGTCCCGTCCTTCCGGACTCTTCGAGCAGGTGGTGTCCGGACTGCGCCGCCAGATCACCTCCGGGGCGTGGCCGGTGGGCTCGCGCATCCCGACCGAGCCGGAACTCGTACGGCAGTTGGGCGTGGCCCGCAACACCGTCCGCGAGGCCGTGCGCGCCCTCGCCCACAACGGGCTGCTGGACATACGCCACGGCTCCGGCACGTACGTCGCGGCGACCAGCGAGCTCGCCGGGGTGATGCAGCGCCGCTTCGCGGAAGCCGGGCAGCGGGACGTGACCGAGGTGCGCGGAGCCCTGGAATCGGCCGCGGCCGGCCTCGCCGCGACACGCCGCACGGCCGACGACCTCGCCCGCCTCGACACGCTGCTGGACCGGCGTGAGCACGCCTGGGCCTCGGGTGACCGGGACGCCTTCGTGGACGCGGACAGCGCCTTCCACCTGGCGGTGGTGGCGGCCTCGCACAACGAGGTGCTGGCCGAGCTCTACGCGGACCTGGGTCAGGTCGTCAGGGACTCGCTGAGGGACCACTTCGGCGCCCGCGCCCTTGGCGCCGAGGACCACATGGACCACACGCGGCTGCTGGACGCCATCCGCGCCGGCGACGCGGCCACGGCGGCGGGGGAAGCCGCCTCCCACACCTCGGGCTGCGGTCCCGGCGGCTGAGCCCGGGGGCGTGCGGCCCGTCACGCCGGCAGCGCGCCCGTCCGCGTCGCCTCCTCCCTGAGCCGCGCGGCGGTCCGGGTGACGTCGTAGCCGGGGCCGACCCCTTCGACGAGGACGACCTCGCCGTCCAGGTGGCGGGTGCGGAGCGGAAGGATCTCCTGGTAGGCGCTCGACCGGTACCAGGCGCGGGCCCGGTCCATGTCGGGGAACCCGATCATGACGACCGTGCCCGGCCACCGCCCCTCGACGGCCTCCACGGTCGCGCCGTGGACGAGGAACCGGCCCCCGAAGGGGTCCATGGTGGCCTGGATGCGCTCCATGTAGGTGAAGACCTCCTCGTGGGGCTGCGCGGGGCGGAGGTGGGCGACGGCGTAGGCGGTCATGTCTGCTCCCTGGGGTCGAGGTGCCCGGCGTCCGTCCTGCCGTGCCGGACCTCCTTGATCGTGCCGGGGCGGGTACGGGCCGGTCGATGACGCCGGAGGTAATGAGGGCGTGCGAGCTTCATCACATTCGGGTCATATCGGCATGCTTCGGACGATGCTGTGCGGCGCGGCCCGGGGCCCCGCTCGGAGAGGTCGTGGGCGACCGGGGTGACGCCCGTCCTCCCGGGTGGTGGCGCTGCCTCGGGGTCGCCGCTCCCGCGTCGCCGGCCGGCCGCCAACGGCGCCCCGCGGCCCGCGACTTGGGGGCGCCCGGCATGCCGCGGCGGCGGCGCGGAACGTCGTCACGCCGCCGCCCGGCAACGGCCCCCGGGGTGTGCCCCGGTGAACCGTCCGGCCACCCGCGGACCTCGCCGCGCCCGGCCCGCCGGGGCCCCCGCCGCACGGCCGGACGTAGCGGACATCACATCCCGTCCCGTCCAACCGTCCGCCCACACTGGGCAGTCAGCCCGGACGGCAGCAACCCGATGGACGGAGTGACATGGGTCATACGCGAATATCCCGGCGAGCCCTGGCAGCCGCGATCGTCGCAGGCGTCGCGGTTCCCGTGGCCGCGGGAGCCGCGACGGCGGAGGCCGCCGCCGCGACGCCTCGGGTGAGCTGCAGCTCGACGGCGCCCGGGCTGGCCGCGGAACTCCAGCGGGACATCACGACGGCCCTGGCGGGCGGCACCGCCCGTACCGCCGTCTCCCTGCACGACCGCACGACCGGCACGTCGTGCACGCTGCGCGCGGACCAGCACTTCGACTCCGCCAGCACGGTCAAGGTCACCGTCCTGGCGACCCTCCTGCGGGACGTGCAGCAGCACCACCGCCACCTCACCTCCCGTGAGGCCGGACTCGCCACCGCCATGATCACGAAGTCGGACAACGACGCCACGACCGCGCTGTGGAAGCAGCTCGGCGTCGCCAAGGTCAACGGCTTCCTGGCCGCCGCCGGGATGAGCCACACCGTGCCGGACGGGGCCGGGGCCTGGGGTCTCACCCAGATCACCGCCGGGGACGAGCAGAAGCTGCTGGACCTGCTCACCGCGCCGAACGCGGTGCTCGACGACGACGCACGCGCCTACGCCCTCAAGCTGATGAACCAGGTCGTCCCCGCCCAGCGGTGGGGCACCCCCGCGGGCGCGCCCGGCTCCGCTGCCGTCCACGTCAAGAACGGCTGGCTCTCCCGTGCCACCCATGGGTGGCGGGTGCACAGCCTGGGCGCCTTCACCGGCGGCGGGCACGACTACACCATCACCGTCCTCACCGACGACGACAAGACGATGGCCTCCGGCGTCGCCACCATCGAGGCCGTCTCCCGCGCGATCCACCACGACCTCGACGCCGCTTAGGCGTGCGGCCCGGGCTGAAGGCCCTGGAGCCGCTGCGCCGGGGCCCGGGAGCGCGCCGTGCCCATTGCCTCGGGCGGCCGCGGTCCGTGCGGTCCCCGCGTGCTGCCGGCGGAGGCGGGAAGCGCCCGCCCCGGCGGAGTGACGCCATCGGGCGCGTGACGGCTGCCGCACGACGGCGAGCCTTCCCTTGCCGCGTCGCAGGGTCCCAGGACCGCGCCCGTGGCTACCCCGGGCTGTACTTTCCGTCCAGACTGGACGTACAGTCCAGCCATGGAGAAGGTGCGAGTCGCCGAGAGCGACCCCCGGGTACGGCAGTGGGCCCCGGTGTGCCAGGCCGTGGCCCTGCTGCTGAGCCCCTACGCCGAGGTGGTCCTGCACGACGTGGCCGAAGACCGCGTGCTCGGCATCTGGAACCCGATGACGCGGCGCACCGCGGGAGACCCCTCGCTGCTGGGCGAACTCGACGGGCTGGACCCGTCCGCGCGGGACGTCTACGGGCCGTACGAGAAGCTGCTCGCCGACGGGCGCAGGCTCTCGTCCGTGAGCGCGGTCCTGCGGGACGCCGACGGCGAGCCCTCGGCGGTGCTGTGCGTCAACCTCGACCGGACGCCGCTGGAGCAGGCGGCGTCGGTGCTCACCGCCTTCGCCGCGCCCACCGTGCCGCGCCCCGAGCCGCTGTTCGAGCAGGACTGGACCGAGCACGTGCAGCGGACCGTCGGCACCTACACCCGTGAGCGGGGCTGCCCGGTGGAACGCCTCGGCCGCGAGGACCGCCTCGCGATCCTCGAAGAACTCGACCGGGCCGGGGTGTTCGCGATGCGCCGCGCGGTGCCCGTCGTGGCCGGCGCGCTTCAGGCGTCGCGCTCCACCGTCTACGCCCTGCTCGCCGATCTCAAAGCACAGAGGAAGCACCCGTGAGCCGACTGCCCGACTTCCGGCTGGAAACGTACTTCTCCCGCTGGGAGTTCACCGCCCGTCATCATCTGACCGCCTCCGACGCGGAGACCATGACCCTCCCCGCGCTGCTGGAACTCGCCGACGCCGAGGACCGGCACGCCTGGGAGACGCTCTCCCTCGGGTACACGCAGACCTACGGCGATCCCGGGCTGCGCGAAGCGATCGCCGCGACCTACGAACGGGCCGGAGCCGAGGACGTGATCTGCTTCGCCGGCGCGGAGGAGGCGCTCTACCTGGCGATGCAGGTGCTCCTCGGGCCCGGGGACCACGCGGTCGTCGTCACCCCCAACTACCAGGCCGCCGAGACCGTGCCGCTCTCGCTGTGCGAGGTGACGGGCGTGCCGCTCGACCCCGAGCGGGACTGGGCCCTGGACGTGGACCGGGTGGCTGCGGCGCTCCGCCCCCACACCCGCGTCGTCTCCGTGAACTTCCCCAACAACCCGACCGGCAAGGTCATCGGCGGCGCCGAGTTCGCGCGCCTGGCCGAGCTCTGCGACGAGCGCGGCATCCACCTGTTCAGCGACGAGGTCTACCGCGGTCTCGAACGCGACCCGGCCCGCACCCTGCCGCAGGCCGCCGACCTGTCGGAACGGGCGCTGTCGCTGAACGTCACGTCCAAGTCGCTCGGCCTGCCCGGGCTGCGGATCGGCTGGATCGCCTGCCGGGACCGGGAGTTGCGCTCGCGCCTGGAGCGCGCCAAGCACTACACCACCATCTGCAACGCCGCGCCCAGCGAGGTGCTCGCCCGGATCGCCCTCAAGGCCCGCGGCCGGATCCTGGACCGCAACCGCGCCCTGATCGCCGCCAACCTCCCGCTCTTCGACGCCTTCTTCGCCGAGTTCGACGACCTGTTCACGTGGCGGGCCCCGGACGGCGGCTGCGTCGCCTACCCCCGCTACCTCGGCGCCGAGGGCGTGGAGCGCTTCTGCACCGAACTGGTCGAGCAGGCGGGGGTCCTGCTGCTCCCCGCGAGCATCTACCGCTCCGAACTCACCGAGACGCCCGCCGACCGCTTCCGCGTCGGCATCGGGCGCCGCGACCCCGCACCCGCCCTGGACGCCTTCGCCGCCTGGCTGCGAGCGCGCCGATGACCGTACCCGTCCTGGGCCCGGACGAGATCGGCGCCGCCGCGCGGCCGGGGCTGGTGCTGGACGCCGTCCGCGCCGCGCTGATCGCCCACGCGGCCGGCCGCACCACGGTGCCGCCGCCTACGCATCTGACCTTCCCCGCCGCGGACGGCGACTGCCACGTGAAGACGGGCTGGCTCGACGGGTCCGACGACTTCACCGTGAAGATCGCCTCGGGCTTCTACCGCAACCCGCAGCGCGGCGAACCCGTCAACCACGGCCTGGTCTGCGTCATCAGCGCGCACACCGGCCGGGTCCGCGCCGTCCTGGACGACGGCGGACGCCTCACCGCCTGGCGCACGGCTGCCGCCGGTGCCCTCGCCGGCCACGCCCTGGCCCGCCCCGGCGCCCGCACCGTCGGGGTGTTCGGCACCGGCGAGCAGGCCCGGCTGCAGGTGCGGTGGCTGGCGATGCTGCGCCCCGTCGGCCGGGTCCTCGTCCACGGCCGGGACGAACGCCGGGCGGCCGCCCTCTGCGAGCATCTCGCCGCACACGGGCTGGATGCCGTCCCCGCTTCCGCGGCGGAGGCCGCGGGCGCCGACATCGTCGTCACCGCGACGCCGGCCACCGTCCCGGTGCTGGACGCCGACGCGGTCCGTCCCGGGGCGCACGTCACCGCCGTCGGCGCGGACATGCCGCACAAGAACGAACTGCCGCCCGCGCTCTTCGCCCGCGCCGGCGTCATCGCCACCGACGACCACGAGCAGTGCCTCCACCACGGTGACCTCGGGCACGCCGTCCGCGCCGGCGCGGTCCGGGAGGACGCCGACGTCCCGCTCGGTGCGCTGCTCCGCACCCCACCGGGCCGCACCGACCGCACCGAACGCACCGACGCCGCCGTGACGATCGCCGACCTCACGGGCGTCGGCGCCCTCGACGCCGCCGTCGCCTCCGCCGTGGTCCGGGAAATCCTGCACTGATGGGGTGCCGGGCGGCGGCCCGGTCCGTCCTATCGGCGCGGGGCGACGAACAGGCTCTGCACGCCGCGCCCGATGGGGCCCTGCTCGTCGTGGAGGGAGGTCTCCGCCATGCCCACCCCGTACGGGTCGACCGTGGTGCGGGCGTCGAGGCAGACCCACTCGCCCACCGGGTGGCGGTGCAGGTGGACGGTGAGGTCGGGGTTGACGAAGAGGTGCGTGGAGAAGTCCAGCACATTGCTCACGCCGTTGCCGGAGTCCGCGGCGACCAGCACACGATCCAGAGGAGTGGTCTTCTCACCCGCGACGAGCGGCACGCGCATCCGCAGCCAGCAGGTGGCGGGGCCGCGGCCGAGGAAGGAACCGGCGGCGAAGCGGGCCTCCATGGCCGTGTGGTAACCGGTGTCCCACGGCACGGGGAAGAACGGCTCGGGGCGGGCCTGCCCGGGTCCGGGAACGGCGGGCCCCGGGGCGCCGGCGCCGGGATCGCCGCTCGGGTCCGCGGCGGGTACGGTGCCGGGCGCGGTGCGGATGCGAAGGGCCCGTGCGCGCATGACCTCCGCGCCCCCGTCCGGCGCCAGGGAGGCCTCGACCAGCTCCACGCTGCGGCCCTCGCGGAGCACGCGGGTGGTCACGGTGAGCGGGGCGAGCGGCACCGGGCTGTGGATCTCGAAGGTGATCCGGACCAGGCGCATGTCCTCGCGGGCGCCCGGACGCGTCTGCACCGCGCGGCCGAGCAATGCCGCGGGTGGCCCGGCGTGCTGGCTCGCGGCGTCCCAGGGGCCGCGTGTGCGACCGGTCGGGACGAAGCGCTCGTCCGCCACCCGCTCGAAGAAGGCCTCGACATCACTGTGGTCCGGCATGCTCACCGCTGCTCTCCCGCCCGCTGACGACGGAACAGAGGCTACTGGCGGGTAAGTGCCGTGTCACCCGGGCGGGCCTGTCCGTCCCGTCAGGCGGCGGGCACCGTCAGCTCGAACCACGTCGTCTTGCCGGTCGCCGTCCGGTCGGTGCCCCAGGCGTCGCTGAGCAGGTCGAGGATCTCCATGCCGCGTCCGCCCTCCGCGTCGCTGCCGGCGGCACGGCGGACGGCGGCGCGGGGGCTGACGTCCTCGACCTCGCACCGCAGGGAGGCGTCCTGGACGAGCAGGTTCAGCCGGACCGGCCCGCGCGCGTGCCGCAGGGCGTTGGTGACCAGCTCGCTGACCAGGAGTTCCACGGTGTCGGCGAGAGCGTCGAGGCCCCACTCGCCCGTCTGCGCCGTGACCAGCCTGCGGGCGCGGCCGACGGAGGTCAGCTCGCGCTCCAGAGGCCACGAGGAGTCCCGGGCCGTGATGCGCCCGGCCGGAGCGTGCAGGGGACGCACGGGCTCCAGGGCCCGGGACCACAGCCTGAACTGCCTGGCGAGCCAGGACGCGGGGATGCGCGTCTCGTCCGTGCCGACGGCCTGGGCGGCCATGGGGATCATTCCCTTCTCTGCCGGGGCCGAGGGCCCGGCGACCTTTCCTGTAGCACCCGCTACATCTATCAAATATACATGTAGCGGGTGCTACGG
Organism: Streptomyces sp. NPDC058864; assembly: GCF_042742985.1. Classification (NCBI taxonomy): domain Bacteria; kingdom Bacillati; phylum Actinomycetota; class Actinomycetes; order Kitasatosporales; family Streptomycetaceae; genus Streptomyces; species Streptomyces sp. NPDC058864. The sequence goes on along the minus strand of NZ_JBHYMQ010000047.1, from coordinate 45,584 downwards.
TAAAGAAAGCGGCAAATAGTTATGAATCGGCCATCCGGAGGATGTGATGTCACGACGGGCCGATCCCGCCAAGCGGCGGGAACTCCTCGACCGTGTGCGGGAGTACGTGGTCGCGCACGGCCTCGCGGACCTGTCCCTGCGGCCGATGGCCAGGGCGCTGGGCACCAGCGACCGGATGCTCCTCTACTACTTCGGAACCAAGGAACGCCTGGTCGCCGAGGCGCTCGCGCTGGACGCCGACCGGCCGATCCTGCGCTTCCGCAGGATCGTCGCCGCCGTCGGCACCCCCCGGGACGCGGCCGGCACGCGGCGCCTGGCGGAGGCGGTGTGGCAGGAGCTCCGCAGCCCGGAGCGCCGTGCGCTGCTGCCGCTGTACTTCCAGACGATGGCCGCCTCCATGCTGCGGCCCGAGCGGCACGGCCCCTATCTGGGCGGCCTGATCACCGAGTGGACCGAGCTCTTCGTCCCCGTCTTCGAGAGCCTGGGCATCAGCGGGGAACGTGCCCGCATCGAAGCCCGCATGCTGGTGGACGGCGCCTTCGGAATGCTCGTCGCGTTCCTCGCCGACGGCGACGAGGAGCGCGCGGACCGCGCTTTCGGTACGTTCCTCGACCGCCTCGAAGCCGGCTGGTGCGCCGGGTCCGCACCTCCGGGAGCGCCGTGACCCCGTGATCCCGGGCCGGGTTCAGCCGCCGGCCAGTGCCTCCTCGGCCGCCTTCAGCGCCGTGTCGCGGTCGGCCGGCACGAGCCCGACGCGGGTCCGCCGGTCGAGGAGGTCGCCGGTGTCGAGCGCCCCCTCGTGCCGTACGGCCCACATCAGTTCGGCGCGTGTGACGGGGTGACCGGGGACGATCCGCTCCCGCAGGGCGGGGTCGGCTGCGCCGAGGGCGTGCACGGCGGGGGCCTCGGTGCCGTAGCGCTGCACCAGGCGGCGCGGTGCCTTGAGGCCGGTGAGCACGTGCGGCGCGGCGGCGCCCACGAGGGGGAGCGACGTGGTCCGGCAGCGCCCGGCGCCGAGCCCGCGGGCCGCGACGGCCGCGTCGACGGCGTCCTGGGCCATCCGGCGGTAGGTGGTGAGCTTGCCGCCGACCACGGTCACCACCCCCTCGGCGGAGGTGAGCACCGCGTGCTTGCGAGAGATGTCGGCGGTGCGGCCCGAGCCGTCGGCCGCGGTGTCGAGCAGCGGGCGCAGCCCGGCGAACGCGCCCACCACGTCGTCCCGGTGGACGGGTACGTCGAGCGCCGTGCCGAGCACGTCGAGCAGGAAGCCGATGTCCGTCTCGGGCACCTCCGGCACGTCGGGGACGGCGCCGTCGACCGGCTCGTCGGTCAGCCCCACGTAGACCCGGCCGTCGCCCTGCGGCAGGACGAGCACAAAGCGGTTGGACTCGCCGGGGATCGGTATGTGCAGGCCCGCGGGCAGGCCGCCGAGACCGTCGGAGCGCAGGACCAGATGCGTGCCCCGGGAGGGCCGCAGCCGTACGCCGTCGACCAGGCCGCCCGCCCACACGCCGGAGGCGTTGACCACCGCGCGGGCCCGGATCGTGTGCTCCTCGCCGGTCAGTTCGTCGCGGACGAGGGCGCCCGAGCCGCTGAGCGAGACCGCCCGCACCCGCGTCAGGACGCGCGCCCCGTGCGCCGCCGCGGTGCGGGCTATCGCGGTCACCAGGCGGGCGTCGTCGGCGAGTTGGCCATCCCATGACAGCAGGCCCCCGCGCAGCCCAGCGGTGCGCAGGGCGGGCGCGAGGTGGCGGGTCTCCACCGCCGACAGCCTGCGCGGCGCGGGGAGGGTGGCCCGCGCCGTCCGCGCCGACAGGCGCAGTGCGTCGCCGGCCCGGAAGCCGGACCAGGCCAGTGCGGCCTGGCCGCGCGAGACCAGCGGCGTCAGCGGCAGCACGAAGGGCTGGGCGCGGACGAGGTGGGGGGCGGTGCGCTCCATCAGCACGCCGCGCTCCACCGCGCTCTCGTACGCCACGTCCAACTGGCCGGAGGCCAGGTAGCGCAGGCCGCCGTGGATCAGCTTGGAACTCCACCGGGAGGTGCCGAACGCCAGGTCGTGGGCGTCGATCGCGGCGACCGACAGCCCGCGGGACGCCGCGTCCAGGGCCGCGCCGGCGCCGGTGGCGCCGAGGCCGACGACGAGGACGTCCACCTGCTCGCCGGCGGCGAGTTCCGCGAGTCCGCGGGCGCGCCGCGCGGCGGTGAGCGAGGACGCGGGGGAGGCGGCCGGGCTGCTCATGGGACTCGTGGGGCTCATGGGGCGAGGGTCCTCTCCAGGATGTCCCGCAGCTCCCCGAGGAAGGCCGCGGAGTTCAGGTCGGGATCGTCCTCGTCGGTCATGGTGCGCAGCGAGAGCGTGAACGACTGGACGACCAGCAGCACGGAACGGGCCTGCCGGACGAGGTGGTCGGCCCGGACGGAGCCGTCGGCGTGGCCCTCCGCCAGGGCGTCGGTGATGAGCTCCACCAGCGCGTCCTGGCTGGCCCCCCGGCGGTCCAGCACGTAGGGGAGGAGCAGTTCGGGGTCGACGTCGAGGATCTTGACGAACAGCGGGTGGGCGCGGAAGGCGCGCACCCCCGCCACCAGCCCCTCGACCAGGTGTGCCCGGACGCCGGCGCCCCCGCGCCGCTCGGGCATCGCCTCCACGGCGACCGAGACCCACTCGCGGGTCATCAGGTCGCCGACCAGGGTGCGCACGTCGGGCCACCGCCGGTAGAGCGTCATGCGGGAGACGCCGGCCCGGCGGGCCACGTCGGTCAGGGTCGTGCGGCGGACGCCGACGGCCAGGACGCAGTCGCGGACCGCGTCGAGCACCGGATCGCTGTCCGCATGGTTGTGACGAATAGGCGCCATGTGTCACAGTGTAACGCCCAGTGAGGGTCGCAGGAGTCGGCACCCCCAGAAGCAGAGACGACCGGTGAGGACGAGCCCGTGGACATGTTGTGGAGTGGCTGGGGCGACCCGGCCGAAGCGGCCCCGCTGCCCGACACCGTGACCGGACTGCTGCGCGACCTGCTGGGCGTCAAGCCCCGGGGCGCGGAACCCGCCGCGTTGCAGGACATCGCCGTACCCGATTCCCCGCTCACCGACGCGGCCCTGCAGGACCTCGCCGACTGCGTGGGCGATCCGGCCCACGTGCGCACGGACGCCGAGACCCGGATCCGCCACACGCGCGGCAAGTCCACCCCCGACCTGCTGCGCATCCGGGGCGGCGACGCCGGCGACGCCCCGGCGGCCGTCGTGCTGCCCGCCGGCCACGACGAGGTCCTGGCGGTCCTCGCCGTCTGCGCCGAACACGGCCTCGCCGTCGTCCCCTTCGGCGGCGGCACCTCCGTCGTCGGCGGCCTCGCCCCGCTGCGCGGGCGCCCCTTCGTCGCGCTGGACCTGCGCCGCATGAACCGGCTGCTGTCGCTCGACGCCGTCTCGCGGACCGCGATCCTCCAGCCGGGGCTGCGTGCCCCCGAGGCCGAGGCGCTCCTCGCCGAACAGGGCTTCACCCTCGGCCACTTCCCCCAGTCCTACGAATGGGCCACCATCGGCGGATTCGCCGCCGCCCGCTCCAGCGGCCAGGCGTCCGCCGGCTACGGACGCTTCGACGAGATGGTGCTCGGTCTGACCGTCGCCACGCCGCAGGGCACCCTCGACGCCGGCCGGGCCCCCCGTTCCGCGGCCGGACCCGACCTGCGCCAGCTCGTCCTGGGATCCGAGGGCGCCCTCGGCGTCATCACCTCCGTGACGGTGCGCATCCGCCCGCTTCCCGAGGTCAAGGTCTACGAGGGCTGGCGGTTCGCCTCCTTCGCAGAGGGCGCCGCGGCGCTGCGCCGGCTCGCCCAGGACGGGCCCCGCCCGACGGTGCTCCGCCTGTCCGACGAGACCGAGACGATGGTCGGCCTCGCCCACCCCGACGCCATCGGCTCGGAAGGGGCCGCGACCGCCGGCTGCACGGCGATCGCCGGCTACGAGGGCACCGCGCAGGACACCGCGCTGCGCCGGGAGCAGGCCGCGGCCGTACTGCGCGAGTGCGGCGGCGAGTACCTGGGCGAGGAGCCCGGCGAGCGCTGGGCGCACGGCCGCTTCTCCGCCCCCTACCTTCGGGACTCGCTCCTCGACGCGGGCGCCTTCGCCGAGACCCTGGAGACCGCCGGCTTCTGGTCCCGGATCGCCGAGCTGTACGACTCCGTGCGCGAGGCCCTCACCACGACGCTGGCGGCGGCCGGGACGCCGCCACTGGTGATGTGCCACATCTCGCACGTCTACGAGAACGGCGCCTCGCTCTACTTCACCGTCGTCTCGGCGCAGGGCGAGGACCCCGTGGCGCACTGGACCCCCGCCAAGGAGGCCGCCAACGAGGCCATCCTCGCCGCTGGCGGCACCATCAGCCACCACCACGGCGTGGGCACCGACCACCGCGACTGGTACGTACGGGAGGCGGGTCCGCTCGGCATCGAGGCCCTGCGCGCCGTCAAGGACGCGCTCGACCCCGACGGGCTCCTCAACCCCGGCATCCTGCTGCCCACCCGCTGACCCCGTCCCGCCGTCCCCGGAGGCACGCCACATGCGACAGTTCACGGCCGTCGTCAACCCCACCGCCGGGGGTTCCACCGGGGCGGCAGCCCTCCTCCCGCTGGCGAAACTGCTCCGGGAGGCGGGCGCGGAACTGGAGACCGCGTACAGCGACAGCCTCCGGCACGCGCAGGACCTGGCGCGCACGGCCGGCGAGCGCGGCCACGTCGTCCTGGCCGTCGGCGGCGACGGCATCGCGGGCGGCATCGGCGGCGCGCTCAGCGGCACCGGCGCCGTCCTCGGCCTCGTCCCCGCCGGCCGCGGCAACGACTTCGCGCGCGCCCTCGGCCTCCCCTCCGGGCCCGCCGAACTCGCCCGCATCCTGCTGCGGAACGAGCCGCGCGCCGTCGACACCATCGAGGTCGAGTCGGCGGTCCACGACCGGACCGTCGTCCTCGGCAGCGTCTACGCCGGTGTCGACGCCGTCGCCAACCACCACGCCAACACCGCCCGGCTGCTGCGCGGTCCGGCCTCCTACTACGCGGGCGGCCTGCGCGCGGTGGCCTGCTGGCGCGCCGCCGCCTACCGCGTCACCGTCGACGGCGTCGTCCACGAACGCCGCGGCTACACCGTCGTCGCCGCCAACTCCGGCTACTACGGCTCCGGCCGGGCCATCGCGCCCGCCGCCCGGGTCGACGACGGGCTGCTCGACGTCGTCATGATCCACGACGCGCCGCGCCGCCTCTTCTTCGCGCTGATGAACGAACTCAAGACCGGTGCGCACGTCGAGCGCCCCGAGGTCGAGATCGTGCGCGGCAAGGAGATCCGCATCGAGGCCGACCGCGCCGTCCCGTACGGCGCGGACGGCGAGGTGGAGGCCGCCCTCCCGGTCACCGCGCGGATCCGGCCGGGAGCCCTTCGGGTGCTGTGCTGATCCCCTGCGGTGAGTAGGCTCGCCCGGTGCCCGAACACGACTGCGAACACGCCTACCTCGCCGCGGTCCGGGAGTCGTACGACACCGTCGCCGCTGACTACGCCGCCAAGGTCAGCACCCCCGACGGCCTGGATCCGCTCTCCCGCGCCATGCTGGCCGCCTTCGCCGAGACCGTCCGCACCGCCGGCCGGGGCCCGCTGGCGGACCTGGGATGCGGCCCGGGACACGTGACGGCGCACCTCGCCGCACTGGGAGTGCCCGCGTACGGCGTCGACCTGTCACCGCGGATGGTCGAACTGGCCCGGCGGGCCCACCCGCACCTGCGCTTCACGGTCGGCTCCATGACCGCGCTCGACATCGACGACGACGCACTCGGCGCCGCCCTCGCCTACTACTCCACCCACCACACGCCGCCCGGACTGCTGCCCGTCGTCTTCGCCGAGATCCACCGCGTCCTGACACCCGGCGGCCACCTGATGCTCGCCGGCTGGGCGGGCGAGGACGAGCACCTCCGCCCCGAGCACGCGTACGGCGGCCACCCGGTCTCCTACGCGCTGCACATGCTGCCGCCCCCGCGGATCGCCGCGCTGCTCGAGGGGGCCGGCCTCACCGTCACGGCACGCCTCGTGCAGGAACCCGGCGCCGGAGCGAAGCGCCCCGTCGCCACGTTCCTGGCGGAGAAGCCGCGACGCCCCTGAGGCGTCCACACCGGCCGGAGCCCCCGCGCGGCGGGCTTGAACCGGCCGTAACGGGAGGTCATAGCGTTGTCCGCGTGATCGGGAACGACGACTACCGGCGCCTGTGGAGCATCGGCGAGGTGGCCCGCGCCACCGGAACGACCATCCGCACACTGCGCCACTACGACGAGATCGGCCTGCTCGGGGCGAGCGCACGCACCGCCTCGGGACACCGCCGGTACACCGGGCAGGACGTGCGGCGGCTCTACCGGGTGCGTGCCCTGCGCGCGCTCGGGCTGCCGCTGGACGAGATCCAGCGCGTCCTCGCGGACACCGCGGAGGACCTCGGGTCGATACGCGACCTGCTGACCGCCCAGCTGTCCGCCCTGGAGGCGCAGGCCGGACGGATCCAGCGGCTCACCGCGCAGCTCCGCGGGCTCCTCGGGCGGATCGAGGAGACGTCGATGCCCGATCCCGAGCAGTTCATGACGACCCTGGAGATGATGTCCGTGTTCGAGACCCACTTCACCACCGAGCAGCAGGAACAACTGGCCGCGCGCAGGGCCGGGATCGGCCCGGAGGGAGTCGAGGCCGCGAGAACCGAGTGGGCCGGGCTCGTGGAGGCCCTGCTGTCGCACGCGGAGGCGGGCACCCCCGTCGGCGACCCGGAGGTCGCGGACCTGGTCGCCCGGTGGGACGCCCTGGGCAGCCGCTTCCACGCCGCGGGCGAGGACGGCGAGGCGACCAAGGCCGCCGCGCGGCGGCTCTGGGACGAACGCGGCGAGGAACTCGCCCGGAACCTGCCGTGGTCCCCGGACCGGATGCGGGTCCTGCTGCGGTACGTGGAGCAGGTCCGCGAGGCCGACTAGGCTGATGCGTCCGGGGGTTGGGGGAGGGGGAGCCCGATGGACGGGATGTCGCGACGACCGGACGGGCCGCTCTCGCGCGGGCCGCGGAGTCCGTGGGGCGCGGCGGCCGGACCGCCCGGCGGAAGGGTGCACCGGCCCGGTGACCTCAGCGTCTCCCCGGGGCCGGACCGGCACCACTACTGGGCCCTGCTGCCCGACGGGGTCCGCGCCCAGCTGGCGCACGGGGCGGGCACCGTCCTGGAGTGGTGGGCGCACGCGGCGGACGGCGGCGGGATCCAGGCCGTCGTGCTGGGCACCGAGGGCTTGAGCGTGGCCGAGCCGGCGGCCGGTGCGGGCCCCTCGGTGCGCACCCTCCGGCTCGATCCGGACTCCTTCGTCACCCAGTCCTTCCGGAGCGGCCCCCCGACCCCCACGGCGCGCTCCGCCGGCCTCGGGGCCGCCGCCTCGCTGCTCTCGGGGAGGCCGACGGGGACACCACCGCCCCCGGCACCGGAGGCCGCGGAGGCGGAACCCGAGCTCACCCAGGAGGCCAGGGACTTCCTCGGCAACCTGCCCCCGGGTGCCCAGCGCTTCCTGCAGCAGCCCTTCCTCGGCGACGACCGCCACGTCGCCACCCGGTGGTACTTCTACGAGCAGCCCGTCGCCGGAAGCCTCTCGGAGATGTCCGTCCGGTGCCACCTGGAGGGACGCCGCGCGGTGACCTTCCTGTCCGGCACCCGCCGTCTGCCGCGGGGCGCGCCATCCATGCAGGCCCACTGGGCGGTCGTGTGCCGCCGCGCGGCCGTGCTTCCCCCGGCGGTCCGCTGAGGCCCGCCGGGCAGGGCCGTTTCCGGGTCGTCGCGCCGACGCCGTAGCATCCGCTGGAGAGGGACGACGCCGGAAGGGACGCGATGAGCCTGGACGAGTCCGTGGCGGCACGCGCCGAGGACGTGGCGCTCACCCGGGCCGCCCAGGCCGGTGACGTCACGGCGCTCGGCGTGCTCCTGGAGCGCCACCGGGCCGGCATGCGAGCCGTCGCCCTGAGCATCCTGGGCCCCGGGCCCGACGTCGACGACGTGCTGCAGGACGCCGCGCTGACGGCACTGCGCCGCGTGGGCGACGTCCGCGACCCCGCCGCGGTAGGGCCGTGGCTGCGGATGGTCGTCCGCAACGGCGCACGTTCCCTGCTGCGCGACGCGGTCCCCACAGGGCCGGTCGACGACCTCGTCCTGCGCGCGGCGGACTCCGACCCCGGGCGGTGGCTGGAGCGCAACGCGCTGCGGGACTGGGTCTGGGAGGCCATCGAGCAGCTGTCCCCGGCGCTGCGGCTGCCGCTCGTACTGCGCCACTTCACCACCGGCGTCAGCTCGTACGAGCAGATCGCCTCGGCCTGCGGGCTGCCCGTGGGCACCGTGCGCAGCCGGCTCAGCCAGGCCCGGGCCAAGCTCGCCCTGGCGCTCGCCGACACGGCGGACGGCGCCCACGACGACACCGCCCGGCGCACCAGCGCCAGCACGACCGAGGCCCACGAGACCCTGGCCGCGGCCGAACGCGGCCACTTCGCAGACCTCCTGCGCGAACGCTGGTCCCCCGAGGTCGCCCTGCTCAGCGGGAAGGAGCGGGTGGGGGACAGGGACCTGCTGATCCGCGGTATGGACTGCGACCTGACCGCCGGGGTCCGTCAGCGCCTTGCCCACGCCGTCGCCGGGCGCTCACTGACCGTCTGGGAGATGGACATCGTCAACCCGCCGGACAATCCCGGCCACTGCCCGCCCGCCGTCGCCTGGCTGATGACCCACGACTCCGCGGGCCGGGTCGACCGCCTGCGCCTCCACCACCCCCGCCCCGTGCCGATCCCCGGCGCCGCGGCCGCGTGAGCCGAACCGGGGCGGGCGTCCGGGGCGGGGTGGCCGCGCCTCAGCTGTGGAAGCGGATGTAGCCGTTGCCGTCGGCGTCCGAGCCGCTCTTGGTGTACGCGTGGACGTCCGAGCGGCTGCCGGAGGGCTTGTAGAGGTAGACCGTGTCGCGGTCGTTGTTCCACAGGAAGTTGCAGTTGCCGCGGTAGACCACGTTGTTCTTGTCGGAGTCCGTGCCGTGGCCGCCGCGGAGCTTCACGTAGTCGCCGGGCTGGAGGTAGTGGTTCGCGGTGAAGACGAAACGGTTGCCGGTGGCGTCCTTGACGACGTAGCCCCTGAGGTTGACCGTCGCCGAGGCCGAGTAGTTCTTGATCGTCAGGTACTCCTCGCGGGTGTTGCCGGAGGAGCAGCTGTTGGAGTCCCGTCCGGGCGCGTCGTACTGCGCCCCGCGGATCTTGAGGGCCGAGCTGTACTCGGCGGCGTGTGCCTGGGTCGGTATGAGGACGGCGGTCGCGCAGGCGGCGGCGAACGCGGCCACACCGATGCGGGCGTGCTTGGTCATGTATTCCCCCCTGTTGGGAACGGGCCGCGCCCGGGTCACGCGCGCGGCGGAAGCAGGACGTTACATCAGGGCCGGGGTCACGGTGCCTTCAGGGGCACCGGGTCACCCAGCGGGTCGTCGGGGTCGATGGTGAACGTCTTCGGTGAGAACGTCCCGCTCTGCTGTTCGAAGAGGTACTGCGGCGCGCTGCCCGCCGCCGCCACCGAGAAGGGGGAGCCGTCGGCCTCGCGCACCTTGGTGGTCCCGGACCTCCCGTCGCTCGTCCATCTGACGTCCAGTCCGAAGGTGTGGATGTCCGCCGTCGTGAAGGCGGTGATGGTGAGCACCTCCGGGTCGCTGCCGCTCACCTGGACGGGAAATCCCCGGACGCGCATCTTCCCCTCGGAGTTGCGCCCCTCGTGGAAGGTGAGTTCCGGAACCTTCCTGTCGAGGTTCGCCAGGAACGACGTGACGTTGCTGTCCCCGCAGGCGCCGATACGCTGCACGGCGAGGCCGGTCCTGGGAGTCGGTCTCACGTCCAGCACGTCGACCGTCACGTCCTGGACGGTCACCGCGTGGTCGGACTTCCCCTGGAGGGTGAGCTCGATGGTCGTGAGGTCCGCGGTGACCGCGTGGAACCTCCGGTCGAAGGCGGCGAGCCGCTTCCGGTGGGCGGCGTACTCCGCGGTGGTCCTGACGTCGTGGCTGTCGACGTGGGCGGCGATCTCGTCCATGGACGGCGCCGTCGGGTAGACCCGGCCGGTGCCGCCTTCGCAGGCGTCCCACGGGTCGGTCTGCCGGACGTCGAAGGTGAGTGGCGGCCCGCCGGGATCCCGGGAGGGGCTCGCGCTGAAGGCGACGCCGTTCCCGTCGCCGCACACCGAGTTGCCGGAGCACTCGTTGCTCGCGCAACCGAGGGCCAGGGATCCGCCGGCGACGCAGAGGACGGCGAGGAGGAGGGCGCGGCCCCTCATCGTGCGGACTCCTCGGACGCCGTTCCCGTGGGGGCGGTGGACACGCCGAAGTTCGTCGTGTTGCCGTGCCCGCACACGCTCTGGTCCCTGCATTCGTTCCGGTCCCCGCCGATCGTGTCCGTGGCGAAGAGCGTCACCAGCGTGCCCGCCAGCGCGACGACCGCGGCGACGGCGGCGAGCCACACGCGGGTGCGCTGATGTCCGTTCATGGCCATGTCTCCCCCTGGATGGCAACGGGGGAATGCCTGGCCCGCCCGGTGCCTGGTCGATGCCGACCCCGGCCCGCGGAGCGCGCGGAGAACGCGTCACCCCGCCTGCCCGTGCCGGGTGTCCAGCCCCCGCCGGCGTCTTGCGAGGTATCAAACCACTCCAGGTGAACCGGAGTCGGGCTTTCCGGAACTTGGCTTCCCAAGCGAAGCAACCGGTCGGCAACAGGCGCATTCCGCCAGGTCCGTACTGTGCCGGGTCGTGCACCACCACGTCCCGGGGCTGCCAGGATGTGCGCATGAACGAGAACGATCAGGGGCGGGACGAACTGCTTGCGGCCGCGGTGGGGCTGCGCGAGCGCGGGGAGGCGGAGGCGGCGAGGGAGCGGCTGGTCGCCCTCGCGGAGCGGTTCCCGGGGGACGCGGAGGTGGCCTACCAGGCGGCGTGGGCGCACGACGTGCTGGGCCTGGAAGCGGAGGCGGTGCCGTTCTACGAGCAGGCCCTGCGCGGGGCCGGGCTGTCCGATGACGACCGGCGCGGCGCGCTGCTGGGCCTGGGCAGCACCTACCGGATCCTCGGCCGGTACGACGAGGCGGTCCGGTTGCTGCGCGTCGCCCTCATCGACTTCCCCCGCGACGGGGCGCTGCGGACCTTCCTGGCGATGGCCCTCTACAACACCGGCGGTCACCGGGAGGCGATGCGGATCCTGCTGACACTGCTGGCGGACAGCAGCTCCGACCCGGACATCGCCCGCTACCGGGGTGCCGTCGCGTACTACGCGGAGGACCTCGACGCCACCTTGTGAACCGGGTACCCGGCCGCTTCCCTCGCGCCGCGCGCCGGATCGGACGACCGTCGCCAGGACGTCGTCGAAGGCCCGCGTGGACGTGGGCCGGGTGGGGATCGCGTCGCGCGGACCGGCGGCCCCGATGCCGTACCGGACGGCGAGGGCGACGTGCCGACGAGTTCCCGGGCGCCGACGCCCATCAGGGCGGCGCCCAGGGCCTCGTCCGTGCCGGTGTCCGGCACGGACTTCATCGTCCCGCGCGTCTCGTCGACGACGCGGGCGCGCGGCAACGCCGGCCGGCGGCGAGGTGGTGGACTGCCGCGTGGTGTCCATGTGCTTTCCCGTGGGCCCCGGGACACCGGCAGAAGCGCCGCTTATGACGTCCTTCGGGGGCGCGCATGGCCGCCCGCTTGGGATCGGGTGGTGCGGGAGGTTCCCTGGGAGGAAGGGGCGCACGTCCCTTCCGGTCGCTACGGACGGACTCCGCGAGGAGGAGGGCCATGGACACCTGCGACGCCCGACTGACGGCGATGCACACGGTCTCGCGGCGCCTCGGCTCCACGGTCGGCGGCCTGTCCGGCGAGCAACTGCTCAGCCCGTCGTTCGCCGACGGCTGGAGCCTCGCGCAGGTGCTGGTCCACCTGGGCACCGGCGCGCAGTTGTGCACCGCCGCCGTGCGCCGCGGCCTCACCGGGGACCTCACCAGGCCCTCCCGGGAGGAGATCGCCGACGTGTCCGAGCAGTGGATCTCCCTCAGACCGACCGCGCAACGCGACGCCTGGCAGGAGGCGGAATCCGGGTTGCTGCGGCTGCTGGACTCCCTCGACGCCGGTGTGCGCGCCTCGGTGACCGTGCCCTACTTCACCGGGCCGGTCGGTTTCACGGACTTCACCGGCTACTGGCTGTCCGAGCAGTCCGTGCACACCTGGGACGTGGCCGTGGGCCTCGACGGGACCGCGACCATCCCGGCCCCCGAGGTGGCGCTGCTCTGGGACCGGATCGACATGGTCGCCTCGCGCAGCCGCGACGGGGACACCCTCACCCGGCTCGGCCCGCGCCAGATCGCGGTGGAACTCACCGACCCGGAGCGCCTCCTGTGTCTCTCCCTCGGCTCCGAGCTGCACATCCTCCCCTGCGAGGGGGCCGGACCCTCGGGAGCGGTGTCGGGATCCGCCGAGGCCGTCCTCCGCCTCGTCTACGGTCGCAACCGCCCCCAGGACGGGGTGAGCGCGCGCGACGGCGTCACCCTGGACGACCTCCGCGCACTCTTCCCCGGCTACTGAGCCGGATCCCCTCGGAGGGCGATCAGGCCCGCGCTCGTCGGCCTGAACCCGCAGGCGTCGAGGTAGAACTCCCGCATCCCGTCCTCGAAGTCGACGTGCAGCCATGAGCATCTCGCCGCGCGGGCCCGCCGGGCCGCCTCGGCGACGAGCCCGGCGCCGATCCCCGAGCGGCGGGAGCGCGCCGCTACCACCGTGTCCAGCACGAACGCGTGGACGCCCCCGTCCCAGGCGACGTTCACGAAGCCGACGAGCTCCCCCTCCCTGCGTGCGCACACCCAGCCGAGACTGTGGCCGTGGACCTGGGTCAGCCAGTCGACGTCCGCACCCCGATCGCCGAAACCCTCCGCGTGGAGCGCGTTGACGGCCGCGTTGCCGAACTCGCCCCGCCACTCGTACGTGATCGTCATGGCGCGAGCGTAGGACACCCCTGCGTGCGCATCTCAGTCGCGGATGTCCTGCAGCAGCCAGTCGGTGGGGATCTCGTGGCCGAGGCCCCGCTCGCGGGCGCGTTCGTAGACGACGGCCGCGACGGCATGGAACTGGGCTCCCTGGATGTTGCCGCGCTCGGAGAAGGTCAGCTGCGCGTCGTCCTCCCGGGCGTGGGCCCGGCCCGTCAGCACGTCGTCGAGGAGCACTACGCGGGCATCCCGCGGGGGCCGGCGCGAGCCCTTCCCATGGGCGTGCAGTTCCCACACCGGGTCGCCGGGGCGGGCGCGGTAGGCCACGTACTCCTCCTCGGTCGCCCAGGCGGGCAGGGCGTCGGGGGTGTTCGCGGTGCCGAGCCGCAGCCAGACGTCGAAGCGGTCCCAGGCCCGCTCGTCGAGGCGGCCGCCGATGCAGGTGACATGGGTGCCCGGGCGTAGTTCCCGGCCGTGGACGACCTCCCCGACCGCGTCGGTGCAGCCGGCAACGATGTCCGCGCCCTGGTACACCGCCCCGGGAGTGCCGACGGCGACGACGTCCAGGCCGTGCAGCTCGCGCATCTCGGCGGCGAAGCGCTCACGGTGGGCCCGGGTCGGGCTGTACACCTGGATGCGCTCCAGAGGGCGCACGGTGAGGAAGGCCTCCACATGGCTGCGCGCCATGCCGCCCGAGCCGAACAGGCCCAGGACGCGGGCGTCCTCGCGGGCGGCGTACCGGGCGCCGATGGCCGAGTCGGCGCCGACCCGCAGGTGCTGCAGCAGGCCGTCGTTGAGCAGGGCGAGCGGCTCGCCGGTGCGCGCGTCGAGGAGCAGCACCAGACCGCAGAAGAGCCCTGGGCGTACGCAGTGCTTCTCCTGGGTGCGGCGGTCGCCCGTGCCGGTCTCCAGGAGTACGTCGGACTTCATGCGGACGGCGGCGTAGCCGGTACGGGCGGAGCCGCCCTCCATCGTGCCCCACTGGTAGACCCGGCGGTCGTCCACCGGCAGGCGCAGGTCGATCCGGGGCCGGCACACGCCGTCGCCGGTGGCCAGGTCCCGGTAGGAACCCTCCAGCGCGCTAACGACGTCGGGCATGGTCAGCACGGCGGCGGTCACCTGGTTGTCGAGGACGAGCATGATCCTCCGGTCGTCAGGGCCGCAGCGGCAGCCGGGGTCCCTCGTGGGCGGCGCGTGCCGCCAGATGGCGCCACATGGCCGAGACGTTGAACGACGGCCCGAGGTCGGGGAGTTCGGCCAGGTCCTCCTCGGGGATGGCGCGCAGCGGGGCGCCGGTGGCGGCGACGGCCAGGCTCGTTCTCGCCAGCGCGTCCACGGCCAGGGCCTGCGTGACGGCGGCCGCGACGGCATGGGCGGGATCACCGGTGCCGACGGAGACCAGCCCGTGCCCGCGCAGCACGACGACGGGGCGGTCCCCGAGGGCGTTGACCATCTGCTCGGCGAGGTCACGGCGGCGCACCAGCGCGGAGCGGGGCCAGACGGGGATGCCGTCGTGCGCGAGCCGCGCGGCGGGGATGTCGTAGGAACCCACGACCGGGAGCCAGGGGAGCCCGGCCACGGACGCGGCGACGACCGCGGGCGGATGGGCGTGGACGACGGCGGTGACCTCGGGGCGGGCCCGCATCACCTCGCTGTGGATGGGCAGTTCGCTGGGCGCCGTCCAGCCGTCGGTGACCTTGCCCGTGCCGTCGAGGCCGACCTCCTGGACGTCCCCGACGACGGTGAACGCGAGCCCGCTCTCCAGCGGTCCGCGTCCGCGCACGAGGAAGGTCTCCGGTCCGGTGCGGGCGCTCACGTGGCCGAGGATGTGCTCCACCAGGCCGGTCACCGCGAGCACGCGGCACGCCTCGGCCACCCGTTCGCGCAGCGCCTCCGCGGAGGACGCCGGCCGCTCACTCATCGTCCGTGCCGGTCATGGGCGCCCCTTCGGTTCATTGGTATTTTGGTATGACGTTAATCCGTTAGCCGGGAAGCCGTCAACAAGGCCGTTCACCGTGGGAGAATGCGCACATGCCATCGCGACCCAGCCAGTCTCCGGACGCCGTGACCGCCGAGGGGACGTCCGCCAGGCCGATCCCCGTGCCCGACGACCTCTTCAAGACCGTCTCCTCCAGCCGCGTCTCCCAGGTGATCGTCGAGCAGATCCGCCTCCTGCTGAAGGAGGAGCGGCTCAAGCCCGGCGACCGGCTGCCCAGCGAACGCGAACTGTGCGTGCACTTCGGTGTCAGCCGCGTGACCGTGCGCGAGGCGCTGCGCATCCTGGAGGCGAGCGGGCTCGTCGAGATCCGGGTCGGTGCCCGGGGCGGCACCTTCGTGACCGCGCCGACCTCGCGCCGGGTCAGCGAGGGCCTCGCCGACCTGCTGACCCTCTCCCCGCTGACCGCCGCCCAGGTCACCGAGGCGCGGCTGGTCTTCGAGCTGGGGATCGTCCCGCTGGTCGTGGAGCGCGCCACGGACGAGGACATCGCCGAGCTGCGCGCGATGTGCGACGAGCACGCCGAGGTCCTCGAGCGGGGCGAGTACTCCATGGAGCTCTCCGCGGCCTTCCACATCCGGGTCGCGGCGGCGGCGCACAACCCGGCGATCGAGATGCTCGTGCAGTCCTTCCACGGGCCGCTGCTGATGAGCCTGCGCGAGGCGCAGTCCGTCGAGCCGGCCATGGGCGGGCGCGGCTCCAAGGAACACCGCGAGTTCGTCGAGGCGGTCGCGGGGCGTGACCTGGAGGCGGCGAGCCGGATCATGCGCACGCACCTGGAGCGGACGGCGTCTCGCGTGAAGGAGGACGGAGGCGGTTGACCGCCGCGCGGGCCCGGCGGGCCCCATCGGCGAGTGAGCGCCCCGGACCCGAGGGAGGGTCCGGGGCGCTTTCGCGTCCCCGGGCACCCGGCCCGATCCGCCGGGGCACTGGCCCGGCGTGGCTCACAGGTATTATGGTTAGGCCATTGGAGAGCTGTCATCACAGGAGGATCCATGGGCAAGAAGGGACGAGTCTTCGTCCGCGGTCTGACCTCGGAGACGTACGGACTCGGCGAGTTCCGCCGGCAACAGCTCGCCGTCAAGCGGGTCCGTGACGACTCCGTCGTCGTCGACGACGCGAAGGTGGGCCACTCCGGCGACAGCGAACAGTCCCGCACCTGGTGGCGCGTCGGTCCCGGTGACGAGGAGTTCCTGACCCAGACGATCCAGGTGCACTTCGTCGAACTCCCCCCGCGGTCCAGCAACCACGGGCACGGCCACCAGAACGAGGCCGCCTTCTACATCCTCCAGGGCCGCGGCTACGAGATCCACGACGACCAGCGGTACGACTGGACCAAGGACGACCTGGTCTTCGTCCACACCGACTCCGTCCACCGCCACTTCAACCCCTACGACGAGACCGCCACCGCCCTCGTCGTGAAGGCCAAGAGCACCTGGATGTTCATGGGCCTCCTGCAGCAGGGCCGCAGCGGCCCCGTCGAGCGCGAGGCCGAGTTCGGCCCCCGCGAGGACTGGTCCCGGATCTGGACCCCTGGCGTCGCGGACCGCAAGAAGGTCATCGGCCTCGCGGACACCGCCTGGGAGGACACCCCGCTCGGCAGGGTCCGGGTGATGTCCTCGCCCGAGCGCACCGACGCCCGCATCTTCTCCGTCGACGCCTTCGAGCTCGACATCCCCGAGGGCGGCCGCTCCGGCAGGTACTGGAAGATGGCCGACGAGGTCCTCTACGTCCTCGACGGCGGCGGCTACGCCCTCCAGTGGGAGGTCGAGGCCGAGATCGCCGAGAAGTACTACGCCCGCGTCGCCCTCGAACCCACCCGGCACGAGATCACCAGGGGCGACACCCTGTACGTGCCGCAGAACCACGTGTGCCAGCTCTTCGCCCACGACGGCACGCCGCTGCGGCTGCTGTCGGCGCAGAACCGGGTGTTCAAGCACCTCGGATACGACACCGTCCACTTCCTCGAGGACGCCCCCGGGTACGCCGCGGCGCAGCGGGACTGACGGGCGCTCACCGAGCACGACGGCTCCGGCCCCGCACCCCTCGCGCGGGGTGCGGGGCCGGCGCGGTCACGGACGTCAGTCGGTGAGGCGCAGGATGATCGGGTTGGTCAGCGCGGCCATGGGGCCCCACTGGAGGTCGGCTCCCATCGTGTTGCCCTTGCCGGGCGTGCCGTCGGCCCTGGGGTGACGCACCTCGGCCCGCACATACGCCGTGAGCGAGGCGGTGGTGCGCCAGACGACGGTGCCCGATCCGCTCGCGTCCAGCGACTCCTGGTGCATCTGGCCCTCGTCGGTGATGAACCGGACGGTGCCGTTCGGGACACCGGAGACCTCCAGGCGCACGTCGACCGGCGCGTCCGCGCGGAGCCCCAGCGCCTCCGCGATCCCGGCCTGCCGGCCGCCGCCGGCGGCGGTGAACGCGAGGGTCACCGCGGAGGACTCGGCGACGTACGTCCGGCCCTCCCGGATCCCGGTCAGCACGGCCCCGCGGTTGAGGTCCTCGGCGTACACCACCGTCTGGGGGAGGCCGATGACCTGCGGGACGCTGTGGGCGTCGCTGTTGCCCACGGCCGGCAGCCAGTCGTTGCCGGTGCGCATCGCGGTGCCGAGCATGGCGTCCCAGGTGTCGACCGCCGACTCGTCGTCGTAGGTCCAGGGGCCGTTCCACACCTCGACCGCGTCGGCGTCCTCGTAGCCGAACTTCCACTGGCAGGCCACGTACGGGCAGTACGGGTGCGCCGGGACGACCAGCCCGCCCTGGCGGTGGACCTGGCGGGCGAAGCGGGAGAAGGCGTCGTCACGGGTCCGGTAGCGCCAGTCGATCCACGCGCCCGGCTCCAGGCCCAGCGCCAGCCAGTGGCCGTTGCGGGTGGTGACCTCCTCGCCGGTGACGATCAGCAGGTCGGGTCCGGAGTACTCGCCCCACACACCGTGCGCCGAGGAGGTGTTGTGGTCGGTGGAGACGATGAAGTCCAGCCCGGCCTCGCGGGCGCCGGCGGCCACCTCGGACGGCAGCCGCTTGCCGTCGGAGTGCACGGTGTGCAGGTGCGCGTCGCCCCGGTACCAGGCCCGGCCGCGGCCCTTGGCGCGCTCGGCGGGGTAGGACGGCACGAAGGGCGCGCCGGGCTCGCCGTACCGCAAGGTCACGCCGACCGAGTACTCCATGCCCTGCGGGGCGACCTGGTAAGGGCCCAGCACGATGTGCCACGTACCGTGGTTCACGGGCCCCGGCAGGTAACCGGGCGTGGCGCTGTCGCTGTTGACGACGAACGAGCCGCGCGCCCCGCCCGACCAGCCGCGGAAGCCCCGGCCGCCGAGCGCGGTGCCGCGCTCGTCGAAGATTCCGATGTCGCAGGAGTTGCCCGGCGTGCCGGCCGGAACGGGCGGCTTGTCGTAGGTGTAGGAGACCGAGATCTGGTTGACGCCGCGGGGGACCTCGACCGGCAGGTACACGAAGTCGGCGACGCCGGTGCCGAGGTGACCGGTGGTCACCTTGGTGACCTCGCCGTCCTCGGGCGTACCGGCATCGGCCGCCTCGGCGAAGGTGACGGGCGCGAGCGTCAGGACGCCCGCCGCGCCGACGATCCCGCTCGCCATCAGCAGGGCCCGACGACCCAGGCCGGACGGCCCGCCGCCGGCCCCCGGCGCGGCCGAGGACGGTTCGTGACTGTGTTCACAGGCTCCAGGCTGGCACACGGCGGCTCTCCTGAACGGTGGTGTGTGCACGGACTCCGGCACACTCCTCCGCCCGGGTGAACGCCGGGCAGAGCGCGGGGAACCCCCGGCGACGCCTTCCTGAATCCCGTACCGCCCGGGGACCCCTTCTCAGCGGAGCCGCGCAGGCCCTACCGCCCCCTCCTTCACAGCGGCGGCCGCTTCCTCCGCGGCGGCCAGCAGGTCCTCGACACGCAGCGACGCGGGGTCGCGCGCCGTCTCCAGGCGCAGCGCGAGCGCGCCGTGCACGGTCTTGCGGATCCGCCTCCCGTCCAGGCCCGTCAGCAGCTTGCCCACCCGCGCGTGCACCGCGGGGTCCTCGGCCAGCGGCCGCAACTCGGGCCACTGCGCCGCCAGTCCGCGCAGCGAGTCGGCCACGATGAGCGGTACCACCGAGGCGTCCGGAAGCGCGGTCCGCACGACCAGGTCGGCCCGCGACAGGAAGGCGTCGTCCACCGCCTCGGCGAAGTTGGTCGTCACCACCAGCAAGGTCCCCGGACGCCGGGCCCGCAGCGCGTCCAGGCCGCTGAGCACCGCGTCGGTGGCGCGGTGCACGTCCACCGGATTGGTGTCGAAGGAAGCGGCGTGCCTGCGCACCGCGAGGGCCTCGACCTCGTCGACGAGCACCACGGTGTGCGGCCGGCGGGCCGCCAGTTCGGGCAGGGTGTCGTGGAAGAGCCGGGACACCGCCCGCTGGCTCTCCCCGAGCAGTTCGCTGGGGAAGGCGTGCGGATCGACCTCCACCAGCGTCGTCGCCCCGTGCGGCGCCAGCGTCCGCGCGGCGGCCTGGGCGACGCCCTGCGCGAGCGTCGTCTTGCCGGTGCCCGGCGGCCCGGCGAGCACCACGAGCCCGTGCGGCGCCACGGGGGAGCCCGCGAGCCGCCGCCCGTGCCGGAGCACGAGGACGGCGGTCGCGAGCAGCCGCTCCTTGACCCGCGGGTCGGTGATCACGGAGTCCCACGGCCCGTCGTGGTGGTCGGCGGGCAGGGCGTGGATGCCCGCCACGCCGTGCGGCAGTGCGGTGGTCACCGCTCACGCTCCCCTCTTACGGCCAGGTGGGGCGCTCGAGCGCCGGCCACTCGACGGTCGAGGGGTCGCCGGCCTGCGCGTCGCGGATGTGGTCCGGTGGCTCCTCGAAGAGGACCAGCGGATCGCACAGTGCCCGCATGGTCTCCAGCAGGCTGTCGAACATGTGGATCCGCACGACCTTCGCCGTTTGTTCCGGGTCGGTGTTGACGTGCTGGTGCCACAGGAAGTGGTCGACCACGATGATGTCGCCCTTCTTCCACGGGTACCGCTGACCGCCCTCCGGTTCGGTGCCCAGGTAGCTCTCTCCGTGGCCCTCCACGACGTACAGCCACGCCTCGCCCGGGTGGCGGTGCATCGACTGGGCGCGGCCCGGGGCGATCTCGAACATCGCCATCGTGATGCCGGACGCCTGGTAGCCGATGGCCCGGTCCAGGAGGAAGGTGGTGCGGGTGCCGCGCGGGGTGTTGCGCAGCTCCAGTTCGTCCCAGGCGGTGTGCAGCCGCCCGGAGCGACGGGCGTCCTGGTCGCGGGCGAGCCGGCGCAGGCGGGCGGCGTATGGGTCGGCGCCGTCGTGGCCGGGGGAGTACGGCGGGCGCGGTGGCAGTTCGGCGACGGGCGTGTGGCCCGCGTCCTCGATGACGGCCATGCCCATGGTCTCCAGCAGCGGTTCGCTGGAGAAGGTCAGGTAACGCGCCGTCGTGCCGCCCTCGTTGCCGCTGCGGTGCCAGGACCAGGCGGGCAGGTGGAGGGAGTCGCCGGGGCCCCAGTCGACGCGCTTGCCGTCGATCTCGGTCCAGCCGTGCCCGGCGACGACGAAGACCATGGCGTCCCAGGAATGCCGGTGCACGGTCGTGGTCACCCCCGGCTCGAACTCGTGGGCCAGGGCGTCCATGGTGCGGGTCGGCCGGTCGCCGTCGGCGCCGGTGTAGACGCCGACCCGGCTGCCCCGCGCGGTGGGGTGCATCGTGACGTCCTCGAGGGCGACAACGGTGCGGTGGTTGTCCCGCCACTGCTCGATGAACTCGGCCCGGCGGCGTTTCTGGACGTGGTAGTGGGTGACCCCGGTGGTGGTACGGGTACTCAACGTGCCTCCCGACTTGCGTGGACGGACGAAGCGCGGACAGGTGGGCAAGGGGACGGACGGTCGGGGCAGCGGGTCACTCGGTGGCCCCGGCGACGCGGTACTCGCGGACGGTACGGCTGCGCGCGGCGCTGAGCCCGGAGACGAGGGCGGGCACAAGACCGCCCACGCTGAGCGCGGCCACCGGCCCGAGGGCGCCGGCGAAGGCGCCCATCGCCGTGTCGCCGAGCGCGGGACCGCCCCGGGAGCACATCTGGTAGATCGCCGAGACCCGGCCGCGCAGCTCGTCCGGGGTCTCCAGCTGCACCGCGGCGTGCCGGACCGTGGTCGCCACGGCGTCCGCGGCGCCGAGCGCGACCGCCGCCAGCAGCGCCACGGGGAACACCCGTGCCTGGGCGAGGCCCACGATGGCCAGCCCGTACGCGGCCGTGCCCCACAGCACGATGCGTCCTGAGCCGGCCGTGCGCACCAGCCGGAATACCCACGCCGACCCGATCAGGGCCCCCGCCGAGGGCGCGGCGGACAGCAGCCCGTACCCGGTCGCGCCGACGTGCAGGACGTCCGCGGCGAAGGCGGGCAGCAGCACCCGGTACGCCCCGAACACGGTGGCCGCCAGGTCCAGCCCCATCAACTGCCAGACCACCGGCCGCCCGGAGACGTACCCCACGCCCTCCCACAGGCTCTCCAGCAGCGGCCGCCGCTTGCCGTCCACCGCGAGCGGCGGCACCCGCAGCAGCGCGAGGACGACGACGAGCACGGCGTACGTCACGGCGTCGAAGACGTACACCGCTCCGGGGCCGCCCAGCGCGATCAGCACACCGGCGAACGCGGGCCCGACCAGGATCGCCAGTTCCCGCGAGGGGTTGAGCAGTGCGAAGGCGTCGACCAGGCGCTCGCGCGGCACCATCGCGGGGATGAGCGCCTGCCGCGCCGGCTGGTCGAAAGTTGCCGCGGCCGTGGCGAGCAGCGAGGAGACGACGACCGTCCCCACGGTCGCGGCACCGGCCAGGGTGAGCGCGGCCAGTCCCGCCGAGACCAGCAGCGCCAGCGCCTGCGTGGCCTGGAGCAGCCGGCGCCGGTCGAGGCGGTCGGCGTAGATGCCGCCGACGGGGGAGAGCACCAGCAGCGCCACGGCCTGGGCCAGTCCCACCAGGCCCACCTGCGCGGTGGACCCGGTGAGCTCGTACACCTGGTAGAGGTTGGCGGCGACGGCGCCCCTCGTCCCGATCTGGGAGAGGACGACGCCGCCCCAGTAGAGGTCGAAGTCGCGGTTGCGCAGTACCTCGGGTATCGGCATCGGTCAGTCGACCGGGACCAGGGTGACCTTGTCCGGGGCGACGGAGAAGTGGACCTCGGTACCCGGCGGGATCGACAGGTTGGGGTTGGAGCGGTTGCGGATCTCCAGGTCGCCCACCCCCACGATGTGGTCGACGACGTCCCCCATGAACGCGCGGGTCAGGACCCGGCCGGACAGCTCGTTGGGGACGTCGCCGCGCCGGTCGGTCGACAGGTCGACGCACTCGGGGCGGATGGAGATCAGCACCGTGTCACCCACCGACGGCACCCGCTCCACCTTCCGGGCCACCAGCCGGCCGGGCGCGGTGTCGACCACGACCTCGTCGCCGTCCACGCCCACCACCTTCGCCTCGATGAAGTTGGACGTGCCGATGAACTCGGCGACGAAGCGGGTGGCCGGCTTGGTGTAGATCTCGCGGGGCTTGCCGATCTGCTCGATGCGTCCCTCGTTCATCACCGCGATCCGGTTCGACATCACCAGCGCCTCGGACTGGTCGTGGGTCACGTAGATCGCGGTGAGGTTCAGCTCGCGCTGCAGCCGCTTCAGCTCGAAGCGCATGGACTCGCGGAGCTTGGCGTCCAGGTTGGACAGCGGTTCGTCCAGCAGCATCAGCTCGGGCCGGGTCACCAGGGCGCGGGCCAGCGCCAGGCGCTGCTGCTGGCCCCCGGAGAGCTTGGTGGCCGGCCGCCCGGCGTATGCGCCGAGCTCGATGACGTCGAGGACCTGCTGGACGCGCTCCTCGATCTCCTGGCGTCCCGGGCGCTTCGCGCGCGGCATGACCTCCAGCGGGAACGAGACGTTCTTGAAGACCGTCATGTGCGGCCAGATGGCGTACGACTGGAAGACCATGCCGAAGCCGCGGCGGTTGGCGCGCAGGTTGACCCCCTGCCGCGCGTCGAACAGCACCCGGCCGCCGAGGGTGACCCGGCCCTCGGTCGGCCGCTCCAGGCCCGCGACCGAGCGCAGCGTCGTCGTCTTGCCGCACCCGGAGGGGCCGAGCAGCGTGAACAGTTCGCCGTCGTGGACCTCGAAGTCGACCCCGCCGACCGCGTAGACCCGTGTGCCCTCGGCGGCCTTGCGGCGGGAGGCGCGTCCCCCGGTTTCCTCGTAGCTCTTCTTGAGGGATTCGACCGTCAGCATCCCTGTGATTCCTATCGCTAGTTCGCGGAGTCGCCCTGCAGCCCGAAGCGGGCGCCGAGACGGTAGGCAATGGAGACGAGCAGGACGAGGAGCACGACCATGCAGACGCCGAGCGCGGCGAGCGTGGTGAACTGGCCGTTCTCGAACTGCTCCCAGATCAGCACCGACAGCACCTCCTTGCCCGGGCTGTACAGCAGGATCGTGCTGGACAGCTCCCGGAAGGAGACCACCAGGATGTAGACCCAGCCGGCGAGGATGCCGCTGCTCATCAACGGCAGCAGCACCCGCCGGAAGGTCTGGAACCACGAGGCGCCGGACACCGCGGCCGACTCCTCCAGCTCCGGCGACATCTGGGCCATCGCCGACGACGCGTAGCGCATGCCGTAGGGCAGGTAGCGCGTGCAGTACGACACCAGCAGGATGAGCAGCGTGCCGTAGACCGGCAGCGGCATCCGCAGGTAGACGAAGGACAGCGCGAGGCCCAGGACCAGGCCGGGGATGACGATGGGCGTGAAGGCCAGCAGGTCCAGCAGCCGCCGGCCCGGTGCCTTGGTGCGCAGCACGACCCAGGAGACGATCGCGGTGAGCACCATGACCACGGTCGCGGCGCCCACCCCGACGATGAGCGAGTTCTTCAGCGCCGTGAACGCCAGCGGCATGTCCGCGACCTCGCGGTAGTTGTCGAGCGTCATCGTGCTCAGCGTCTTGCGGGAGGGCGCGGTGTAGTACTTGAGCAGGCTCGCGTAGACCAGGACGGCGACCGGCAGGACCACCGTGAGCAGGAAGTAGCCGATGACGGCGGCGCCCACGAACGGCCGGGCGCGCCCCAGCTCCACCGGGCGGGGCCGGAACGCCTTGCCGGTGACCGTCTGGAAGTTGCGCGAGGAGCGCTGCAGCCAGCCGGAGACCAGCACGCCCGCCGCGGCGATCACCAGCAGGCCGATCGCGTACGCCCCGGCGGCACCGTAGTCGGCCGGGTAGGAGCGCAGCACGAAGTAGATCCGGCTGGTGAAGACGTAGATGCCGTTCTGCAGCCCCAGCAGGCCGGGCACCTCGAAGCTCTCCAGTGACTGCACGAACATCAGCAGCGCCGCCGAGATCATCGCCGGGCGCAGCAGGGGGACGGTGACCCGGCGCAGCACGGTGAGCCGGCCCGCTCCCGACATGGCCGCCGACTCCTCCAGCGAGGGGTCCATCGCCCGGAAGGCGGCCACCATCAGCAGGAACGCGACCGGGGCGAGGTGCAGCCCCTGCACCCAGATCATGCCCCACACGCTGAAGATGTTGATCGGCGAGGTGCCGAACAGAGGCTTGAAGACCAACGAGTTGAGCACGCCGCTGGACGGGTCACCGAGGAAGATCCAGGAGGTGGCGTACAGGATGCCCGGCACGATGAGCGGCACCAGCGAGGCCGCGAAGAACAGCCCCTTGAACGGGGTGTCGGTGCGCACCTGCACGTAGGCGAGCACGGTGCCGAGCACGAGGGCGAGCGCGGCCGAGCCGAACGCGAACCACAGCGAGTTCAGCATCATCGAGCCGGCCTGGGAGTTGCCCCCGTAGGCCCGGGAGAAGGCCGAGACGGACACGCCCGTGCCGTCGGCGCTCAGGAAGGTGTCGTGGACCAGGTAGCCGAGCGGGACGACGGCGAGGTAGCCGACGATCACGACGGCCGCGCCGACCAGCAGGCCCTGCAGGGACAGCGGACGCCTCAGCAGCCGGGCGAGGCGGCCCGGTCCCGCGGTGCCGGCCGGTCCGGGGACGGTGTCCGCCCCGGGGGACCGGTCGTCGTCGCGGGACGCGGCGGGTGCGGGTACGAGGGTCATCGGCGGTCAGTTCCCCACCGTGGCGGCGCCGCGCAGCAGCGCGTCGTACTTCTTGTCCCAGCTGCCGTCGTCGTTGCTCAGTCCCTCGACGTCGAACGGGACGAGGGTGAGGCCGTCGAGGCTCTTGTCGCCGGGGACCTTGGTGGAGGGGGTCAGACCCAGCTTGACCAGCTCCTTCTGCCCGTCGGTGAGCAACCAGTGGTAGAACAGCCAGGCCGCGGCCGGGTGCTGGGCGCCCTTGATCATGCCGACGCCGTTGGGCCGGGCGAACGCGGGGATCTTCGACACCCCGCCCTGCGGGAGGTAGGTGACGGGGGCGCCCTCCTGGGTGGCCCGGTAGGTGATGTAGGTGTAGTTCATCGCCTCCATCGGGGTCTGGCCCGCGGTGAGGAACTGCATCATCGTGGTGTGGCCCTTGGCGACCTTGGCGTTGGCCGCGATCTGCTTCCAGAGCGTGTCGACCTCGCCCTGGGACTTCCCGTGCGCCAGCCAGTACTTGGTGACGTTCTCGAACCAGTCGCTGTCGCTGAGCTCCAGGGTGATCTTGCCCTTGTACTTGGGCAGGGCCAGGTCCTCCCAGCTCTGCGGTTCGTCGGCAGGCTTGATCAGGTTCGTGTTCCAGGCGGGCTGGAAGACGTTCAGCCGGCTGGCCGTCCACTGGTCGAACTTGCCGGTCTTCTCGACCTTGTCGAGGGCGGAGCCGTTGAACGGGACCAGGTAGTGGTTGTCGGCGAGCGCGGTCATCTCCAGGAAGTTGGTCTCGACGGCGTCGGCCCCCGGCCGGTTCGCCTTCTCCTCCTGGAGCGTGCGCTGCAGCACCGTCTCGGAGTTGCCGCGGAAGACGCTGACGTGGATGCCGTACTGCTTCTCGAAGGCCTTGCCTATGGGCGTGGCGATGTCGGCGGTCATCGAGGTGTAGAGAGAGAGAGCACTCTCCCTTCCTTGCCCGCGAGTTCCCTGGCCTTGGCGACCTGCTGGTCCTTGGGGAGCCCGGCGATCTGGGAATAGACGGACTCGGCCTGGCTGTTGGAAGCGCCCGGGACGGCGCCGCCGCACCCTGTGGTGACGGCCGTGACCAGCAGTCCGGCCACGGCGAGAGTCGAGTTGCGGGTCCTCATGTGGAGCTCTCCTGTATCGAGGGTGCGAGAGGGGGTGTGGGTGTGCGGTCAGCCGGTGGCGGGGACGCCGCGCAGCAGCGCGTCGTAGGCGGCGTTCCACTTCTTGCTGTCGGTCTCGGCGGTCTTGGAGAGGCTGTACGTGGTGGTGCCGGGCGGGATCGGGTCCTTGAAGCCCTCAACGGTCTTCGCGGCCGGGATGCGCAGGGAGTCGGCGATGACCTTCTGGCCCTCGCTGAGCACCCAGTCCGTCCACAGCAGCGCCGCGGCGGGGTGGCGCGGGTGAGCCATCAGGCCAACGCCGTTGGGCCGCAGGATCACCGGCTCGACGACCGGCTTGTACGTCACGGGCGCGCCCTTCCTGGCGGCCTTGTCGACGGTGTGGGAGTAGACGGACAAGGCCACGGAGAACTGACCGGCGCTGAGCAGTTCGCCCTGCACGGTGTGGCCCTTGGTGACCTTGACGTTGGCGGCGATGCGCCGGAAGAGGTCGTCGACGGCGGAGGGGCTCATGCCCTTCGCGTCGGTGAGGTAGGTGTGCATCGACGCGTACCAGTCCCAGTCGCCGATCTCGACGGAGAGCTTGCCCTTCCACCTCGGGTCGGCGAGGTCGGCGAAGTCCCTGGGCTCCTGGCCGGCCGGGACCTGGTCGGTGTTCCAGCCGACGACGAAGGCGTTGAAGCGCTCGGCGGTCCAGCCGCCGAACTGTTTCGCGGCGTCCCTCAGGCCCTCCTTGGCGGGGCCGTCGTAGGGGGTGAGCAGGTGCTGGGAGTCCAGGGCGCGCAGCTCCAGGTCGTTGGTGTCCACGACGTCGTTCTGCGGCTTGCCCGCCTGGTTCTCCTGGAGCGCCCGCTGCAGGACGGTCTCGGAGTTGGCGCGGAACGCACGGACCTTGACGGCGGGGTAGGCCTTTTCGAAGCCGTCGACGAGGTCCTGGATGTCGGTGTTGGAGGTGTAGAGGTCCAGCACTCCGCCCTCGGACCGGGCGTCGGCGAGCAGCCTCTCGGTGCGCGCGCTCCCGGTCAGCGCGGTGTAGTCGGTGTAGGGGTCCGCCCCCTCGGGTGCGGGGCCGCCCGCCCCGGTCGTGGTGGGCGCGGAGCCGCAGCCGGCGAGGACGAGGCCGGCGGCCAGGAGGCCGGCGGTGAGGGCACCATGACGCATCGCACACTCCTTGGACGAAAGCCGGAGGGTCGTCAAGAGCAGTCGGATGAGCGCAAAGCCGTGGGGGGAGGGGACCGGGACGGGCCCGCGGTCAGCGGGACGGGTCCTTCACGACCGGTGGCGGCCGGTCGGGGGTGACGCCGGGTGGCGCCCGGGCCCTTCGGTCCGTCGGCCCGGCCGGCCGCTGTCACACATCGGTGTCACCTTCCGGTAGCCGGGTCTGTCCCTGCATGAAACATGAGGTTAGGTCTTATGGTCTAACCATCGGACTCGGATGTTACGTTATCGTTACCGGTCGGGGTTGACGCACCGTCAAGCGTCGGCAAAGCCGCCCTGGTGGGAGTCCTCGCCGAACACCAGGGACTTGATCGTCACCGGCACCGTGTTGGACGGATGGCGCATCCGCCCGATGTCGATCCAGTCGAAGTCCCGCAGGTGCAGCCCGTCGACCACCAGCACGTCTACCGTCACGTCGAGCTCGTCGCGCAGCAGCCGGCCGAGCGTCATGGCGACGTCCCCGTCGAGCATCACGTAGACCGGCAGCCCCTGGTCGATGCGTTCCGCCAGCCCGTCGCGGATGCCGCGGGCGAAGGGCAGCAGCCGGTCGTGGCCCGGCGGACCGCTCCACGACATCGCGAGGGCGACGTCGGCGCCGTTCCGCCCCGCGTCCAGGGCGACCAGCCGGCGACGGACCGCGGCGGCGACCGCTTCCGGGTCGACGGTCTCCCCGAGCTCGTACGCCGGCCTGACCACCTGCAGGTTGCGGCGCGGCAGCAGCGCCCCCGGATCGGTGACGCACCCGGTGTTGCCGCTGAGCTGGACGCTGTACTCCGAGGCCCCGAGCGCCGTGGCGCGGATGCACTCGCCGGGCGGCAGCAAGGGGAAGGGCAGCGAGCCGTCCTCGATCCTGCGGCGCAGCGCACGGCCGAGCGGCCGGCCGAGGTCGCCGAACCCGCGCCGCTCCCGGTCGTATACGTACTCCGCGACGCCGCCGGAGAACATCACTCCGTCGAAAGGGCCGGTGTCCGGCAGAGCGTCGGTCAGATACAGCCGGCCGGCGTCCGGGGGAGGCGGATCGCCGGGAGCGGTCAGCAGGCGGACGAGGGCGTCCGCCATCGTCTCCGCCACCCGCTCGGACTCGGCGTCGGCCACGGTGTCGCCGAGTTCCCAGCCGTACCCCGCGCGGGCCGCGTGCCGGCGGCCCGCCGGATCGAGCCGTACCAGACGGCCCCGCTCGTCGGTCACCTGCAGCCGCCCGCCGACGTGCACGGCGGCGGTGGCCACCACCTGCCCGCGGTCGAGCACGGCGAGCTTGGTCGTCCCGCCGCCGATGTCGACGTTGAGGACGCGCAGTCCGCGGTCGTACGAGACCTTCGCCGCGCCCGAGCCGTACGCGGCGAGCATGGCCTCCATGTGGTGGCCGGCCGTCGCGGTGACCAGTTCGCCGCCGCGCTCGGCCAGCACCCCCGCGATGACCTCGGCGTTGCGCCGGCGCAGTGCCTCGCCGGTCAGGATCACCACCCCGGTGTCGATGTCCGCCGGATCGACGGCCGCGTCGTGGTACGCCTTGTCGATGATCGCGCCGAGCGCACCGGCGTCGATGTGCTCGTCGCTCGCGTACGGGGTCAGTTCGACGGGGGACCGGTACACGGTGTCCCTGCGGACCACCAGGTACCGGCTCGTCAGGTCCTCCCCGATCCGGCGCAGGTGCAGCCGGGAGAAGACCACTTGGGTGCCGGACGACCCGATGTCCATCCCGACGCTGTGCAGCGTGACGTTGTCCTGCCGCCAGATCGGGTTGTCCTCCAGGGCGCCGGCCACGTCGTCGTCGTGCACGTGGTCGTGGGCGGGGGTGTACGCCGAGTGGACCGTGCGCCCCCCGTCGTCGCTGTGGTCACCGGAGTGCCGCACGGTTCCCGCTCCTTGGGTGCGTCGGTCGTCAGGCGGAGACGGATTCCCCGGTGGGCGCGGGCGGCAGGGTGGCCAGTTCCGCCTCGTACACGGCGTCCATCCGCGGCTCCATGCCGTGCTTGGACAACGCCTCGCGGAAGGTCTCGCGCACGTAGGACGACTCGTCGGCGTAGTCGATCTGGTCACCGCCGATACGCCGGCTGATCCAGGCCTTGGGTACGCCCTGGGCGTTCCGCACCGAGACCACCTCGTGCTTGAAGGCCAGGTAGCGGGCCGGTTCCGGGCCGGTGTTGAAGTGCTGGTGGAACCACATGTTGGGCGGCACGATCAGCGTGCCGGGACCCCACTCGTAGCGCCGCGGCTCCTCGCCCTCGGGCCACATCAGGCTGTAGCCCTCGCCCGAAAGGATGATCACGTGGGCGCCCGGGCCGTGCCGGTGGCCCTTCTTGTAGGTGGCGGTCGGGAACTGCGATATGTGGCTGTTCATCGAGCCCTTGGCCATGGCGAAGCGGATGTGGCCGCCGCCCGCGCCGCGCTCCTTCGCCTCGACCAGCGGCAGGTCGACCGCGTCCGCGACGAAGTTGGTGTCCAGCAGCAGGCCCTTCTGCTCGCCCTTGGGGGAGAAGTAGTCCGGCTCGCCGGCGAAGCGGTCGGTGAAGTCCCTGGGCGTGTGGAAGACGAAGTCGGCGTCCCCGTAGAGGTTGAGCACCGGCGGCAGGTTCGTGGAGGAGACGAAGCGTGCGGTCTTCCGGCCGGAGCCGTTGAAGTGCTGGTGGTGGGCGTTGAGCGGGATGGCGAAGATCGACCCGGCCTGCCACTCGAAGGTGACCTCGGCGCCGGCGTCGTTCCACACCCGCGTCGAGCCCTGTCCGTCGAGGACGAGGATCATCTCCTCGAACAGCTGCCGCTGCGGTGCCAGCCTCCCGCCCGCAGGGATCTCGCACACGTAGCAGTCGTTCGAGGTCCGGGTGGCCTCGTGGTTGATGAACACGCCCCGTCCGCCGCGCCGTTCCCACGGCTTCAGCTCGACCGTGCGCAGGTCGGGCACGTAGTGGGCGGCGATGATGTCCAGCCCCTCGGCGGCGACCCAGCGGGTGTACGGGGATTCCTTCTCCGTGGCGAACTTGGCCGCCAGGTTCTCGTTGACGATCGCGTCCTTGGCCATGCGTCGGCCCTTCGTGTTTCGGCTCTCACAGCACCGAGCGGGCTGCGTGGATGGGCTGGATGGGTGGCAGATTGGTAGAACCATAAGTCCACTGTGAAAGCCCGTCAACGCTGTGTCGCGGTCGGTTCGCGCCCCTGCCCGGCCACCTCCGCGGCGGCCTCGGCGGCACCCGGGCCGAGGTAGCGACCCCCGCGCACGAGCGGTCGCAGCCCCTCGTCCAGGCCGTAGACCAGCGGGTTCCCGGTCGGGATGTTCAGTGCCGTCACCTCCTCACGGCCGAGTCGGTCCAGGTGTGCGACCAGCGCCCGCAGGGAGTTGCTGTGGGCGACGATCAAGACCGTACGCCCGGCGCGGAGATCGGGCACGACCGCGTCGCGCCAGTGCGGCAGCAGGCGTGCCGTGACGTCCGCCAGCGACTCGGTGCGCGGCAGCAGGCCGGCCGGCAGGTGCGCGTAACGGGGATCGTCCGAGGTGTCCCAGGGGTCGCCCGGTGCGAGCGGGGGCGGGGTGCCGTCGTACGAGCGGCGCCAGTGCCGGAACCGCTCCTCGCCGTAGCGGCGCAGCGTCTCGTGCTTGTCGCGTCCCTGGAGCGCCCCGTAGTGACGTTCGTTCAGCCGCCAGTGCTGCGTGGCCGGTACGCCGGGGCGGCCCGACGCCATCGCGGTGAGCGTGCCGGTGCGCACCGCCCGGGTCAGCACCGAGGTGTGCAGCGCGTCCGGGAGCAGCCCCGCCTCGCGCAGCAACCGGCCGCTGCGCCGCGCCTGTTCCTCGCCGTGTGCCGTCAGGCCGACGTCGACCCAGCCGGTGAACCGGTTCTCCGCGTTCCATTCGCTCTCGCCGTGACGGAGCAGGATCAGTGTCCGCATGGCGCCGATTGTGGCCCGTGCGACGGTCCCTTGTTTCGTTCTCACGGCATCTGGTCTAATGGACAGACCATGAACCGATGGCCATGGCCCTTCGGCCTGTCCATCGCTTCGGCAATGTCCCACCACGAGAGAAAGAGGGACCGTGCCCAAGGTGATCTTCGTCGGCAGTGACGGTCCCGAATACACCGTCGACGCGGCGCTCGGTGACTCGGTCATGTCGGCCGCGGTCAGGAACGGTGTCCCCGGGATCGTCGCGGAATGCGGCGGCAATCAGTCCTGCGCGACCTGCCATGTGTGGGTCCGTGAGGAGTTCGCGGCCCTGGTCGGCCCGCCCGGTGAGATGGAGGACGACCTCCTCGACCTCGCCGTCGAGGAACGGCGCGGCACCAGCCGGCTGGCCTGCCAGATCCGCGTCACGCAGGACCTCGGCGGACTGACCGTCGACATCCCCCCGCAGCAGCCCTGACCGGCCCGGCCGGCCCTCCCGGCCGGCGCTGCCGCACCGCACGCTCACCCACCGATCCGCCGCCGTCCGGCGGTCAGTTCCGAAAGGGAAACGGCCGTGCTCAGAAAAGACATCAACGAGCTGCTCACGCAGACCGGCCCCGGCACGCCCATGGGCGAGCTGTTCCGGCAGTACTGGATCCCCGCGCTGCTCGCCGAGGAACTGCCCGAGGACGACTGCCCGCCGGTGCGCGTGAAGCTGCTGTCGGAACGCATGGTCGCCTTCCGCGACAGCGAGGGACGCTACGGCCTGATCGACGAGTTCTGCGCCCACCGCGGCGCCTCCCTCTGGTTCGGCCGCAACGAGGGCTCCGGGCTGCGCTGCCCGTACCACGGCTGGAAGTACGACGTCACCGGTCAGTGCATCGAGGTGCCCTCCGAGGCCGACAACAGCAGCTTCTGCCAGAACGTCCAGCTCACCTCGTACCCGCTGGTCAGGATCGGCGACGTGTTGTGGACGTACATGGGCGACAAGGCCACCCAGCCGCCGCTGCCCGAGTTCGAGTGGTGCCACGTGCCGGCCGAGCAGACCTACACCTCCAAGCGCTTGCAGCAGTGCAACTGGCTGCAGGCCTTCGAGGGCGGCATCGACTCCAGCCACGTGACGTTCCTGCACTCCGGCGGACTGAAGACCGATCCGCTGTTCAAGGGCGCCAAGGGCAACGAGTACAACATGAAGGACACCAAGCCCTTCTTCGAGGTCGCCGACAGCGACGGCGGACTCTTCGTCGGCGCCCGCCGCAACGCCGAGGACGGCACCTACTACTGGCGCATCACCCCTTGGGTGATGCCGGCGTTCACGATGGTGCCGCCGCGCGGCGACCACCCCGTGCACGGCCACTTCTGGGTGCCGATCGACGACGAGAACTGCTGGACCTACTCCTTCGACTACCACCCCGTCCGCGCGCTCACCGGCACCGAGCGGCAGGCGATGGCCGACGGCCACGGCGTCCACAGCAAGAACATCCCCGGCACCTACCGGCCCGTCGCCAACATGGACAACGACTACCTGATCGACCGTGCGGCCCAGCGCCGCGGCGACACCTACTCCGGCGTCGCCGGGATCGCCATGCAGGACGCCTCGCTCCAGGAGAGCATGGGCCCGATCGTCGACCGCACCCGCGAGCGGCTCGTCCCCGCCGACAGCGGGATCATCAAGGCCCGCCAGAAGCTCCGCAAGGCCGCGCTCGCCCTGCGGGACGAGGGCGCGACGCCGCCCGGGGTCGACCCCGCGCACCACAAGGTCCGCTCGGCGGCGGTGGTCCTGCCGCAGGCCGAGTCCTTTCTCGACTCCTGCCGCGACGCGGTCAAGGTCACCCCCGGCGTCCCCCAGGCCTCGGTCTGACATGGCGGCGCCCACCGTGTACCCGAGCGAGAGCGCCCGGGCGGCCTCCGCGGGCGAGTCCCGGTTCAGGATCCGTGTGCCCATCGCGCCGGCCCGTGCCGCCCGGGTCATCGGGCTGGACGGCCGGGCGACCGCCGTCGCCCGCCGGCTGGCCGAACACCCCTGGGCCCACGCCCGGTTCTACACCGGCGGTGGCCCCGGGCCGGACGGCACCGGCGACCCGCTGCTGCACGCGCTCGACGGCACGCGCGTGCCGCTGCCCGCAGTCCTGGACGGCAGCGACGTCGTCGTCGTCCTCGCCACCGAGGACGGGGGCCGGGACACGGCCGCGGCCATCGGCCGCTTCTGCTGGCGGCACGGCATCACCACCGCGGGCGTCGTGCTCGGCGACGGCTTCGAGGCCGACGACGCCGTCTCGGCGCTGCGCCCCTACGCGCGGGTGCTGATGCTGTCCGCCGACGAGAGCGACGTCTTCGAACTGCTCACCGCACTCAGGGTCTAGGAGGACGTGGCATGCCCGGCAAGACCAGCCTGCGTGATCTGCGGCGCATGAAGGAGGAGGGCCGCAAGATCGTCGGCGTCGTCGCCTGGGACCACCAGATGGCGCGCATCGTGGACCGGGCCGAGGTCGACCTGGTCTCCGTCGGCGACACGGTCGGGGTGAACCTGTGGGGGCACGCCAACCCCCTCGAGATCACGATGGACGAGATGATCGTGGTCACCAAGGCCGTCCGGCGGGGCGTCAGCAGGGCACTGCTCAGCGCCGACTTCCCCTTCGGCCCGCTCCAGGAGGGCACCGCCGGCGCCGTACGGGCCGCCGTCCGCTTCGTGAAGGAGGCCGGCGTCGACATGGTCAAGCTCGACGCCGCCCCGGACTTCCTCGAGTCGGTGGAGGCCATCACCCGCGCCGGCATTCCGGTGTTCGCCCAGTTCGGCATCACGCCGCAGACCGCGCTGCGCTATGGGGTCGCGTACCGGGCTGTCCCCTCGGCCGCCGACCAGGTGCCGGAGGAGATGACGGACGCCCTCGTCGCCGAGGCCAGACGGCTCGAGGAGGCGGGCGCCGCGCTGCTCAACTTCACCAACTCCGGCCCCGTCGTCGGCGCCGCCGTCGCCGCCGCCGTCTCGGTCCCGGTCCTCGGCGGCTTCGGCGGCGGCCCCTGGCTCGACGGCCGGATGCGGATGGCCCACGCGGCCATCGGCTATTCCGCGGACGCCATCGACGACCCGCCCGACACCTACGCCAACGTCGCCGCCGTCACGCTCGACGCGATCACCGCGTACGCGGCGGACGTCCGCGCGGCCCGGCAGATCGCCGGCGGCATCCCCGTGCCGCCCGCTGTCCCGCCCGCCGGCTGACCCGCACCACCGAGAGGACCACCGCCCATGCCCACCGCCGTCATCGACGGGATCCCCACGCGTTATGAGACGGCCGGTTTCGGGCCGCCGCTGCTGATGTTCTCGCCCGGTGGCTTCGACTCCAGTCTGGAGGGCTGGCGGACGGTCGGCGTGTACCGGAGGCTGCGGCTGCTCGACCGGCTCACCGAGCGGTACACCTGCATCACCTTCGACCGGCGCGAGTCCGGGCGCTCCGGCGGCCGGATCGAGCGCCTGTCCTGGGCGGCCTACGCCGCCCAGGGCCGCGGCCTCCTCGACCACCTCGGTATCGAACGGGCCCACCTGATGGGCGGCT
Source organism: Streptomyces sp. NPDC058864 (assembly GCF_042742985.1). Classification (NCBI taxonomy): domain Bacteria; kingdom Bacillati; phylum Actinomycetota; class Actinomycetes; order Kitasatosporales; family Streptomycetaceae; genus Streptomyces; species Streptomyces sp. NPDC058864. The sequence goes on along the minus strand of NZ_JBHYMQ010000047.1, from coordinate 10,731 downwards.
GCGTCGGCTGCTCGACCGCGGCCGCGCTCGCGGTGGCCCACCCGGAACGGGTGCTCGGCATGGTGCTGTACTCCCCGGCGGGCGGGGTCAAGTACCGCATGAAGCAGCACGCCCGCTTCGAGCGGCACCTGGCGTACGCGGCGGAGCACGGGCTCGGCGGGGTCGTCGACCTCGCCGGGACGACCGGCGCCGGCTTCACCGACGACCCCCGCGTCGGGCCGTGGGCCCATGTCATCCGCGGCGAACCGGAGTTCGCCGACGCCTACGCCCGCACCGACCCCGAGCGGTACCGGGTGGCCGTCGCCGGCTCGGCCCGGCTGCTCTTCGACCGCGACACGGTCCCCGGCCCCGAGCCCGAGGACCTGCTCCTGCTCGACGTGCCGACCCTGATCGTCCCCGGCCAGGACGACTCCCACGCGCCCTCCGCGGCCCGCTACCTCCAGGAGTGCCTGCCGCGCGCGGAGTTCTGGGACGTCCCGGTCGCGGAGCAGACGGAGGTGACGGCGGCGGACCGGGTGCTGGCCTTCCTGGGCGGCGCGGGGGACGGCGGCTGACGGCCGCGCACGTGCACGGACGAGTGCCGGCCGCTGCGGTGCCGGGGGCGTTGCGGGTCCTCGGCGCGGGAGGTGGTGGCGGGGGAGCGGGTGCTCGAGTTCGTGGCGACCGCATGGCCTGGCTTCCCGGCGCGGGCCGTGGCCGGGGCCGGCCTCCCCGCGGACCCCACCCGGCCGCTGGTCCGTGCTCAGCGGCGCAGCAGGCGGCGGCTGACGGCGGCGCAGATCGCGATGAGCAGCGTGGCGAAGCCGAGAAGCGCCAGTCGCTGCGAGACGTAGAGCGTGCCGACGCCGAGCCCGAGGACGGGCACCGCCAGGCCGATGTGCGCGGCCAGGAACAGGCCCGCGAGGGCCTCGCCGCGGCGGTGCGGCTCCGCGAGGGAGACCACCGTGGAGACGGTGCCCTTGAAGAGCACCCCGGCACCGGCACCGGCGGCCATGCCGCCCGCCACGAACAGGCCGAGGCTCGGCAGCCACACGGCCGCGGTCACGGCCGCCAGGCCCGCCGCCATCGACGCGAGGCCGGTCGCCAGCTGAAGCCGGGCGGTGACCCGCAGCAGCAGCGCCTGCGCGCCGGCCGCGGAACCGAAGACCAGGAACGGCACCAGACCGGCCAGCGCGCGCGACGGCTGGTGCAGCGTACCGGCGACGAACGCCGGCCCCAGCGAGGTGAACAGGCCCAGCACCGCGAAGGCCGCCAGCGTCGCCCCGCAGGCGGCGAAGAACGCGGGGCGCGTCGCCGCGGGCACCGAGACGCGCTGCGGCCGGTAGGCCGGCGTCCGGCAGGGCCTGGGCGTCGCCCTCATGCCCTCCTTCGCGGTCGCCGCGGGCGACCCGGGCGTGCGGGTGCGCCCCGTCGCGGGCGCACCCCTCGAATGGTCGATGGGCGTCGCCTACTCCTCGGTGCGCCGGCCCGGCGCCGCGCTGACGGCGCTGCTCGCGCTCATCGCGGAATTCGTACGCGTCCCGCCCGGAGCCCCGTGAGGACGGCAGTGGTGACCAGGGCGTACGCCACGTGCGGCACGATGTCGGAGATCCAGTCCGAGCGCGACCAGGTGCGCGGATCGGTCACCCGCAGCACGGTCATCGGGCCGTTGGTGCCGATCAGCGCGCCCACGGTCGCCGTCGCCGTCAGCACGACGGTCGCCGGCCGCCAGCCGCAGCCCAGGGCCAGTCCCAGCGTCGCGCCCATGCCGGCCCCGGCCGCGATGCCGGTGAGGGCGCCCAGGGACGAGATGCGGTTGCGGCGGGCGCTGTCGTCACCGGGGATCGGCACGTGCGTGGTCTCGGAGAGCCGCTCGACGGTCGCCGCCGGGGCGGAGCTGGCGGCCCGGCCGCGCAGCAGCATGTCCAGGTAGCCCACGGTGTTGAGGGCGGTCGTGCCCGCCGCGCCCGCGGCCGCCCCGCACAGCACGCCGTGCGCGGGCCCGAAGCCGCCGCGGCCGGTCACGGGATCACCGGGCCACGGGGAGGCGCGCCGTCGCGCCAGGGGGAGGGAGTGCGGGTCGTCGCCTGCATACCTTCCAGTAACGCGCCGGACCGCGCGCCGCGCCACCGGAACCGGGGCCCTGCTCGCCGCGTGGTCAGGCCCCCGGGGATCCCGGCACGGTGGGGGAGGAGCGCTGTTCGAGCGCCGCGATCTGCTCGACGCGGCGCTGGTGCACCCCGCCCTTGAACGGGGTCTCCAGCCAGGCCGCCACGATCTCCTCGGCCAAGTCGGCGGTGAGCACCATCGCCGCCAGCACGAGCACGTTGGAGTCGTTGTTGCCCCGCGAGATGCTGGCGCTCCACACGTCGTGGCACAGGCCGGCCCGGATGCCGGCGATCTTGTTGCAGGCGACGGTCTCCCCCAGGCCGCTGCCGCCCAGGACGATGCCGCGGTCGGCCGCACCGGCGACCACCCGGTCGCAGACGTCCGCGCAGAGCGGCGGGTAGTCGACGGTGTCGGCGCTGTGGCTGCCGCGGTCGTCGACGGTGTGGCCGCGGTCGCTGAGCCATGCCGTCAGCCGGGCCTTCAGGGCGACCCCGTTGTGGTCGCCGGCGATGGCGATGCGCATCGTGTCTCCCTCTTCGCGGACGTCAGGCCGTCAGATCGCGGGTGGTCTCGGCGAAGAGGCCGTCCAGCGGCACCGCACGGTCGAGGATGCGCTGGTCGACGGCGTGCCGCAGCAGCTCCTCCAGCACCGCACGGTTGGGTTCGATGCCGTACGGCAGCGGGTCGGCGCCGGTGGTCTCCATGACCCGCCGGTACATGCGGTCCGTCGCCGTGACGGAGCCGAGGGTGTCGTGCCGCAGCCGCTCGACGTAGTGCAGCTTGGCGCGGGCGAAGGCGTCGAAGACCTCGGCGCCCAGTTCGGGCCGTGCGGCGAGGAGTTCGTCCTTGACGACGACGAGGTGGTTGACCGGATAGAGGCCGCGCTCGCGCAGGGCGGTGAAGCCCGCCTCCTGCGGGTCGGGGATCAGCGGCGCGAGCGCGGGCGATTGCGGGGCCGGTCCGATCACCGCGGCGAGTTCACCGGCGAGCAGCATCTCCTCCAGCGAGCGGCCCGGCTCCATGGGGATGACGTTGGAGGGCGGCCGGTAGCCGGCCACGTGCTCGTCGCCGGAGAGCACCCAGGTCACCCGGCTGAGGTCGACGCCGTGCTCGTCGCGCAGGACGGCCCGCGCCCACACGCCCGTGGTGACGGTGTAGCCGCGGCTCACACCGACCCGGCGGCCCTCCAGGTCCTTGGGCCCGCTCACGTCCGAGGCGGGGTCGTGGTGGATCGCGCCGTGGTGGAAGCCCCGGACGAGGAAGGCGGGGACGGCGGTGAACCGCGCGCCGTGTGCCTTCGCCACCAGGTAGGTGGTGAGCGCCATCTCGCTGATGTCGAACTCCAGCCCGCGGACCATGCGCCGGAAGGCGTGGACGAGGACGGGCACCTCCTCGAAGTCGAAGCGGAAGCCGCGCGGGGGCACCGCGCCGGTCTTGAGTGCCTCGTTGTTGCCCTGGGTGCGCGTGACCGTCCTGAGCCGCGGTGTCCCGTCCATGCCGTCTGCCCTCCTGACGCTTCCTGACGACGAGAAAGGTACCATGGTCAGACCATAAGGCCATAGACTAAGGTGCCACGCGAACAGCCCCCGACACAAGGAGAGGCCATGGCGGAAAAGGTGCTGGCGGCGGTCAGGACGGGCCCGGGCACGACCGAGCTGCGCGAGTTCGCGATGCCCGAGGTCCCCGACGACGGAGCCCTGTTGAAGGTCGAGGTCGCGGGAATCTGCGGCACCGACGTGAAGATGTACCGCAAGCCGCCGTTCGCCGGCCCCGTGATCATGGGGCACGAGAACGTCGGCGTCATCGCACGGGCGGGCCGCGCCTTCACCGAGCGCAAGGGCCTGCGGGAGGGCGACCGGGTCTTCGTCGAGCACTACGTCGGCTGCTTCCGCTGCGAATGGTGCCACCGCGGCGAGTACCGGCACTGCGAGGCCACCGACTGGCGCACCAACCCCGACGCCCGCCGCTACGGCTACACCTCGGCCGACAACCCCTACCACCTGTGGGGCGGCTTCGCGCAGTACCTCTACCTGCCGTGGAACTCCGTGACCCACCGCGTCCCCGACGGGGTCTCGGCCGAACTCGCCGGCCTGGTCACCCCGTTGTCCAACGGCATCGAATGGGCCCTGGTCACTGCCGGCGTCGGCTATGCCTCGACCGTCCTCATCCAGGGCCCCGGACAGCAGGGCCTGTCCCAGGTCGTCGCCTGCAGGCAGGCCGGCGCTTCCACCGTGATCGTCACCGGCACCACCCGCGATGCCGCGCGGCTCTCCCTCGCCCGCGAACTCGGCGCCGACCACGTCGTCGACGTCCAGCGGGAGGACGCCCTCACCCGCGTGCTGGAGATCACCGGCGGCCGCGGCGTCGACGTGGTCCTCGACTGCACCGCGGGCGCCGGCACGGCACCCGTACTCCTCGGCATCGACGCGCTCAAGCGGCGCGAGGGCGTCATGGTGGTCCAGGGCGAACTCGCCGCCTTCCCCGACTTCCCGATGAAGAAGCTCACCGAGAAGTCCATCAGCCTCAAGAGCGCCCGCGGCCACAGCCACCGCTCCTGCGAACTCGCCCTCGAACAGCTCGCGTCCGGCCGCTTCCCGCTGGAGAAGCTGAGCACCCACAGCTTCCCGCTCGCCGAGACCGACCGCGCCATCAGGACCGTCGGGGGCGAGGACGGCGCGGACGCCGTGCACGTCTCCCTGCTGCCGTGGGCGGCGGCATGAGCGTCGTCGTCCGCAACCCCCGCCGCGCCGACCGCGCCGGCGTCGACGCCCTCGCCGCGTACGGGGTCGCCACCGTCCACGAGGCCCAGGGCCGCACCGGGCTGCTCTCCCCACGGCTGCGCCCCGTCTGGGCGGGCGCGCACATCGCCGGCACCGCGGTCACCGTCGCCGTCCCGCCGGGCGACAACTGGATGATCCACGTCGCGGTCGAGCAGTGCCGCGACGGCGACGTCCTCGTCGTCGCCCCCACCTCCCCCTCGGAGGCCGGATACTTCGGTGATCTGCTCGCCACCTCCGCCGCCGCCCGTGGCGTGCGCGGACTCGTCATCGACGCCGGCTGCCGCGACGTCGCCGACCTGCGGCGGATGGGCTTCCCCGTCTGGGCACGGCACATCAGCGCCTTCGGCACCGTCAAGGAGACCCTCGGCGACGTCAACCTCCCCGTGGTGTGCGCCGGGCAGCACGTCGCCCCCGGAGACGTGATCGTCGCCGACGACGACGGCGTGGTCGTCGTCCCCCGGCTGCGCGCCGCCGCCGTCCTGGCGGCCTGCCGCTCCCGCGAGGAGAAGGAGGCCGGCACTCGCGAGCGCTACGCGAACGGCGAACTCGGCCTCGACGTGAACGCCATGCGCGACCGCCTCGCCCGGAAGGGCCTGACCTACGTCGACGCCGACCAGGAGACCACCGGTGATCATTGACGTCCACGGCCACTACACCACCGCCCCGCCCGCGCACCAGGCGTACCGCGACGCGCAGCTCGCCCGGCTCCGCGACCCCGCGCTACCCGCCCCGGCGCCCCCCGCCATCAGTGACGACGCAGTCCGCGAGAGCATCGGGAACCACCAGCTCAAGCTGCTCCGCGAACGCGGCGCCGACCTCATGCTCCTCTCCCCGAAGGCCTCCGGGATGGAGCACCACGTCCCCGACCCGGCCACCGCCCGCGACTGGGCCCGCGTGAACAACGACCTCGTCCACCGCGTCACCGCCCTCTTCCCCCGGCACTTCGCCGGGGTGTGTCAGCTGCCCCAGACCCCCGGCGGTCCGCTCGACGACGCCGTCGCCGAACTGCGCCGCTGCGTCACCGGCCTCGGGTTCGTCGGCTGCAACCTCAACCCCGACCCCTCGGGCGGCCACTGGACCTCGCCGCCGCTCACCGACCCGTACTGGTACCCCCTCTACGAGGCCATGACCGAGCTGGACGTCCCCGCGATGATCCACGTCTCGGCCTCCTGCAACCCCAGCTTCCACGCGCTCGGCGCGCACTACCTCAACGCCGACACCTCCGCCTTCATGCAGTTCGTGGAGGGCGACCTCTTCGCGCGCTTCCCCGCGCTGCGCTTCGTCGTCCCCCACGGCGGCGGCGCCGTCCCCTACCACTGGGGCCGCTACCGGGGCCTGGCCGTCCGGCTCGGCCGCCCCGACCCAGCCGAACACGTCATGAAGAACGTCTGGTTCGACACCTGCGTCTACCACCAGCCCGGCATCGACCTGCTGCACCGGGTCGTGGACACCGGCAACATCCTCTTCGCCTCGGAGATGCTCGGCGCCGTCCGCGGCGTCGACCCCGACTCCGGCATCGCCTGGGACGACACCAAGCGGTACGTCGACCGGGCCGGCCTCACCGACGAACAACTGCGCAAGGTCTACGAGGGCAACGCCCGGCGCGTCTACCCGCGCCTGGACGCCCGGCTCACAGCGGAAGGCAGGTAGCCCGCACCATGGCCCGACTGCACCTCACCTTCGCCTGCGGCGACTACGACCGCACCCGCGCCCTGGAGGAGGGCACGATCCGCCCCGACGGCGTCGACCTGACCTACCTGCGGCTGCCCGTGGAAGAGACCTTCTTCCGGATGATGCGGCACCGCGAGTTCGAGGTCGCCGAGATGTCGCTCTCCTCGTACGTCCTGTCCCTGGGCGACGGCACCGAGCCCTCGCCCTTCGTGGCCCTGCCGGTCTTCACCTCCCGCATGTTCCGGCACGGCGCCCTGTACTGCCACACCGGTTCCGGCATCAGCGGCCCCGAGGACCTGCGAGGCAAGCGCGTCGGCACCCCGGAGTTCCAGCTCACCGCCTGCGTGTGGATGCGCGGCATCCTCGCCGACCGGCACGGCGTGCCCTTCGACTCCGTCACCTATGTCACGGGTGGCCAGGAGACCCCCGGCCGCGTCGAGAAGGCCGCGGTCGACCTCCCCGGCACGGTGCGGGTCGAGCGCGTCGGCCAGGGCCGCACCCTCTCCGAGCTCCTCGCCTCCGGAGAGATCGACGCCCTGTGCACCCCGCGCGTCCCCGGCCCCTTCACCGCCGGCGACCCCCGGGTGCGCCGGGTCTTCCCCGACGTCGTCGCCGCGGAGAAGGAGTACCACACGGCGACGGGGATCTTCCCGATCATGCACGTGGTCGTCGTCCGCCGAGACGTGTACGAGCGTCACCGCTGGGTCGCCCAGTCCCTCTACAAGGCACTGCTCGCCGCCAAGGACGCCGCCTACGCCAACCTCTACGACACCTCGGCGCTGCGCTTCATGCTGCCCTGGCTCACCCCTCAACTGGAGGAGGCCCGCGCCCTCCTGGGCCGCGACTACTGGTCGTACGGTCTCGACGCCAACCACGACACCCTCGCCACCTTCCTGCGCTACCACCACGAGCAGGGGCTCTCCGGCCGCCGCTGGACCCCGGAGGAGCTCTTCGCCCCGGAGTCGCTGGAGGCTGCGGTCATCTGAGCGTGGGGTCCAGCCCCGTCAGCAGGCGCGCCACGTCCAGGCCCGCGGTGAGGTACTCCACGAAGGTCCCGTTGTTCAGCGCTCACGGCGAGCGCCGCTCCCGGACGAGCGCGACGGCGGCGGTCACCTTGCGGCCGTTCTCCGCGAGCGCCTGCGCCACGACCAGCCCGGAACGGTTGTAGCCGGAGTGACAGCGCACCAGGGTGCGGCGCCCGTCCCGCACGGCCCCGACGACCGTGCGGGCGAGCCGCTGCACCACCTCGATCTGCCCCGGGGCGAGCGGCCCGTCCGGGATCTCGGCCACGATGTGCTCCACGCCGGGCGGCGGGCCGTGCCCGGAGCGGGTGAACAGACTGACGACGAGGCCGAACTCGTCACCCACCACCGCCGGGTGCAGCTCGCCCCGTGGGCCGGTCCAGTAGCGCCCGCCCATCCACAGCCCCGGCACGACCTCGTTCCACGCCGCGCCCGGCCCGGGGACGTCACGATCCTACTGACGCGTCCTCATGCCCCACCCCTCCGGTTCCCCAACGGTCCCCGTCCGGACGGAGGTTCCCCTTCTCGGGGAACGGCTGCATGAACCCGCCCCGCCCGGGAACCCGAGCAGTACGGCCGCGCCTGCGACTACCCACCCCCCCGGTCGCCGGCGCGGCCATCATCCGAGGCCGCTCAGCCGGCCGCCTGGAATGCGCGGCCCGCCGGGGTCGTGTGCGTACCGTCGGTGAACAGGCCGCTGCTCGGGCGGGCCGGGTCGGCGCCGAGGCCGAACCAGGCGTAACGCTGTACGTAGGGGAGCGCCTCCAGGGCCTTGGTGGATGCCGTGACGAAGGCGGCCTGCTGGTCCGGGGTGGGGAAACGGGTGCCCTGGGAGAAGTCGATCAGGGCGTACTCGGTCAGCCAGATCGGCTTGTGGTAGCGCTGGTGGACAGCCTCCAGATAGGACGTCAGCTGGGACACGGCCTCCGCGGTGCGGAAGTCGCCCCCGTACCAGTGGAGCGTGACGAAGTCGACCCGATAGCCCTTGGCCTCGGCCCCCGACATGAAGCGGTCGAGCCAGCCGCCCGGGGTTGCGCCGTTCGTGGCGACAGCCGGGCTGCCGAGGATCCGTCCGGCCTCCATCAGTCGCGGCCACAGCGTCAGGGCCTGCTCCACCGACATGTTCGACTGCTGGGACATGTCGGGCTCGTTGAAGCCGAGCAGGTACGGGCCCTGTGCCTTCGCCCGGGCCAGTGAGTCCGCGGTGACGGACGCGGGGCCCCAGATCATGGGGACGAACCGGCCCGACGGTGGCGAGGCGACGTCCTGGTGGCCCGTGGACCACGTGTAGTACCAGCTCGCGCCGGACGAGGCGAGGGCCTTGCCCACGCCGGGGAAGGTCCACACCCCGACGCCCTTCTTGCCGGACGAGGCGACCCGCACCGCGGGTGCCTGCCGCGTCGGCTTCGGTGACGCGGCCTTCTTCGTGGGCTTCTTGGAGGGGCTCGGCGAGGCGGACGGGCTGGGGGAGCGGGGCGAGGGCGTGACCGTTTCCGTGACGGCCGGTGCGGAGGCGGCGGGGAGCGCGTCCGCTTCCGGCGCCGGCGCCGGACCGTTCATCAGCCGCGCGGCCACCAGCGCCGCGGCCACCACCGCCGCGACGGCCGCCCCGCCGAGTACGGGGGTGCGCACTCCGCGCGGAGCGGCCCGGTGAGCGCCGCGCACGGCCGGGCGGGGCACCGGCGCCGGCCCGGTCGCGCCCTGCCCGGTCACGGTGGCGACCACCAGGCCCGGGTCGAGCGCCGGGGGCGGCGCCAGCAGCGGCAGCCCGCTGAGCAGCCGGTCCATGGGGAGCAGGCCCTGCTCCATCCCACCGCAGACACCGCACCCGCGGATGTGCCGCGCGAACCGCTTGCGCCACAGCGGACTCGGCGCACCGTCCCAGGTGGCGGCCGTCGCCCGCAGCTCTCCGCAGCCGGGCGTGGCGCCCAGCGCCCGGACGACGACGCGGGAGGCCTCCATCTGTTTTTTCATGCGCTGCACCCGCACCGCCGCGTGCCGGTCCGACAGGCCCAGCGCGGAGGCCAGTTCGGCCCGGTCCAGCTCCCCGGTCCCCTCCAGCCACCACAGCGCAAGCAGCTCCCGGTCGTCCTCGTCGAGCCACCGGGTGGCCTCGGCGACCTCACGCCGCTGCTCGGTGAGCCCGAGGCGCAGGATCGTCAGCCCCGCGAAGTCCAGGGCCGGGTCCGGTATGCGCTCGGCGTCCTCCAGTACGGCGCTGCGGTGCCGCGCAACGGCACGGTCCCGCTCACGGTCGCGGACCTGCCGGATCGTGATCGCCACCAGCCAGGACCGGAACGCCGACGGGTCCCGAAGCTCCGAAAGCCCCCGCACCATGCGCAACAGCGTCTCCTGTACGACGTCGTCCACGTCGGCATGGCCGTTCAGCGCCCGTCCGACGATGTTGTAGACCAGCGGCAGGCACTCGGCCACCAGCCGGTCGAGGGCCTGCCGGTCGCCCGAGCGTGCCGCCACCACCACCCCGGCGCCGGGTCCGCTCCGGTGCGTCTTGCGCATGTGGCCCCACTCTTCCCTACTTGGTCTCGCTGTCCACGACCGCGCGGCCGCCCCGGCGACCGCGATGCCTCCACGTACAGGAGACGGGCGGCCCGCGCCCGGACAACAGAAATCCGCGAGGTCCGTCCGCGGATTTGTGTTGTCCACCGGTGGTCCCTGCGGTCCCCGATACGTGCGCACGCACCAGCCGAGGACGAGGAAGGCACAAGAATGGCACGACACAGCCGGAACGGAACCGGAACCGGAACCGGACCCAGGCCGGTCCGGGGACGGTGGGCAGCCGTCGCGGTGCTCGTGGGTACCGGGATCGTCGTCACGGCGCTGATCGCCGGCGGGGCGCTGGCACCGTTCCGCCCCGGCCGTGCGCCGGCCGGAGGCGAGTACGGTACGACCGCGGCCCATGGCGCCCCCGCGGCCCCCTCACGCGAGGCGCGCCCGTCCGCGTCGCCCTCGGCGACGTCGCGTCCTTCGCCGAGCGCCCGCCCCTCGGCGACCCGCCGGCCGAAGCCCGGCACTTCGGGGACCACCACCCCCGGGGGCCCGGGGGGGGCCGCCCCCCCCCCCTCACGGCCCCACCGGGGGGACCGCGGGCCCCGCCGGGGGGGGGGGGGCTCCCACCCCACGCCCCCCTCTTCCCGTGCGCCGTACGGGCG